>JARGFN010000015.1:0-21059 GCA_029210665.1 Desulfobulbales bacterium
AAGCTGAGTTGAGCAGCTTGTCTGCTCGTACGAAACTTATGCCCTGTGGGTATAAGAAGGATTACCATCATTCGTTCGCAATGACAGGTTTTTTAACATTTTGCGAGTTTATCATAGTTAAGTAGCATTCCCCAGGAGGGTGCGCAATATTTTTCTGGCTTCCTCGATAATCGCCGCCGGGATGTCGGCAGCGATGGTGACGACCAGACGGCTGTCAGGAGTGAGGCGCATTTTCCCCTCGGAGGAATTGATCATTTCCAGGAGACGGCCGGGGTCGACCGGCGTCTGTTCGGTGAAAGTAAGGACCAGGTTGTTCTCGCCCTGATCAAGACGCTTGATCTTAAGCTTGACCAGGGTCTCCTTGAGCGAGATGATCTCCAGGAGATTAAGGGTCTCATCGGGCAAGTGGCCGTATCGATCCCGGAGTTCGTCCCTGAGGTCGGCCAGATCCTCCTCGTGGTGGCAGGTGGTGATCTTCCGGTAGGTTATGTAGCGCAGATCGGTGTCCCGGATATATTCATGGGGAATAAAGGCCGGCAGCAACAGGTTTATTTCCGGTTCGATTTCCTCCTCGGTTGCCGAGCCGGCCCCGACGCCTTTGTTTTTAAGATCCTCGACCGTCCTCTGCAACAGATCAAGATAGAGATCGTAGCCGACCGCGGCGATATTACCGCTCTGGGATTCGCCCAGGATATTGCCGCCGCCCCTGATCTGCAGGTCGCTCATCGCAAGCTTGAAGCCGCCGCCGAGTTCGTTGTAGTCCATCAGGGCCCGCAGCCGCCGCTGGGAATCCCGGGAAAGCCCCTCCATCGAAGGGACCAGTAGATAGGCATAGGCCTGTTCGCTGCTCCGGCCGACCCGGCCGCGCAACTGGTAAATCTCGGCCATTCCCAGCCGGTCGGCCCGGGTGAGGATTATGGTGTTGGCGTTTGGAATATCGAGGCCCGATTCGATAATGGTCGTGCAGACCAGAACGTCGATCTCCCGGTTGACGAATTTTACCATGATCTCTTCAAGGGTCCGGCCCGGCATCTGGCCGTGGGCGATGGCGGTGCGGGCCTCGGGCTTGAGGTCGTGAATCCGGCGGGCCATGTCGTGAATGGAACTTACCCGATTGTGGACTACGAAGACCTGGCCGCCGCGCTGCATTTCCCGGGTGACCGCCTCCTTGATGACCAGGTCGTCGAATTTGGCCACGAAGGTCTTTACCGAGCGGCGATGGCGGGGCGGCGAGCTGATTACCGACAGGTCCCGGACCCCGAGGAGCGACATCTGCAGGGTACGGGGGATCGGGGTGGCGGTCAGGGTCAGGACATCGACCCCGGTGCGGATTTTCTTGATCCGCTCCTTGTGTTTGACCCCGAAGCGATGCTCCTCGTCGATGATCAGCAGGCCGAGATTTTTTAATTCGACATCCCTGGAGAGCAGCCGGTGGGTACCGATGACTATATCGACGGCGCCGTCCTTGAGCCCTTTCAGGGTTCGCTGCTGTTCCGCTTTGGGCCGGAAGCGGTTCAAGGCCTCAATCCTGATCCCGAAGCCGCGCAGTCTCTCCCGGAAGGTGGCGACATGCTGCTCGGCCAGGACCGTAGTCGGCACCAGGATAGCGACCTGGCAGTTGTCGGCCACGACCTTGAAGGCGGCCCGGATCGCCACCTCGGTTTTACCGTAACCGACATCGCCGCAGATCAGCCGGTCCATGACCCGCTCCGAGGTTAGATCGTCCAGTACTTCGTTGATCGCCTTGAGCTGGCCGGGGGTCTCGTCGAAGGGGAAGGATTCCTCAAGTTCATGGAAGAGCTCGTCCGGCGCGGAAAAACGGCGGCCCGTGGTGATCTGGCGCCTGGCATAGAGATCAAGCAGTTCCTGGGCCACTTTCCAGACCGCCTCCTTGACCTTGGCCTTGGCCTTGCTCCACGCCTGGCCGCCGAGCTTGTCCAGTTTCGGGGTCTGATCGGCCAGCCCTTTGTATTTCTGGACCATGTTGAGGCGATCGACCGGCACATAAAGCTTGTCGCCGTCCTGATAATCGATCTGCAGATAATCCCCTTCGATGTTGTTGACGGTCATGTTGATCAGGCCGGCATAGCGGCCGAGGCCGTGGTCGATATGGACCACGATTTCGCCCGCCCCCAGCGCCTCGAAGGTTACCGCTTCGGAGTCCTTGATCGGGCGGCCCCGTTTTTTGCCTAATCTTTTTTCGCCGAAAAGTTCCGTTTCCGAAAGAAAGTGGATCTTCTCGCCGGGCAGATCGAAACCGGCCGACAGCGGCGAAGGATACAGAACGATTCCCCGAGCGGCCCCGGCCGGTAGAGCATCCGGAACCGGCACCTCCCCGCGGATCACCTTGAGGTCGTGGTGGAGAAGGAATTCGGCCAGTTGTTCGCCATGGCGTTCGGAGCGGCAGGCCAGGATAACCACGTCGCCTTCCGCCTGCCATTTCACGATCCGATCGACCAGCGGGGCCAGCAGCCCTTTTTCGCGGCGCTGCAGTTCAAGTTCCTGGCCGATCAGGGTGTGGCTGCCGGTCGCGACAGTCCGGCTCTCCCCGCCGATTCCGGGCGGCAGGAGTAGGGCGGCGTCCCTGTCTTCCCGGCGGCCGGCGGCCGGGAAGTCATCGAGACCGATAAGCGAAAATTTCTGGAGTGCCTCCGCCAGTTCCCGGCTGTCCAGGAACAGTTCGGCCGGCGACAGGGCCGGCCGGCCGGCGGCCATGGTCTCCCTGTGGTTGGCGGTGATCCGCTCCCAGCTCAGCTCAATGCCTTTGCCGATTTCATGCGGATCATCCAGGATGATCGCCGAGTTGTCGGGGATGAAGTCAAGGGGGGCGGACGGTTCGGCATGAAACAGTGGTAAAAGAAACTCGATGCCGGGGAAGCGGCGTTTTGCCCGGAGCCGGTCAACCAGTGAGTCCACCTCGTCGGGGTCCCAACCCTGTGCGCGGGCATGTTCAAGCAGACGGTCGGCCGGCGCTTTTGCCCCGTCGTCACCGGGCTCGGGATAGATGGTCTCCGCGGCCGGCAGAATGGTGAACTCTTCCAGCTCCCGGAGCGAGCGCTGGCTGATCGGATCGAAAAATCTAATGGACTCGACGGTATCCCCGAAAAAATCAAGGCGCACCGGGCAGTTATCGGAAATGAGCGGTGAAGCGCTCCTGGTCGAATGCAGTTCGCCGGGGTGGGGCGGAAAGATATCGAGAATGCCGCCGCGCAGACTGATCTCGCCCGGGGTCTGGACCAGGGCCACCTTTTCGTAGCCGCCGGCGATCAGGCGCCGGACCAGGTCGATCTGGTCGGTTTCCTCGCCGGCGATGACCAGTTCGGCCCGAGCGCTGAGCGTTCCCTTGGTAATTACCCGGCGCAGCAGGGCCTCGGCGGGAATTACCAGGATAAATGGGGTGTCGATATTGATTAATCGGTAGAGGGTGGAAAGGCGGCCGGCAACGGTGGCCGGGTCCGGGGAAAGCGGCGTGTAGGCGGGGATGTCGAAACCGGGATAAAGCAGGATCGGCAGATCGGTGAACAGGGCGAGATCCTGCTCCATTTCGGCGGCCTTGTCCTCGGAGGCGGTGATAAAGGTAACGGGCCGTCGGAGTTGCCGGGCCGCCCGTGCCGCCAGCAATGCCTTGGCGCCGCCCCGCAGTCCCGCGACCGTCGAGGCGAATTTTTCCTGTTCCGATAATCTTTTTAAGAGTTCTTTCATCTTGTCGGCTAGACTAGAAGCTGCCGCCGATACTGAATTCCCAGTTTCTGGTGTCCTCATCCTCTTTCGGGTCGAGGTTGTAACCCCATTCCAACCGCAGGGGGCCGATCGGCGACAACCACCTGATCCCCGCGCCGGTGCTGTGCTTGTAGTCGCTGAACTGCCAGGATTCACCGGTCGCGTAAACATTGCCGATATCATAGAATACCACCCCGAGAAGCCCTTGGGTCTTGGCGATCGGGAAGATGTATTCCAGGTTGGCGTACCACATCTTGTCGCCGCCTACCCTCTCGCCCTCTTCAATGGGGCTGATCTGGCCGTTGTCGAAGGAACGAATCGAGTTCAGGCCGCCCAGGTAGAACTTTTCAAATACCGGCAGATACCCTTCGGAGTTTCCGAAAATCTGCCCGGCCGAAAGTCTCGGGTGGAAAGTGGTGCTCTTGGTAATCGGAAAGAACCAGCTGGTGGAAGCCTCGAATTTGGTAAAGCTGTTGTCGCCCCCCATTATGCCGCCGGCGTATTTGACGGAGAGATTGTGGTTGGAGCCCTTGCTGGCCCCGTACATCCGGTCGCGGGTGTCGCGGTGCAGGGTCGTTTTTATCGAGATGGTGACCGGATTGGCCTGCGAATCGAGGACCGGTTTGGAAGGGGCTTCCCCGAGATCGGTCAGAGCGGTGTCGTCGTACCCGAAACCGGTGTTGAGCCGCCATTTTTCCCAGAGCGGATAGCCGACGTGGATGGTACCGCCCTGAGAATCCTTGGTGTAATCATCGTATTCCCGGTCCCAGTTGTAGAGCGAAAAAGAAAGAAGCAGTTTGCTGTCCAGGAGACGCGGTTCGGTAAAACTGAGATTAAATTTGTTGGCGTTGTCGCTGATGTTGGCCTGCAGGGACAGTTTCTGGCCGCGGCCGAAAAGGTTGTTTTCGCTGATCTCCCCCATGAAGGTCATTTTGTCGACGGTGCTGTAGCCCCCGCCGATGCTGAACTTGCCGGTGGGTTTTTCCTTGACCTCGACGTTCAGGTCGAGCTGGCTTTCGTCAAGGCCCGGTTCCGGCGAGATGTTGACGTCCTCGAAAAATTCGAGGCGGGCCAGTTTCTGGTTGCTTTCCTTGAGCTTGCTGGCGTTGAACAGCCCCCCTTCCTTGAGCATGATCTCGCGGCGGATGACCTTGTCCCGGGTCCTGGTGTTGCCATTGATGTTGATCCGGTTGATGGTCACCAGCTGCCCCTGGGTGATCCGGAAATCAAGGTCAACGGTTTCCTCACCCCTGTTTCTGGTCGTTCGCGGGTAGACTTCCGCGAAAGCGTAACCCTTGTCCGCGTAAAAATCGGTAACTCGCAGGACATCCTCCCGGAGAACCTTGCGACTGAAGAATTCCTCCCTGTCCACCCTGATCATCTTGCGGAGTACATCCTCGGCGACAATCAGGTCGCCGGACAGTTCGACGCCGCCGCATTTATAGCGCGGCCCTTCGTCGATATGGAAATAAACATGGAACCAGTTTTCCTTCTGGACGATCTCCGGTTCGCTGATCTTTGCCTCGACGAAGCCCTGGTTGTGATAAAAAGCGGTGATCCGGCTCGCATCCTGTTCCAGTTTTCCCTTGTCCAGCAGCCCCGAATCGGTAATGAAGGAAAACCAGCCCTTTTCCGAACTGGAAATGGCCTTTTTGATCTTCTGGTCGGTAAAATTCTCGTTGCCGGTGAAGATGATTTCCCTGATGAAGATCCGGTCGCCTTCATCGATCAGGAAGGTCAGGTCGACCCGGTCATTGCCGGCCTCGGTCTGCTCGACCGTGACCCGGCAATTGAAGTAGCCGTCTTCCCGGTAGAGGTTTTTGATGTTGGCGATCGATTCCCTTATCGCCTCGTCGTTGACGATCGCATGGCTCTTGATCTTGATTGCCGCCCGCAGCTCATCTTCTTTTATCTTGTCGTTGCCGCTGATCGTGATTTTGCCCACCATCTCCCGTTCCTCGACGGCAAAGGTGACGACATGGCCCTGCGGGGTCGGTTCGGTGAGGATTCTTATATCAGCGAAGTAACCCATGGCAAAGATTGCCTTCAGGTCCGCACTCAAGGCGGCGGGGCTGAAGCGGTCGCCGGGGCGGGTCGTGACTTTTCGGAGAATGGCGCCCGAATCTATCCGGCGGTTGCCCTCGACCTTGATCGCGGCAATAAAGCGGTGGCGTTTGGAAAAGTCGTCGAGCTGCTTGACGATCTGGTCGACCGCCGTGGCCAACTGCTCATCCGCGCCGATGTCCTTGAAGAAATAGGTGGCGGCGGCGGGGTCAGCCGGCTCGAAAACCGTCATGTCGAGGCTTAGACTATCGCCTAAACGGGTAAGACTGCCGACCGCGATCATGTCGTACCGCTTAACGGCCGGCACGGATTCAAGGGAACTCATGTTTGGCGGCCAGCTCGCCGCCAGCACTTCTTGAACCGCTTCGTCACGGGGCAGCATGGCCAGGCCGTGTTTTTCGGCGGCTATTCGCATAAATCGATCGACTTCCCCGGTCAGCCGGTCTTTTTCGCTTTCCGCATTGACCTTGAGGGGCAGGATGACGGTGGTTGCCGGCGGCTCCGCCGCCCCGGCCGAAATAACCGGCAGAAGGAATGTTGCCAGGGCGGCGAACAATACCGCCATGCCGAGACTTTTTGCGACGCCATCCAGTTTAATTGATGTAAAGATCATGATTTAATAACCGCTTGTCGAAGTATTCTTGTGCAGGGAATTCTCTCAGATACCTGAATCCGTGACGGCTTCGCGGGGAATTTCAGTTTATCATTTTGTAATTGCATGAAATAATCGTTTTCCCCTGGATTGCCATGGTTCACCACGCCGCCCTGCGGGGCGCCCGATAACGGCGCATCTGCCGCGTTGGCAACTCGTTGATATACCATTAGTATTATCAACATCGTTGCCGCCTTGCATCTACGCCGTTCTCGAACGCTCACGGATTCAGGAGATAGTCAGGGCCGCGTCGCGAAGGATGCCGTCCCGCAGGGCGAGGCAGCGGTCCATTCGTTTGGCCAGGGCATGGTTGTGGGTGACCATCACCGTGGTCAGGCCCAATTCGCGGTTCATCTTTCGGATCAGCTCGAAAACCCGGGCGCCGGTGGCCGGATCGAGATTGCCGGTCGGTTCGTCGGCCAGAAGCAGATCGGGTTGCATGATCAGGGCCCGGGCCAGGGCGACCCGCTGTTGCTCGCCGCCTGAAAGTTCGCCGATCTTGTGAGCGCTGCGCGCGGCCAGCCCGACCTGGTCAAGCAAATTCAGGGCGCGCTCGATCAGGGGCTCGCGGTCTTCGCCGCCGATCAGCCCCGGCATCATAACGTTCTCCAGAGCGGTGAACTCGGGCAGCAGGTGATGGAACTGGAAGACGAAACCGATTGCCCGGTTGCGGAATTTCGACAACTCCCGATCGGCCTTCCGGAAGATATCTTCATCGTTGAAAAACATCGAACCGGACGAGGGCCGGTCCAACCCGCCGAGGATCTGCAGCAGGGTGGTTTTACCGGTGCCGGAGGTGCCGACAATGGCGATCATCTCGCCTCTCTTCAGATCGAGGTCGATACCTTTCAGCACTTCGAGGCGGGTCGGACCCTGAACAAAGGTCTTGGTGATGCCCCGGGCCTTGCAGTCGAGTTCCTTGATGGGATGGGCGCCGCTGTCTTTCATTCGTACCTCAGTGCTTCCGCCGGTTCCACCCGGGAGGCCTGCCAGGACGGATAGAGGGTGGCCACGAAGGTGATGATTACGGCCGCGCCGGCAATCATTGCGACATCCAGGGGCAGCACCTGGACGGGCAGGGTGGTCATCGGGTAGACGTCGGGCAGCTTGATGAACTGGTAGCGGCTCAGCAGTTCGGAAAGACCAAGTCCTCCCAGTACCCCGAGCAGGGTGCCGGTCAGGCCGATGACCAGCCCTTCATAGATGAAAATTCGCATAATCGAGCCGGAGGTGGCGCCCATCGATTTAAGAATGGCGATGTCGCGGGATTTTTCCATGACCACCATGATCAGGGTGCTGACGATGTTGAAGGCGGCGACCAGGACGATCAGGGCGACGATTATCGACAGGGCGGTTTTTTCGAGGCGCAGGGCCGAGAAGAGGTTCCGGTTCAGCTTGATCCAGTCCTTGGCCACAAAGCTTACGCCCAGTTCCCGCTCGATGTCCCGGGCGATCTTGTCCGCCTGATAGATGTCGGTCAGCCGGAGTTCGATGCCGTGGACGCCCTCATCTAGGTCGAGGAACACGCGGGCGGTAGCCAGGGAGACGTAGGCCAGGGTCGAATCGTATTCGAAGATGCCGGTTTCAAAAATACCGACCACCTCGCACGGTTTCATCCGCGGGATCACCCCGATCGGGGTCAGCGGACCGGCGGGGGAGATCAATCTGACCCGGTCGCCCATGCGCAGGTGGAGCTGCTTGGCCAGTTCGCTGCCGACGATGATGCCCGGAACCTTGCCGGAGGTCGAGTCGAGGTCGGCCAGCCTGCCTTTGAGCAGATGGTCGCCGAGAGCAATCACCGACGGGGCCGTGGCCGGATCGATGCCCCGCAGAATGGCGCCGGTACCGCCCTCCCCGGCGGTGATCATCGCCTGGGTATAGAGGTAGGGGGTGGCGCCGATCACCGCCGGCCTGGCGAGGAGCCGGTCGCGCAGGGCGGCGTAATCGGTGATGGCGGCGCCGTATTTCTGGATGACGATATGGGAGTTGACCCCGAGGATCTTGGCCCGGAACTCTTCGGTGAAACCGGTCATTACCCCGAGGACGCAGATCAGGGCCATGACCCCGACCGCGACCCCGACCACCGAGATTACCGTGATCAGGGAGATAAAGCCCTTTTTACGCTTGGCCTTCAGATAACGCAGGCTGACAAACCATTCGAAGTGCAAGGTCAGCGGCTCCCGTTGCCGGCTGATTTTTCCGGGCGCAGATGGGGAAAGAGGATAACGTCGCGGATCGACGGGGAATCGGTGAGCAGCATGACCAGGCGGTCGATGCCGATGCCCTGGCCGGCGGCCGGCGGCATCCCGTATTCCAGGGCGCGGATGAAATCCTCGTCAAGTTCAGGGAAGATCTCCTCGTCGGCGCCGCGCTCGGCGATCTGTTTCTCCAGCCTTTTTTTCTGGTCGACGGGGTCGTTCAGTTCGCTGAAGGCATTGGCGATTTCCCGGCCGGTGATGAACAGCTCGAACCGGTCGGTAACCTCGGGGTTCTCCTCGTTGCGGCGGGCCAGGGGGGAAACCTCGGTGGGGTAGGAGGTGACGAAGGTCGGATTGATCAGCTTCTCCTCGACCAACAGCTCGAAAAGTTCGGTCTTCGCCTTGCCCGGTCCGGCTTCCGTTTCCAGCTTGATTTGGTGTTTTTCGGCCAAGGCCATGACCCTTTGCGGATCGGCCAGGTCGGCGGCGGCGATCCCGGCCACTTCGGTGAGGGCTTCGTCCATGGTGTAGCGTTTCCAGGGCGGCGACAGATCCACTTCCGCGCCCTGATAGTTGACGACCATCGAGCCCGTCACTTCCGAGGCGATCCAGGAGATCATCTCCTCGGTAAGGTCCATCAGGTCGTGATAGTCGGCGAAGGCCTGATAGAATTCGAGCATGGTGAATTCGGGATTGTGCCGGGTGGAGAGCCCTTCGTTCCGGAAGTTGCGGTTGATCTCGAAGACCTTTTCGAAGCCGCCGATCAACAGCCTTTTCAGGTAAAGTTCCGGGGCGATCCGTAGATACAGGTCCATGCCGAGGGCGTTGTGGTGGGTCTTGAACGGTTTGGCGGTGGCGCCGCCGGCGATGGCCTGCATCATCGGGGTTTCCACTTCCATGAAGCCGCGGTTGGTCAGAAAATCGCGGATCAGGCGGATGATCTCGACCCGTTTCCGGAAGGTCTCGCGGACCTCGGGATTGACGATCAGATCAAGGTAGCGCTGGCGGTAGCGGGTTTCGATGTCGGTCAGGCCGTGGAATTTTTCCGGCAGCGGCCGCAGGGACTTGGTGAGCGGTTTAACCAGATCGGCCTGGAGGGTCAGTTCGCCCTTGTTGGTTCGGAACAGGGCGCCGCCGAAGCCGGCGATATCGCCGATATCGAGTTTTTTGAAGATCGCGTACGCATCGTCGCCGACCACGTCTCTTTTTACGTAAATCTGGATGCGGCCGGACTCGTCCTGGATGTGGAGGAAGGAGGCCTTGCCGAATTTTCGCAGGGCGATGATCCGGCCGGCGATCGTGTAGGTCGGCCCCTGGCCGGGTTCGGTTTCGTCGGTAACCTCTTCGGCCATGGCCAGAAGGTCCCTGACCGACTCGGCCGGCTTGAAGTCGTTGGCGTAAATATTGACGCCGAGATCGGTCAGGTCGGCGGCTTTCTGCTGTCTCTGCCGTAATATCTGGTTTAGTTCTTCGCTCATTGGATGATCCTGGAATAAAGAAATTTTTGCCCAACTCAGGAGAGGTATTTACGGCGCAAAACGGCCGATATTTCACTGGTCAACCGCAGGACTTTTTCGGCCAGCTCCGGGGCCAGGGAGCCGGTCCCGCAACTGGGGGTGATCAGGCTCCGCTCAAGGATGGCGGCCAGGGTCCAGCGCTCGGTGGCGAGTTGCGCGGCCTGCTCCTCCCAGCGGGCGACCAGCGACGCGGTGGTCTCGCCGGCGATTTTGTCCTCTTCGGAGGTCGGAACGATCCCCCAGGCGATAATCCCGCCCCTCTCCAGATAGGCGTGGATCTGATCGCGGCAGGTAATGAACCGGTCGAAAAAATTATAGGCATCGAAACTGATAATGTCGATATCGCCGGTCAGCAAGAGGCTCCATTCGGTGTTGGCGCAGACATGGACCCCGGCCAGGCCGCCGGCCCCGCGAATCGCCCCGGTCACCTGATTCAGGTCCGCGGCGAGGTCTTCCTGGGAAATGGTGATTAATGAGGATGAGCCCAGGCCAGCCAGGGCCGGTTCATCGATAAAGACCAGGACCGGCAGGCCGGTCTCCTTGAGAAAATTGACCTGCCAGGCGCCTTTCATCGCCAACCCCTGGACGATCATCTCCCGCAGGGCGGGGTTGTAGTAGCTCAGGCGCTGGTCCTGGTCCTGGAGGCCGGTCAGGGTAGTGAACGGGCCGGTGATCTGCCCCTTGACCGCTTCGGCGCGGCCCGATGCGGCGACCTCGCTTTTAAAAAGGTAAAGGCCGCCCGCCCTTTCCCGACTGATGGCGAAGCGGGAATTCATCAGGGTTTCGGGGTTGTCGGTGACCGCCAGAAATTCCTCGAAGAAGGGCAGCAGCTTCTCGTCGAAATCCCCGCCGGTATCAAAGTAGGTGCGCTCACCTTCGATCAGGCCGACCATGCCCTCCATGAACTGAACGAGCATGCCCTCCCGGGGATTGCCCGGCAGCTGTGGCCACAAGGGGATTTCGGGGGTGTAGCGGTTGATCAGTTCGAGGCCCCGGGCGTGGTCGGCGACGGGCAGGCTGCCGATCAGGGTGGCCAGGCCGCGCGGCGAGAAGTTTTCCGGTGCGGTTCCGTCGGAGGGTTGTCGTGTCATCTTAATTTATCCTGAATTTCGCGATATTGGTGATTTTGCAAGAACCTCTTTAGCTATCAATATTGACCTTATATGTCAATGAAATTCAAGGCCAAGCAAGCGATTAAAGTCGCGGGCCGCCTGGGGAACCGGTGGCGGCGGGGCGAGTCTCCACCAATTATTTGCCGGGACGGCTCTTGACTGCGCGCCTAAAGTTGTTTAATTTACCTGATTCGCGCGAGAGTGGCGAAATTGGTATACGCACTGGATTTAGGATCCAGCCCACCAAGTGGTTGGGGGTTCAACTCCCCCCTCTCGCACCAAAACACCGCAAGTTACCTCAATAATTATAAGTATAAACCAAGGAAGGGATAAATGCAGGTTACAGTTGAAGATTCCGGCTCGAACAACAAATGTCTGAAGATAGTTCTGCCGGCCGATAACGTCGGCAGGGAGCTTGACAAGGCCTATCGGAAATTGAGCAAAAGCGTTTCGATCAAGGGTTTCAGGAAAGGCAAGGTGCCCCGCAAGGTCCTGGAAAGGGAGTATGGTCCCAGGGTGATGCAGGAAACCGCCGAAAAACTGATCCAGGCAAGTTATTTCGACGCTCTCGAACAGAGCAGGCTGGACGCCGTCGTCCATCCGGAGATTCGCAGCCAGCGGTTCGAGGAGGACAACTCTTTCTTCTACGAAGCCGAAATTGCCGTGCGGCCGGAATTCGAACTCGGAGACTACAAGGGCATAGAGATCGAAATGGAGAGCACCGAGGCCTCCGAGGAGGAGGTCGGCGCCGCTCTCGAGAATATGCGGCGCGAGAACGCCCCGCTGCGCTCCATCGAGGATCGCGGGGTTGAAAAAGGCGATCTGGCCGTGGTCGATTTCCAGGGCTATCATGGCGACCGGGAGATGAAACAGGTCAAGGCCGAGAATTATTCGGTCGATGTCGGTTCCGGCCGCTTCGGCGATGAATTCGAAAAGACCATTATCGGTTTGCGGAAAGGCGAGAAGACCGAGCGCGAAATCGATTTTCCCGAGAATTTTCCCAACCCGATCCTGGCCGGCAAGAAGGTTAAATTCGCAATCGAATTAAAGGAGATCAAGGAACGGGTCCTGGCCGAAATCGACGACGAATTCGCCAAGGATGCCGGGCCGGAATACACCTGCCTTGATGACCTGAAACAGGCGATCCGGGCGAGAATCACCAGGGAAAAGGAAGAGGCCGGGGCCGGCGTCATGGCCGACAAGCTGGTGATGAAGCTCCTTGAAACCCATGAACTCGAGGCGCCGGACCGTCTGGTCGCCTACGAGATAAATTCGATGATCAAGGAACTCGAGGATAACCTGGCCGGCCAGAATATAACCATGGAATCGGCCGGGGTGAATCGGGACGAACTGGTCGAGCAGTATAAGGAGACCGCAACCAAAAGGGTTAAGGGCGACTTTATCCTCAAGAAGATCGCCGCGGTTGAAAATATCAAATTGACCGACGGCGATATCGAGGACGGGTTCAAGAGAATCGGGGCGCGGTATAACATGGCGATTGAAGAGGTGAAGAAGTATTTCGGTAATCGCGACGATCTGCTGCCCTTCATGAACGAGCTGCTCAGCGAAAAGATCATCAAGTTTTTGCGTGACAACGCCAGGGTAATTACGGTAGTGGCCGACGCCGCGGAAAAGGGCGCCGGCAAGAAGGTTGCCGAATCGGCGAAAACCGTAAAGGCAGAGAGTCCGGCTGAAGGAGAAGAACAATGAGCCTTGTTCCGATGGTGGTCGAACAGAGCCCCCGCGGAGAGCGGGCATACGATATATTCTCCCGGCTGCTCAAGGAGAGGATCATCTTTCTCGGCACCGCGATCAACGACGAGATCGCCAACCTGGTTATCGCCCAGCTTCTTTTTCTGGAAGCGGATGATCCGGATAAGGATATCACCTTCTACATAAATTCACCGGGCGGGGTGGTGACGGCTGGTCTGGCGATTTACGACACCATGCAGTACGTGAAATGCGACATCGCCACCCTCTGCCTGGGCCAGGCCGCCAGTATGGGCGCCGTGCTGCTGACCGCCGGCGCACCAGGCAAACGCTATGCCCTGCCGAATGCCAGGATCATGATCCATCAGCCCATGGGCGGCTTTCAGGGACAGGCCACCGATATCAATATCCACGCCAAGGAGATCCTGCGGATCCGCAAGGATCTCAACCGGATCATGGTCACCCATACCGGCCAGAAGCTCAAGAAGATCCAGGTGGATACCGAACGCGATTTTTTTCTTAATGCCGAAGAAGCCATGAAGTATGGTATTGTTGACAAGGTTTTGGCGAAACGGGAGGCTGTTGAAGAGGAACGGTAAAATTTTATGACTGAAGAAAATAAAACCAGCGGAGGGGGTTCGGTCCTCTGTTCTTTCTGCGGGAAGGGGCGGGATGAGGTAGGCAAGCTGATTGCCGGGCCATCCGTCTATATCTGCGACGAATGCATCGATCTCTGCAACGATATCGTCAAGGACGATCTCAAGAACAAGTCCGCCTCGGCGAAGGGGCCGGCCGGATTAAAGCCGAAAGATATCTATGAGCATCTCCAGGATTACGTGGTAGGCCAGGAGAGGGCCAAGAAGGTTCTGGCGGTCGCGGTCCACAATCATTACAAGCGGATCAGCGCCAGCACCTTTGACGATCGCGGCGATGTCGAGCTGCAGAAGAGCAATGTGGTCTTGATGGGTCCCACCGGCAGCGGCAAGACCCTGATGGCCCAGACCCTGGCCCGGATTCTGAACGTGCCCTTCGCCATGGCCGACGCGACCACCCTTACCGAGGCCGGTTATGTCGGCGAGGATGTCGAAAACATTCTGGTCAGCCTGCTCCAGGCGGCCGAATATGACATCAAAAAGGCCAGCCAGGGCATCGTTTATATCGACGAAATCGACAAGATCGCCCGCAAGTCCGACAGCGCCTCGATTACCCGCGATGTCTCCGGCGAGGGGGTGCAGCAGGCCCTGCTGAAGATCATTGAGGGCACCGTGGCCAGCGTGCCTCCCAAGGGCGGCCGCAAGCATCCCCAGCAGGAGTATATCAAGCTGGACACCACCAACATCCTTTTCATCTGCGGCGGGGCCTTTGTCGGGCTGGACGAGGTGGTTAAAAAGCGGACCGGGACCAAATCGATGGGTTTCGGCGCCAAGGTGGTCAGCAAGAACGTCAAAAAAATGGGAGAGGTTCTCGCCCAGGTCAGGCCCGAGGATCTCCTGCGCTTCGGGCTGATCCCGGAGCTTGTCGGCCGCCTGCCGGTGATTGCCACCATGGAAGAACTCGATGAAAGCGATCTGATCCGGATTCTCCAGGAGCCTAAAAATGCGCTGACCAAACAGTACGAACGTCTTTTCGCCTTTGACGATATCCGCTTGCGTTTCACCGAGGGGGCCCTCGCGGCCATTGCCCGGGAGGCCCTGAAAAGAAAGTCCGGGGCCCGGGGGCTGCGCTCGGTGCTTGAGGAATCGATGCTGGAAGTGATGTACGAACTCCCTTCCAAGGAGGGGGTCAAGGAGTGCGTGATCAGCGAGCAGGTTATCCTGAACGGCGACTACCCGGTCATTCTCTACGATAACGAGAAAAAGAAAACCGCCTGACCGTCTTGCTGCCGGACTACATCATAATTACCTTGTCACAGGTAACCATCACGATTAACCCACACAAGGTTTTTTGAACCATGTCCGAACATGATTCCCTTACCGTCTATCCGATGATGTCCCTCCGGGATATCGTCGTCTTTCCGCACATGATCGCGCCGCTGGTCGTAGGCCGGGAAAAGTCCATCAAGGCCCTTGAAAAGGCGATGGAGGAGCGGACCGAGATCTTTCTGACCACCCAGAAGGATGCCGCCGAGGACGAACCCACAGAGGAAGGCATCTACCGGCTCGGCACCATTGCCAAGGTTCTGCAGCTCCTGCGGCTGCCCGACGGCACGATCAAGGCCCTGGTCGAGGGCAAGCGGCGGGCCGGAGTCGTCAGATTTCTGCCCAACCGGGATTATCTGGCCGTTCAGCTTGAGGAGTTCCGGGTTGAAGAGTTGAGCCGGTCCGAAACGGTCGCCTACCTCCGCGAAATCCAGGAGGCCTTCACGGAGTACGGCAAGGTCAAGAAGAAAATCCCCCAGGAGGTGCTGGCCGCGGTCGCCAAGATCGAGGAGGCGTCCAGGTTCGCCGATGTCCTTGCCTCCCACCTGCCGCTGAAGACCGACGAGAAGCAGGAGGTCCTTGCGGCGGTCGATATTCAGGAGCGGCTGGAGGTCTTGCTTAACCGGATCTATCGGGAGATCGAGGTCGCCTCGATCGAGAGCCGGATCAGGACCCGGGTCAAGAAGAAGATGGACAAGACCCAGAAGGATTACTATGTCGCCGAGCAGATCAAGGCCCTGCAACAGGAGTCCGGCCAGCCGGATGACGCGGCGAGCGATCTCGCCGAGCTGGAGCGGGCCATCAAGGACAAGGCGCTGCCGGACGAGGCCCGGACCAGGGTCGAGAAGGAGTTCAAGAAATTAAGGATGATGCAGCCGATGTCGGCCGAGGCGACCGTCTCGCGCAACTACATCGATTACATCGTCAGCCTGCCCTGGCGGGAGTTGTCCGCCGGCGTCATCGACATCAATCGGGCCGAGGATATCCTCGACGCCGACCATTTCGGTCTCGCCAAGCCCAAGGAGCGGATTCTCGAATATCTGGCCGTTCAGGCCCAGGTCGATAAGCTTAAAGGGCCGATCCTCTGTCTGGTCGGCCCCCCCGGCGTCGGCAAGACCTCGCTCTGCAAGTCGGTGGCCCGGGCGATGGACCGCGAGTTTGTCCGGCTTTCCCTGGGCGGGGTCCGCGACGAGGCCGAGATTCGCGGCCATCGCCGCACCTATATCGGCGCCATGCCCGGCAAGATTATCCAGTCCATCCTGAAGGTCAAGGTCAACAATCCGGTCTTCTGCCTGGACGAGATCGACAAGCTCTCCATGGATTTTCGCGGCGACCCGGCCTCGGCCCTCCTGGAGGTGCTCGATCCCGAGCAGAATCACAGTTTCAACGATCATTATCTCGATCTCGATTACGATCTTTCCGATGTCTTCTTTATCACCACGGCCAACAACCTGCCGTCGATCCCGGCCCCCCTCCAGGACCGGATGGAGATCATCAAGCTGAGCGGCTACACCGAGGAGGACAAGTTGCGGATCGCCCAGGATTATCTGGTGCCGAAACAGCTGGAGGCCAACGGTTTCGCCGGGGAGGATATCATTTTCAACGACGGAAGCGTCCTGGAGATTATCCGTCATTATACCCGCGAGGCCGGGGTGCGCAGTCTGGAACGTTCCATCGCCTCGGTCTGCCGAAAGATCGCCCGGGAGAGGCTCAAGAAGGATTCGAAACGCCGGTACCGGCTGACCGCCAAGGGGGTGTCCCGTTATCTGGGCGCGGCACGCTACCGCTTCGGCCTGGCCGAAAAGGCCGACGAGATCGGCATGGCCACCGGTCTGGCCTGGACCCCGGTCGGCGGCGAAATGCTGCAGATCGAGACGGTCCTGATGCCGGGCAAGGGCAGGCTGACCATCACCGGCAAGCTCGGCGAGGTCATGCAGGAGTCGGCCCAGGCCGCCCTGAGCTATATCCGCTCGCGCTCCCTCTGCCTCGGCCTTTCCCCGGAATTCTACCAGAAACTCGATATCCATATCCATGTCCCGGAAGGGGCGATTCCCAAGGACGGGCCATCGGCGGGGATCACCATGGCGACCTCGATGATTTCCGCCCTGATGCAGGTGCCGATCCGCAGCGATCTGGCCATGACCGGCGAGATCACCCTGCGCGGCCGGGTCCTGCCGATCGGCGGCCTCACCGAGAAGCTGCTGGCCGCCAAGCGCGGCAACATCAAGACGGTATTGATCCCCGGGGAAAACGAGCGGGAGTTGAGCGAGGTGGCGGCCCGGATCGTCAAGAGTCTCGAAATCATCCTGGTCGAAAACATCGACGAGGTCTTCGAAAAGGCCCTGCGGATGCCGGAAGGGGACAAGCTCTTCAAGAACCTGCCACCGGTCGGTTCGTTCTGCGCCGAAACGGTGGATGACGCCAGTAATGTCCGGCACTGACGAACTCCTGAATTCGTGACGGCTTAGTGTATTGATTCACGATATATAATTGTTTTTACGTCAAATAAGACAGTGATCCGTGGCGGCTGGAATGCCCCGCCGCCCTGCGGGGCGCCCGATAACGGCGCATCTGCGGCGTTGGCAACTCGTTGATATACCATCAGTATTATCAACATCGTTGCCGCCTTGCATCTGCACCGTTCTCGAACGCTCATGGATTCAGGAAACTTGTAAAATAATTGTTTCCGGAGGTGTGTTTTTAATTGACTATCGGGGGCGTAATTGGTAAAAACTCTCACCTGACCGGGGCGGTTAGCTCAGCTGGGAGAGCATCGGCCTTACAAGCCGAGGGTCACAGGTTCAAGCCCTGTACCGCCCACCACCGATCATTATGCGGGGTCGTAGTTCAGTTGGTTAGAATGCCGGCCTGTCACGCCGGAGGTCGCGAGTTCGAGTCTCGTCGGCCCCGCCAGCAGTTTAAGGGATTAACCGGAAACGGTTAGTCCCCTTTTTTTTTATAAAATAAGTTGAATTTGTGGCTAAATAATTATATAATTGAATATAAGTTATTATGTTTTTGTGCGAATAGGCTAGACCCGAATAGGCTAGACTTGAAACGATTTTAAGAAATCCCGGCCGCTTCCGTGGCCATATATCTTCTAACGATAGTAATTTCACCCCGGGGGGGGACCAATGGGAAAACACACCTTTTTTCTTGCGCTTGCTTTTGCGGTTATCATCGGCCTTTGTTCCAAGGCCGATGCCTTAATGCTCGATTATCCGCACAACGTCGATAACGGGATCAAGTGCTATCACTGTCACAGCGCGGACAGCGCCGGCATAGATTACTGGTATGACCCTGTCCCCGCCGGCGATCCCGATTTAACGACCTACAACTGGGTCTGCTATAACCGCTGTCATGCCGGCGCCGCCTCCACGACCCTGAACTCCACCCATATAGGGCCGGAGAAGAAGACCCACTCCAAAACCACCACCGGATCGACTCGGGTCGCCTGGACCACCAACTGTACCGACTGCCATGACCCCCATTTCCAGGAGCAGATCAATTGGGCTCTGGACGGCGAAAGTATCTATATTGCCCAAGGCACCTATGACTTCAGTGACACTGTCAAATATCCTTCAGGCGTAGCCAGAAATGAAACTGATATCTGGGACCCGGAGAACGGCCAGAACGGGAGGGGTGCCCCCGGGATCGGCACCTCAACCATCGATGTTAACCTGCCTAATCATGTCAACGATATCTACGACCCCGCCGATACGGCAAATGTCAATTGGGCCGCGAAAGGCGCCAAGGGCAATGACCCTCTCACCGGAAATCCGTGGAATACCCGTGCCGGCGATGGGTCCCGCGGCCTGATCCTGGTCGGGGATACCAACGCGATCACCACGACCCGCACCTTTGAAATAATCGAAATGGTCGATCTCGGCGCCAACAATTTCACCATGACGGTCAAGGGCGATCTCAGTGGAATTGCCGGGAATGGTGTCCCTTTCGGGGTGATCTACGGCGACCTGTTGGGAGAAAAGGTTAAGACGCCGGAAACCTATACGGACGCCAAGGGGGTGGTCAGGAATGTGCGCCGTCCGGTCAAGTTCTACAGCCCCAAAAAGGTTCTCGACGGGGTGGGCGGCCCGGTCGATCTGACCCCCGGCGTTACCCAGCCGGTCGGGATGTGCCAGGTCTGCCATACCCAGACCGTCTATTTTGATAACAACTCCGAGGAAACCGTCCATAATCCGAACGCGGGTACGAATGAATGCGACGATTGCCATTCCATGGTCACCGGCGGCTCCGGGAGCACCAATCATGCTACCTTTATTGCTGACGATCAGTCCACCGACCTGGTCTATAACTGTTCCGGCTGCCATGCCGCTCTCGTCACCTCTCCCGATTCCGGTCACCCGACCTGCGAAACCTGCCATACCGCGTCAAGACCGGAGATCAACCTCAATGCCTTCAATGCTACCGGCAATCCTCCCGACACCGGGGCCAGCGTCCAGGACGCCCTGATCGACGCCTCAAAGTATGCCAATGATTCCCAAACATACATACTGATCGATAATCCCGCCGATTCCTACGCCATACCCAGGGTGCAGGACTCGGCCGGTAAATTCGTCACCGATACCGGTTTTGTGCCGATCATCTGTGGCGAGTGCCATGACGCCAAGCCCCAGGGGCTGACCGATGCCGCCCATGGCTATTATGACCATGCGACCAACCCGGCCGGCGGCCTGGCCTACGCGCCGATCACTGCAAGCGGCGATTGTACCACCTGCCATGCCGGCGAGGTCGTCACCGGAGTCCATGCCGGCACCTGTGCTACCTGCCACACCGCGACACCACCGGATCTGAAGTCTACTCCGAACCTGGCGCAGTTTGCCGGGACGACCACGGCTTGTACCGATTGCCATAGCGATACCAACAACACGGGTTTTACCGTTAATTTCCATGGTGTCGCCTGGGGCCATGCCGAGACCACGACCCGTCATAACAACCTGCAGGGTTCCGATTCTTCAGGTGGATATGACTGTGCCGCATGTCATACCGATATGAGCACCGCGACTCTGAAGTTGCAGAAGCATATGGTTACCGACACCGTAGCTAACTGCTATCGCTGCCATTATCCGAGCACCTGGGGCGCTCTGGCCGACACTCCGGCGCAGACCGTGATCACCAACGGCAAAGGTACTGGTTTGGCCCAGAACTGCGAGGACTGCCATACCGGCAAGGGTATCTATAAACGTCACGGTCTGACCGATGACGGCCTAGCCGACGATGCCGGTGATGCACATGACAAGTTCCTGGCCGAGAGCGGCACCGCCACCTCGACCTGCGGCAACTGTCATAGCGCGTTGACTTCCCTTGCCCGTGTTCAGCTGCATACCACCAACGGCACCGGCGCCGGCAACTGTCTGACCTGCCACCAGAGCACCATTGATATGGACCCTGGTACAGCGACTCTTACTGCGCAGGATATTATCGATGCCGGTAAGGGCACCGGCGGCGCCAACCAGAACTGTGACAGTTGTCATATTTCGATCAACACCTCCTGGGACAATCACGTAGTGGATCATGCAGCCCGGGTGACCGCCGACACCAACTGTACCAGTTGCCATGACGGCAATCCAGGGACCAATACCACCGCTCCGAACTCGGTGACCACACCGTACACCGGCGCGACGGAGAACCACAACCCGACCGGTTGCTACACCTGTCATGATAACTCGGCGGCTACTACTCGCGGCAACTACCTGGCCCTGGCCGCCGCCAACGTGAAGGGGTATGTCGGCGCGATGCCGGTCGGTCCGGCCAACTGTTCGCAGTGTCACATCGCCTACTTTGACAGCCATGCGGTTCATACCTCCACGGCCGGTCATGACGTAACCTTTAACGCTACCCCCGACCAGACCAACAACGGGTTTCCCTGTAACTCCTGTCACGGCGCCGACGGCGCTGACGTCGGCACGGTAGTTCTTGATAGCTGGGAGGAGATTACCACTCTGCATGTGAACTGTGCTAAGTGTCACAGCTACGACGGCTTGAACGGCGTCTATAACAACACACCGTCCGTCGATGTCGACAACGCAATCAAGACCGGGACCGGCAATACCTGCGTTACCTGCCATACCGATAAGGACGCCCCGGCCGACCATGGCTATTATGACCATGCGACCAACCCGGCCGGCGGCCTGGCCTACGCGCCG
>JARGFN010000015.1:21159-26021 GCA_029210665.1 Desulfobulbales bacterium
AACTACCTGGCCCTGGCCGCCGCCAACGTGAAGGGGTATGTCGGCGCGATGCCGGCCGGTCCGGCCAACTGTTCGCAGTGTCACATCTCCTACTTTGACAGCCATGTCCATGGAGTAGATGGTGGTTACATAAATCATACCGTGATCTTCAGTATCAATGTCGATATCGGCCAGAACAATGCCGCATGTAATACCTGTCATTCTAACAGCGATGCCGATGGCGTTAACGGGAGGTTCAGCAGCTGGACCGATATCGTCACCAAGCATGTCAATTGCGCCGCCTGCCATTCCTATGTAGATGATGGCACTCCGCCCAAAACGACAAGTGATGGCAGGATTGCGATGCCAGGCACCCAAAGCACCTGTGTCGACTGCCATACTCCGAAGGAGGTAAATGCTACGGCTCCGAGTCACGGCGGCCACTCCCCGACAGATTTTGTCTTTACCACTACCTGTTTAACCTCCTGTCATCCTGGAGGGGATACGGATATCCATCAGATGCATGTTGATCGTACAGGCGATTGCGGTACCTGCCATGTAAGCACATCCGGAGGTGGAACGCTTCAGGGTAGCGCACTTAACCAGACCGTCTTATCATCGTGTGCTGACTGCCATGGCAGTACGGTTCCGGCAACTGTACACCATGGTGGTGCTTCCGCCCAGGCAGGAAACTGCACGGTTTGCCATGCCGATCCGCGGGAAACAAACAACAGAACGACCTATAGTTCGCATCTGGCGCATGCGCCGTACCAGCCGGCGTGCGGATACTGCCATGTCGATGTCAACGGCAACGATGTACAGGTGATGGCGATTACCGTCGGGATTGCCGGTTCGACCGCCACCGGTACACCGGCTGGCAACACGCGGACCCTGGCGCCTGGACACCAGTTCACCATTACTTCGGGAACCGGTGTTGCCAAGATCACCAACTACGGAGTCTGTTTCGATTGTCACGGTACTACAGGTTATACAGCGGACAAGGCGGGCGTCAAGACCGCGCTCGGTGCGACCAACGGAGTCACGCCGTTCCACGGCGCTGTCACCTACGGCGCCGCCGGCACCCAATTAGGCGGCCAGGGCAAGGGCGCCGCCGACGACACCGTCTTCCGGATCGGTAACGTTCAAACTGCCCTTGCAGCCAATAAAGCCTACTGGGGCCCGGGCCGCGGTGTTTGGAACATCCGCAATGCCGAGCGTTCGATTCAGGATCATTACCTGAACGCCGCCCCGGTTGCGACCTGGAAGGTCAACCTGGGTGGTTATACGGACGACTATACCAATAACGCGACTAGCGCAGGGGCAGGCAACCAGACGGCCGGCAGCAGCTACACCTTTACCCGCTGGTGGTCGCGGAATGGTGGGGGATATGTGGTGGTGCCGGTGGTCGATTCCGACTACGCAGGCTCCACCCAGTGCTCGGCGAGCTGCGATACGGTGGCTATTGACCTCACTTCGAGTAAAGGCACTGCTTTTACTCGATGGGATACCAGGGTGCTGCATGTCCACGCAACCAGCACCGATACTTCCGCCCAACTATACGCAGTCTTTGGCGGGCATACATACCCGATGACTTGCAGCTCCGGTGATTGTACCCTGGTCCAGGATTTCAGCGGCGAAACCATACTAGAAAAATGGGATGGTTCCAATATCGTAACTAATACCCTCTATGTTGTATCCGATAAGGGTGGATCTGCCAAAATGGAAGGTGGTTTATAATGATCGTCAGTCAGGTCGTTTTGATCACTTGATCAGCACACGAGGGGGCCTTTGTGCCCCTTCTTTTTTTTAAAAAAACCGGTCGGTGGTTCTGGGAAAATGGCTACTCTTCCCGTGTATAAGGTTAAATTGAACAAATTCCTAGTTGTGTTGGCTGCGACTGAGGAGCGACATTCGTTTACGAATACGAAGGTGATCGATATGCAAAAAATTGTATTGATGCTGGTTCTGTTATTGTGGTTTCCGGCTTCGGGCGCCTGGGCCGGTGAGGCAGAGACGAAAATCGGCCCATCGGATCTTGAAATCAGGTTTAATATTACCTACAAGAAGGGCGACACTACGTCTTACAGCGGCCCGGTGCGCGACTATTTTGAGAGCGGCGCCAAAAAGTTAGCGGCCAATTATAAGGAAGGTCGGCTCGAAGGCATGAGGACCACCTGGTATGAAAACGGCCAGAAGAAGAGCGAGAAGCCCTATGTGGCTGGCAAGCTTGACGGAACGGTCAAGCGCTGGTACGAGAGCGGCAAGCCGGAGGCGGAGCTGATCTTTGCCAATGGTCTGCGGACTGGCACCCATGTCATATGGTATGAGAACGGCAACAAGAACTTTGAAATGAACTATTCCGATGACAATTTCGATGGCCCTTTTGCCTCCTGGTACAAAAACGGTCAGCAGAGGGAACTCTACTACTATAAGGCTGGCAAAAAAGACGGCGAGGAGACCCAGTGGTATGATGACGGTCAGCTCAAGGCAAAAAAAGTCTGGCAAAATGGTAAGTTGGTAAAAGAAGAAAATCTTCCATATAAACCTAAAGAACAACAAAACGGACCAGATGGCCAGTAGTTGCTTGATAGATGACATGACAAGGCCACTTCGGGTTTGTGTTGGAGAGTTCGTTTATAAGCGTTTATAAGGGACGCTATTGACTAGGTTGACAAACCCTGATATCCTTCCTTCCATAGGAGTTCGGGGGACACTGTATGTAATATATGCATAAGGGACGCTATTGACTCGGTTGACAAACCCTGATATCCTTTCTTCCATAAAATCAAGCAGGAGGAGAAAATCATGCCGCGTCAGGCGAGGTTGGATGCACCGGGCACCTTGCATCATGTTATTGTGAGAGGGATTGAAAAGCGTCGGATTTTTGATGATAACAAGGACCGGGCTGATTTCGTCAATCGGTTGGGCTTGATCGCCACTGATACCGACACCACTATTTATGCCTGGGCTTTGCTTACCAACCATGCCCATATTCTCCTTCGAAGCAGCGCATTCGGGCTTTCCGGCTTTATGCGCCGTCTGTTGACCGGCTATGCCATCCGATATAACATTCGCCATAAACGCCATGGCCATCTCTTTCAGAATCGTTATAAATCCATAATCTGTGATGAGGACGCCTATTTTCTGGAACTTGTGAGGTATATCCATCTGAATCCGTTGCGGGCCGGACTGGTTCACGATCTGGACGGGCTAGCACGATATGAATGGTGCGGTCACGGGGTTTTGTTGAATCGGCATAAAAAAGACTGGCAGGCTTGCGAATATGTGCTTTTCCTCTTTGGTAACACCTTAAAGGACGGCCGCCGCGGATATCGTGATTACGTTGCCGAGGGAGTCGCCCGGGGACGGCGTCCTGAACTGGTCGGCGGCGGGTTGATCAGATCATCGGGGGGCTGGTTTGAGGTGAAGACCTTGCAGCTAAAGGGCAATCATGTAGCTGGCGACGAGCGGATTCTGGGGAGCGGCGAATTTGTCGAGCGTGTGCTCAGAGAGACCGAAGGCAATGCCCGCCTCCAGTTTTCCGGATATGAGAGAAAGAGGGACACGGAGAAACTCATCCGAGAATATTGCAAAAAAGAAGACATCAATATCAAAGAGCTGCAAGCCGGAAGCCGTCGGCAAGTGATCGCCGGTCACAGAAAAAAGCTCATCAAGATTCTGGTTGAGGGAAACGGGGAAAGTTTAGCGGAAACTGCCCGCCGGCTCGGAGTTTCCACCTCGGCGATCAGCAAGGCTTTGAGCCGTGGCTGAAGGATTAGTCATGGTAGTCAATAGCGTCCCCCTTGGTGTGCATTCATGTGGCCAAAGGCAAGAAGCACCTTTTCTTTTCCTGCTTGCTGCGCGCTTCAATACTTTATATACCTCATACAGGACAATGGTTGGCACCAGCAGCTGGTCCTCTTTTCAAAGATAACCTGTAATAAATTATTTACATTGTATTCGGTTGTAGGTATAAATGTTAATTATGAATAACATTAATACGGAAGCAGAGCGTTTTCTAATAAAACTTGGGGAACGGTTAAAGGCTGCGCGACTTGCCAAAAACGAAAGCCAGGAATTATTTGCCCAGAGACTCGGTATTACCAGGCAATCCTATAGCAAAATGGAAAAAGGTTCACCGCGGACGCCAATCGGTAACTGGCTTGTTGCAAGCAGTCTTCTCGGCAGATTTAAAGGCTGGGAAGCAGTTCTCGTCGAACCCCGGGACTTGTTTGCGCAATTTGAAGCAAACCTTCAAAGACGACAGCGGGCCTGGCGAAGGCGTAATGGTAAATAATGATCATAAAACTTAATGTTTGGCTATCGACGCCAACCGGAGAAATTATCACGGTTGGCGAATTGGCGGTTCAAGAACCGGATTTACGAGGAGCGCTACAGGGGCAGTTCCGTTACACACAGGAATATCTGGAGTCTCCGGAAGCATTCCCCCTCGACCCACTTCACCTCCCGCTGGCAACTGAATCATTTGATGCCGATCGGCCACATTCCGGGGTCCATGGCGTTTTTGAAGACAGCCTTCCAGATGACTGGGGGCGAAATATTATGATTCGCCGCTACAAGCTTGATCGTGCCGAACAACGAGTGCCCCATCTATTAAGATTGTTGGGTGGACAAGGGCTTGGCGCCTTGCAATATGGGGAGAGAAATCCTCCTGTTTCGTTATCCGCGCTTTCCTGCAGTCATCTGGAAGAACTCTCGATAATTGCAGAAAAATTTGAAAGTAACCCCGGCACCATAGCCAATGATGAGTTGGCAATATTATTCCAGGCAGGCAGTTCTCCCGGGGGAGCACGTCCCAAAGCTTTAGTTGCCGGAGAAAACGAAGCTTACCTGGCAAAATTTCCCAGCACCAGGGATAGTTT
>JARGFN010000016.1 GCA_029210665.1 Desulfobulbales bacterium
ACAAGGTCGTGGTCGATACGCCCAGATGCCTGGCGGCATCGGTTCTGCGGCCCTGAAACCTCCGCAGGGTATCCAGGATAACTTTTCCCTCATGGCTTGATAAGGGTGAATGCTCCCCATGTGATGCGTTCACGGAGGGGAAGGCCGTTATTGTCTCCAGGAATTCGGCGGGCAGATGGTCGGTTTCGATCTGGTGCCCGTGGCAGAGGACGAAACAAAACTCGATGATATTTTCCAGCTCCCGAATATTTCCGGGGTAGTCGTGCCTCATCAACGCGTTAAGCACTTCGGGTGAAATGGAGTCGATCGATTTATCCTTCAACTGATTGAATTTTGTAAGAAAATGCTCCACCAGCAGTGGGATGTCCTCCCTGTGCTGAGAAAGCGGCGGAATCGAGATTTTTATAACATTGATCCGAAAAAAGAGGTCGTCGCGAAACTGATCGCCGGCCACAAGCTCTTTAAGATTTTTGTTGGTGGCCGCCACCACCCGGGCATCCGTTGCAATGGTCTCCGTCCCCCCCAATGGCTCATATTCCTTTTCCTGCAACACCCTCAAAAGTCTTAACTGCAGGGCCGGGGATATATCTCCGATTTCATCGAGAAAGATGGTGCCCTGCGCCGCAAGGGCGAACCGCCCCTTTTTGTCCGCATTGGCGCCGGTGAAAGCGCCCTTCTTATAGCCGAACAGTTCCGACTCCAGCAAGGTGTCTGGAAGTGCCGCGCAGTTGAGGGCGATGAACTTGCCTTTCCGTCCGCTCAACTTATGAATAGCCCGGGCGAAGAGTTCCTTGCCCGAACCGCTTGGTCCCTCGATGAGAACGGAACTGCCGCTGGTGGCAATATCCGGCAGGGTGGAGAGGATCTGCTGGATTTTATAGTTCTTGCTGATGATCTCCTCAAAAACGTATTGCTTCGATATTTCTTTCCGTAACACCTCGATTGCCGAGATATCCCGAAAGGTTTCCACTCCGCCGATAATTAATCCATTCTCGTCCCTGAGCACCGAGGTTCTGATGGTGATCGGCACCGTGCACCCTTTGCTGTTAATGATGTTCACTTTACGGTTAACGATTTCCCTGCCGGTCTCTATCGACTGTTTCAGTATACATGCCGACTGGCAGATGTTTGCCCGGAAAACATTAAAGCATTTCCGGCCGATGGCGTCTTCCCGGCTGACCCCGGTTATTTTTTCGGCAGAGCGGTTGAAATAATTGATTTCCATGTCCTGGCCTACAGTGAAAACCCCTTCCGTAATCGAATCGAGGATTCTGTCGCTCATCCTGCAGAATAAACTGGTCATTATATCAATTCCCAATTATTGGTTTTATGGATTTTTTCTCCATCTCTCGATCATCCGGCCCTCATAACCCGTCTAATAAAAAGTCTAGCAAAAACGCCGCGGATTATGCAGAAAAAAACAAATCGCATCGAAAACAGCGGCCTTCATGCTTCTTGGCACGAACCGTGCAATAGCAAGAAGACAACGAAACGCTAAAGAAACCTAAAAAAGGAGGGACCATCATGAAAAAATCGAACAAGCAGAACGCCATACGGAAAACCGCCATATGTGTCGCCTTGTCAACGTTCTATTTCGCCATGCTGGCCTATCCCTTCGGAGTGACGGGAGACGGCTATGTCGTTGAGAGGGTATTGCTTGCCGGGGCTCTTTTTTTCGCCATCTCGATTCCCGCATGGATCGTCAACGCCCGAAGAGAATTTTTCACTGAAACCGTAGCAGCCGACACCGGAGTCGTCATTAGTACGGAACCGGCCCGGGCCCCTTTGGATATCGCCCAGCTTGCGGTAATGCACAAATGGCTTACCCCGGATGAGATCAAACAAATACTCTACTGTCAAAAACATGACGGGATGAGTTTCGACAAGGTTGCGGTCAAGAGGAATTTCCTGACCATGACCCAGGTAAAGGCCTTGTTCGAAATGCAGAGAAGGCCCGAAACCGTCATGCAATCCGCAAAAAGCTAGAGCCCCCTCTAATCCGGGCAGGGTAACCGATCGGAAGCCGGTTGCCCTGCCCGTCCCCGTTTATGCCATCATGGCTGGTTGTCCGCCATCCGCTCTTCCCTTTTATTGACGAACATGAAAAAAACCGGAAAGATCAGGAAAAAATAAAAACATATCAGATACTCAATGCCCTTAACGTAACTGTAGTAATCAACCTGGGTATGCATTGGCTTGATCATTCCGACCCCGATCATGAAATCCCTGGCCCACTCGGCCTGGAAGATAAAACCGAGAAGCATGATGCTTACCGCCGCCGTAATCTCAATCAACAGAATCAGGTTGACCAAGCCTGACTGGCCGGCTTTTTTATCCTGCATGATATCACCCTCCCAACAAGTGACCGAACGAACATTTTCATTCCGATATCTTTCCGCCTTCATCTATTTGTCCCCCTTCCATTCATATAGGATCGGCAGCCGATAGAGAATGAAGCGGTAGGTTACCAGATACAGCGTGAAGATGGTGATGGTAATCACCGCTTCCTTCCAATAGGGAATCTCCTGGTACATATGCCAGTTGAAGCTGATCAGGGCGGTGTTGATTCTGTTCCAGAGTACCCCGAATACGCCGATAAAGGCCGCGACTCTAGCCATCCGGGCGTTGCCGTTTCGAACGGCAAAGGCAAAAAGCATCATCGGAATGAAGACGCCGATGGTCAGTTCAAGTAAAAAGTATTGCCCCCAGCCGGTAAACAGATAGACCCACTCCTTGTCATGGGCAATGGCGATAAACTTGATGCCGAGATAGGTTATCATCGCGAAAGTCGCCCCCTTGGCGAGGCCGAGGGTCAGTTTGTCCAGCGATTCCAGAAAATGGTGGTCGCAGCGCCAGGCAAGGAACCATTTTGAGAAGGTGCTGACAACGATGAGCATGGAGAGTCCGCCGAAGACGGCTGAAGTCAGGAAGTGAATCCACTGGAAGTTGGCGGACATCCACAGGGGATGAAGCTTGCCGGGCGCGTAGGTAAACAGGGCACCGAGGGCGCCCTGGTGCAGGGTCGAAAGAATAATCCCGGCAACAGTCAGGCCCAGGACCATGCTCCGGATCATCCTCTTCCCTTTCAGCCAGCCGAGCCACTCGAAGAAGGACGGCAGGACCTCGGCGACCTGCACCGAAAGATAGGTGGCGACATGCCAGGCCACAAGAAAGAGGACCGCCGCCGGACCCAGCGAGACGAACATTGGATAAGGCAGCCGCCAGGGCATGCCCAGGTCGACCTGCAGGTAGACAACCGCGAAGAAATAGCCGAGCAGTCCGTTCAGCAAGGCGAGGCGTTCAATGGGATGGAAGTCCTTCCGGCCGAACAGCTCAACCGTGGTGCCGAGCATGAAGCCGGAGGCGGACAGAGGGACCATGCCGAAGAGGCCGAAGGCAAGGAACAGCCCCCAGGGATAATCGTTGGAAGCATGGGTAACGGAACCCAACCCGAACAGAAAACGCTGAGCGATAATCGGCAACCCCACCGCGAACACAATCAGGATCAGCCAGTTGAACGGGTTTCTGAGCAGCTGTTGCCGGTAGTCATCAAAGCTGAGACCCAGCAGTAGTTTTTCCTTCAGGCTCCACCGCGAGCCATCCGCCTTAAAATGGTCGGCGATCGGTAACTCCTGTTTTTCTCGTGCAAAAAGTTTCATTCTCCCCCCTCCCGGTCGATATCGTCATGATTGTGCTGGGCGTCCTTGCGGTTGGCCAGCAGATGGAATCCCGCAAAGAGGGCCGGCCAGATGACCAGAACCATGGGGACAATCGACAGAAAATCACGCACAAAATTGATTACCGGTTCATGGGGAACATGAACATCAAAACCTACCTCACCGAACTCAACCGGAGAAAGATACATCCAGGCGGTCCCCCCGGCCTCTTTCTCGCCGTATATGTGGTTGACGTACTTGTCCGGGTGCTGTCTGATCCGCTTCCTGCCAATTTCCAGGAGGTCGAAACGTTTGCCGAAAGTCATGGCCTCCTGGGGACAGGCCTCGACACAAGCGGGCGGTCTTCCCTCTTTCAGGCGGGTGTCATAACAGAAAATGCATTTCATGACCCTCGGGCTGAAGGCGCTGGAATATTTAAAGGCCGGAACATAAAACGGGCAGGCGATCATGCAGGTTCGACAGCCCACGCATACATCAGGATTATAAATAACCGCCCCCTCCGGGGTCTTGGTGTAGGCATTGACAAAACATGAAGTAAGGCAGGCCGGTTCCAGGCAATGATTGCACTGGCTTTTCCGGTACAGTGGGTGATCGATCTCGGGAACCTCGTACTTGTTGACCACGGTGTAGCGGGTCTCGTCGGTCCTGCGCCCCACTCCGCCGTGCCCCCCGCCCTCATGACCTTCATCGAAGACCGAGTAATCGTTAAACGGTTTTTCCGGTTCGGGCAGCCCCTGTTCCTTGTTACAGGCAGCCTCGCAGCTGCGGCATCCAACGCAGCGGTTGACATCGACGAGTACGCCCATGCTGTCGGGGTAATGGTCGAAATCACCCGCCGCTTTGGCGGTTTTCAGGCTGAGCACCGTTGCCGCTGTTCCACCGAAACCGCCCTTGATAAAGCTTCTCCGGTCGATTGTTTTCTTTTTCTTTATCCCCCATAGGACTTTTCATACAGTCTGAGATATGAACGAAGTTAAACGGTAGGTTCAGGTAAGCGAGGATCAACGGGCCGGCGTATAGGGCCCGGCATTGAATCTTTTTTCCCCTGTTTCGTTCATCGTATGACAATCTTCGCAGCCGGTCGGACCCCCTTGTTCCTGATGGCACCCCACGCAATTCAGGTGAAAAGCCCCTTTAAGCCCGGGTTTTTCTTTGTGGTATAATTCCGGATTATCAAGAGTCGCAAGATACCGTGAACCAAAGCGATCCAGGGGATGGCAGTCCGAGCAGCCGACTGTGTCCCCCTCCTGGGGATTGTCATGGCATTTAATGCAGTTCCACCTTTTCGTTACCGTTCCCACCGTGTGATGATGGCAGTCTGAACATTCGACCATCTCGATGTGAGCGGTATGATTGAACTCGACCGGATCATAGAGCTCGGCAAGGAGACCGATCGTCACGGTCTCGGGAGCGTCCGACCGATCAATGGCCCGGCCTTGTCCGGCCCAGAGCAACACAACACCTGCGGCAATGCCCCACATCATGCACCATTTTTTTCTTAGCGGCATACGGTTTATCCTTATCCTGATGATTGATCGATATATGACGGCTAACGGTAAGCCGCGCGACGGAAGTAATTAGCGGATAATCTTGGCGGCCGGAACAACGGTGTTTGGAATATCATGGCGCCCGTGAGAAATAAAAAACCGGCGGAGCGGGAGAGCATTTTCCCCGGATTGACGGGGAATTGTTAATTCTCCTTTGGGGCGGTGACGAAGCGATGCCGTCAGGGCGGCAGGTGATGTTGCTCGGGGGGGATATTTCAGAAAAGAAAAGGGGGGGAAGGACGTTACTCTCCCCAAGCCTGTCATACATCCGGCCGACACGGCGAAAAGTTTATCGTTGATCTCCATAATGTCGACCTTGGGGGTGTCAACAAACGCGAAATATCACATTGTCATGTTACTTTTTTGAGGCTCCCATACTCAGAAAGAGATGTCAAGATTATTTTTTTGAACAGGAGAAGGTTCGGACAACCTGCCCATAAAAAAAGGAGGGCCGGCACGGCCCTCCTTTTTTTATGGAACTCATCTTTTGCGCCTGTCCGGAAAGGCTCTCCCCAGCCGACTTGCGTATGTCAAGGCGGGGCGAGGATTACTGCTCCGTCCAGGATATTTCAGAGCGGGTTCATGTCATTCGTGAAGCACCAGCCTTCCATCAGTGTTTCCCGATATAGCTGAACATGGAGACTATGATTGAGACGATAAGAATAGAGCCGGTCGAAACGACAAACAAACCGAACATGAGCGACATTCTTTTCAGCCACGGCGCCGGGGCCTGACGTTGAACCAGCTTTTCGAGCTCACCGGAGGCCACCAGTTGATCATACTCCCTCGGGCGTTCATGTTTCAGCTCGTCAACCGTAATGCTTCCGACAAAAATAACCGGATCCAGAGGGAATTTGTCGGGACGCAGATGGGTATTATAAAAATGGATGGTAAAGATAAAGCCAGCCGCCAGCAACGCTTCATCACTGTGGATTATAGTGGCGATATTCAACCAGTAACCGGGGAACAGATTGGAAAAACCGACGGGAAACCACAGGGCCAGACCCGACGAGCCGATAACCGCAATACCCCAGAAAACCGCCATGAAATCGAATTTCTCCCAGTAGGTCCAATGCCCGTAATATGGGCGCGGCCCGCCAAAAAACCACTTGATCGTGGCAATGAACTCATTTAAATCGTTTAAATTCGGCACAAGCCCTTCGGGATCAAAGATAAACCCGAATAACGTTTTTTTAGATTCCTGCCATTTGGTATACAGCATGATCATGGTCAGGAAAAAATAGAAGAACGTCACGATCGCGAAAAACCGATGCAACGCCCCGAGCACGGTAAAACCGCCGAAAAAATAAGCAATCCATTGCGCCCAGTCTTCCATGGCAAACTTGAGAGCCATCCCGGTTATCGCCAGGGTCAGAAAACTAACGATAACCAGAAGATGGGTCATCCGTTGAAAAACCGAAAATCTTTCTAGGTAGAGAGGTTCATTTTTATCCATTTTGGTCGATCCTTTCTTTGTGTTCATGGTTATGATCAATCGGCGAGCTACGCGTTATTATTCCGTTTTGTTGCCCGTGGAGCCCTTGAATTTCTCGATCAGGCCCCGGGGTATCCACAGAATGGTATGCAACCCGAAGAAAGCGAAGGTGCCGACCAGTAAGCCGGTCATGGCCCAGAAGGTGTAGTAAAGGTAAGGGTATCGATCTTTATCCTTTTTGGAATGGGTGGCATGGGGCAGATAAGTGGTAAAGCTCTGGTTGGCGGCGGCATGACACTGGGAACAGGTCTCGACGATGTTTGCATCGTTGATCATCGACGCTTGATGTTCTTCGGGCTGGATGTTATGGGAGCCGTGGCAATCGGAACATTTGGCCGTTTTTTCGCCGCCCCAGAGCATCGAAGCCCTGCCGTGATAGGTTTCCAGATAGGTTTCGCTCTCATGTGCATGACAGTTGTTGCATTGTTCGGCAATGATCAGGCGAAAATCCTTCTTTTTAACATCGGCGATAGTATGGGAGGTGTGGCAATCGTGACAGACCGGCAGTCGCTTGCCGGTCCGGGTGACCGTCTCGCTGTGGACCGAGTTTTTAAACATATCGACGATCCCCACATGACACTGGTTGCAGGTCTCGATAATGTTATTGCGGTTGACGGACGATTCGGGATTACTTGCCTTCAAAACGTTATGGGCGGTATGGCAGGTGCTGCACACAGCCGTGACGATCAGACCGTCGACGAAAAGCCCCTTGCCGTGAATCGACATCGAATAGTTTTTCATGACATTATGCTGGTTCAGATCGTGGGTCTTGGTCATCTCGGTGCCTTCACGATGACAGCGGCCACAGGTGAAAGGAATGTTTAAGGGATAGGTTGACGACTCTTTATCGGTCGGCGGGAGAATATTGTGTTTGGTATGGCAATCCTTGCAGGTGGGGGCCAGTTCGTCATCTCTGTCGAGAGCGGCCTTGCCGTGATCGCTGTTCTGGTATACTTCACCGACTCGATCGTGGCAATCGGCGCAGTTGACCGAAGCGAGAGGAACAGGATGCTCATCCACTCCGTCGGCGGCATCCGCATGGCACGATGTGCAACCGTTTTCGGCATGAACCGTTTTGCCAAACATCGCCATATCGATGAACAAACTGATCGTTTCCCCATCCTTTTCAGTGATAAAATCCTTATCCCCATGGCAATCCAGACACTCCTCGTCGGTCAAGGCAAAGACATCGCCGCCCCCGCCGAAAAAAACCACAAGTATCAGGATAAAACAACATGCTACCCTGGTAAGAAACCCCCCGATTCTAGTCATAATATTCTCTCCCTTTTTGCCTAAACGGTTTTTCTTCTCTTGATTTATAACTCTTTAATTTCAAAGGACAAAATTTGACCTCATCCGGTTCTGACGGAGATCGATAAGACTGCGGAAGCCAAGAAGCGGGTGAAATAATAACACATAATGTGACTTAAAGAATAGATTTTTTTCAGGTTTTGCGAAAATGAAGAAATTAATAGAGGATTTCTGGTCAAGATCATGGCCCGGAACAACGGATTCCGGCGGCGGGGATGATATTCCGGGGGTGATTTTCGGAGCATGACGCGGGCTTCGGCCGGGCAAGCGAACCGCGGGACTTCGATAAGCCCCTGTCAGGGAGACGAGGCGGCTATGCCGATAACGTCGTTAACCGTCTAAATCCATATCCGCGTACATCAGTCCGAGCCGATAGCGGTTTTTGCTTAACGGAGAGATCCAGCGAAGTTCCATTTCCCTGGTTTCACCAGCTCTGGCGACCATATAGCGGCGCCCCGCTTCCGGAGGAATTTTACCGCTATAAATACACCCGAGTCCTGATTCGCTTTCATCGACCGGCACCACAAAAAAAATCGTCCCGTCCGAACCATTGAGCTGAATGGGGGTGATCTGCTCTACCTTATGACGTTCGTGCCTTCTTCGAGATTTTCCTCGGCACATATCTTCACTCCCCACAAAACCGATGGCGTCGCAAAAACCGATTAATCATCAAACACAGTTTATCACAAATATTTCCCGCGCCAAATTGTTTTGCCGCATTTCCCGCCGGCAGCGAAAGCAAAAAAACAACCACCGCATGAATGATCGTCCGAAGATGTGGTGCTGAACGGTTACGAAATTTCAGCTTTCCCCGCCGGTCAGGATATAGGCGAGAAAATGATACGAGGAGAGCATGGTGAAAACGATCAGCATGGCAAGGGACAGATATACCGCGCCCTTACGATATTGCCCGGCCGGGACTCGCAGCTCGGGACGACGCCCCAGCACTTCGGCCGCGGCGATCGACACTCCGAAAAAGGCGCCGCAGATCAGGGTAAAATAAATCGCCAGGCCGATATAACCGTACTCCGGCTTGATGATGCAGAAGGGGCAGCGATGAAAAGGCATCGCATAGATATATGAGGAGATTACCGTGGTGATCGCCGTCAACGCCAGGCCGAAGAACCACAGCCAGCCGCAGGCATAAAAGAAAGAGAGGGGTGCCCGCCATCTTTCAGCCGCTGATTTCAGCCCCGGGACCAGGTTGTTGATCAACAGGGCGCAGCCGATCAGGACCGCAATAGTCCCATAGAAAAACATAAGCATGGCGGTCTGCGGCAGAATGCCCAGAAGGTTGCCGCTCTCCACCGCCGTATCGCTTAAGACCACGGCGCAGCAGGAGGTGATGATATCGGGGTCGAGTTTGGCGATATAGAGGGTCTGGAGAACGACATCGGCCAGGATCAAAGGGATCAGCAGTAAAAGATAGACATATTTTACCCTGACCAGGGGATAAACCTCGGAACGGATATCCAGCTGGTGGAGGAGAATCCAAAATCCGTAGAGAAAAAAACCGACCAGTTTCAGGGTCAGGGTCGGCAGGCCGTATTCGTTGGCCAGCAGGGAACCGGTGGCGCACATCGCCCCGGCTATCACCTGGCTGTAGTTGTCCGCCGCCAGAATGAAGAGCAGCAGGCTCAAGCCCTGGACGGCCAGGGCGAATTCGACCAGGGTGGAAGCGAGCCAGGTCTCGTTTTCGAGACCGATCTGGAGGGTGCTGTCGCTGGCCGGATCCCAGTAGCGCAACACCCTGACCCCGGTCCGGACCGCATTGACGACCAGAAAAAGAACGACGATACTGCAAACAACCAGACTGAGGCTCCAGGCATTAAGAAACATTTACCCTGCCATCCCTGACGTCGATGATCCTGTCCATTCCAGGATGTTCGGTGACCAGGGGATCGTGCGAGGCGATGACGATGGTCTTGCCCGCCTTTTTCAGCTCGACCATGATCCCCATAAAATCGTGACTGAGGCTGGTGTCCAGATGGGCGGTGGGTTCATCGGCCAGGATGATCGGCTGGTTATTGATCAGGGCCCGGGCGATCGCCACCCGCTGCAGTTCTCCCCCGGAAACCTGTCCGGCCGGGAAATCACGCCGGTGCCCGATACCGAGGCGCTCGATCAACTCCGCGGCCCGCTGGCGTCTTTCATCCGGGGAAATCCCCAGGGGCAAAAGCGGCAGGGTGATATTGTCAAGCACGGTCAGATCGGGCAGAATGTTAAACTGCTGAAAGATGAAGCCGATGGTCCGGCGGCGATGAATGGTCATGAAGCGGTCCGGCAGCCGGGCCAGCTGCTTGCCGGCCACCGCCACCCGCCCGGAAGTGGCCGGAAAGACGCAGCCGATGATGGCCAGGAGGGTCGACTTGCCGGAACCGCTGGCCCCCCGCAGGCAAACCATGCCGTTCTCTTCGATGAGCAGATTGACATCGTACAGGGCCTGGACTTCGTTGGGTTGGCCGAGGTTATATATCTTATTGACTGATTGCAGTTCGATCATGATTTACTTTATGGCCGCGTCGGGGGGGACCGTCGAACAGCGCCAGGCCGGGATTACCGTGGCGGCCAGATAGGGCAGGACCGACAAGGTGAAGATCAGGAGCAGATCGGCGGCGGCGATGACCGGCACTATCTTCAAGGATGGATGGATTACCGACCAGCCCAGCAGAACCGGGCGGAACAGGGAGCCCTCCAGGAAAAGAACATGCAGGTAGGCGGCGGTGCAGCCGACCAGAAAAGCGAGGCCGGAGACCGCCAGACTTTCCCAGAAACGCAGGACCAGGATGTCGGCGGTCTGCCACCCCAAAATCTTCAGGATGCCGATTTCCCGCTTTTCCTCGGCGGAAAGGCCGGACGCCTTGTCCCAGGCCAGAATGACAAAAGCGGCCAGGGCGGTCAAGAGACAGATTGAGGCAAAACCGCTGCGCCAGCCGAACACTACTTTATAGGTTTTATGAATTTGCGGCCGGGTCAACACCCTGGTGTCGGGCAGGCGGTCGGCGATTTTTTTGGCAATGGTACCGATCTCGTTGGGATTGGTTACGTAGACGAGAAGATCGGTGGCGCGGTTTTCCGGGATGGCAAAGAGATCCCGGCCGTCGTCGAGGCCGGTCACGATCAGATCGGCGGTCAACAGATCGGTGCTCGCGGCGAAAATCCCGGATACCCGGAAACTCTTCAGGGAAAGGTCGGGACGGAACAGGGAGAAGGTCCGGCGGCCGGCGAGCTTGAGATCCGCCGCCACCTCGCGGCCCAAGGCCGCTTCGCCCTGCCCTGCCGCCGGGAAATCGCCCTCGATGGCCATCGCAAGATTCTTGCCTTCGGGCATGGCGGCCCGATCGACCCCCATCACCGTATAGTTGGCCCCGGAAGTCTCATTAAAATAATAACCCCATACCCTGGGTACGGCGGCCCGGATCCCGAAGATATCGGCCAGACGGTCGAGGTAGATGACGGGAATCGATTCCTGGCGGCCGGCCGACATTTTCTGGATGACTATTTCAGGGGTCTTGGCCAGGATCCGCTCGGCGGTTTCGGTAAGGCTGCCGGTCAGAATCTGGAATGAGGCGACCAGAAAGATAACCAGGGCGAACACCGCGATAATTCCGAGATTTTTCAACTTGCGCCGCCACAGGCTTGACAGCGCGTAATCAAGGAGATTGAACTGTTTTTCGATGGCCCGGTTCTTCTTCATAAAGAGTGGTCTCGCGGCACAGCCCAGAAGGAACCGGTCGGAAAATGCTCAATGGCGCCGGGATGATCCATGAACGGCGCCATGGGGTCGGAAACCGCGGGATGTCTGGTGTAGCGGGCCTCGGTGGCCAGACAGAGATCGGTCAACCCCAATCCGGCGGTGACGATATCATTAATATAGGCGGCGGATCGCTGCCTCGGCAGCCGCTCCAGACGAATATGAAAATATAAGGCGGCGTCAAAGCCAAGCAGCAGGAAGACAACCAACGCCAGGATGTGGGAGGGACGCATCGCAAAAGCCCCTTATTTCTTCATGCGGCTACCGGCGCGAAGTTCCTCGACTATTTCGACGGTTATTTCGTCGAAGGAGAGAATTCCGCGTCCATGGTGGTCGGTCAGAAAGGATTCGGCAGCCGCCCTGCTCGCAAAAGGAATCAACTCATGACCCATGGGACCGTAGACATCGCTGCCGATCACATAAAAAGCCCGTCGGCCATCGAGCCATTCCAGGGAATAGTAGTCCTTGACCCGGATCTCGCGGAATGCCGATCGTTCCGGACCGTTATACGCGGCCGGATTTTGATAAAAGGCCATCATGTCCTTGACGCCGTCAAAGAAGAAGTCGCTTGTCTCACCGGCGCGTATCCGGGTCATCCAGGCCTCGTATTTCGCCACGAACATCCCGCAGACCGGACAGCGCTCATCGGCTGAAATGTTGTTTTCGGACGACGCGCCGGCGCTTGCCATCGTCAGCCAGAAGCCGGAAGTAACGATAAAGAGAAGGACGTATCTTTTAATCATTGTAGTTTGCATGCGTTCACCGGTTGAAAGCAGGGTCCGGCGCATCCTGGTCGCGGAATTCCGACCGGGAAAAAGCGGTAAAAACCAATTAATCCGTCAACTCGCCGGCCAGCATCTCATCGAGTTCCGTTTCGGCCACCCCGCCCAGGATGGCGCCTTTAATGAGGTGATCGGCGCCGAGGATTATCGTCTGCGGTTCGACATTGATATTGTACAGCTTCGAAACTTTCCGGCCATAATCGATGGCAACCGGAAAGGGGATCGCAAGCTCGGTCGCGAATTTTCCGACCCGGCCTTGATCGGTGGTGGTCGTGATATAGAGGATCATCAGCCCCCGCTCGTTATGCTTGTTGAAATAATCGTTAAAAACGGGGGTGTCGGCCTTACAGAACTTGCAATCGATTATAAAAAAGCGAATGATCACCGGCCGCCCCTTTAACAAGGAAAGCCGGACTTTTTCACCGGCCAGATCCTCAAGCAGAAAATCGGGAGCGGGATCGCCGATCCTTAGTTTCGCCGGTTTATCCGCCGAACAGCCCGACAGGGCCAACAGGCCTACCAGCAGGATTAAGGTTATTTTCCTTATCATGTTGAACCGCTGATGCGGGCCTCGCTGAATTGGCCGTCTTTCATCAGAAAAGTCCTTGGGTTGTTCTGGGTCAATACCAGTTTGCTGTTATGGGTAACCACCAGAAAAGTTGTTTTCTTTTCGGTGTTGTATTGCCGGAAAATTTCGAGAATCTCCCCTTCGGTATCTTCATCGAGGTCTCCGGTCGGTTCATCGGCCAGAATAATGCCGGGTCGATTGATAAAGGCCCTGGCGATGGCAACCCTTCTCTGCTGGCCGCCGGAAAGCTGGGCCGGAAAGGAATTTTCCTTGTCCGCCAAACCGACCTGATCCAAAAGCTCCCTGGCCAATGGGATTTTGGCGGAAGGGTCCGAACCCGGGTCGGCAAAGGACAAGGGCAGGAGGACATTCTCGATCGCAGTCATGGTCGGGATCAGGCTGCCGAACTGAAAAATAAAACCGATCAGTTGATTGCGCATCCCGGCAAGTTTCAACTCGCTCTGCCGCCAGCAATCAACTCCGTTAATATATACATTGCCCTGATCAGGTCGGGCCAGGCCGCCTATCATACTGAGCAAGGTCGTTTTCCCGGAACCGGAATGGCCGAGAATCGCAACGAAATCACCTTCGGCAACCGAGAAGGAAACATGATCAACGGCTTGCAGTTCCCGATCTTCCAGGCGATATTTTTTAACAAGGTCTTTGCACTCGATCAACATTGTATTCACATGACTGAAATGGTTATCCGGGTAACTGCCGGCCCCGAGACCTCTTGCCGACCCATCATTATTAAATGGAAAGACCAGGCAAAAACAATTCGGCGCCAAGGCGCGCAAATTCCGAGGAATGAAGCGTACCGGCGTACGTTGCAATGACGAGACAATTCACAACAAGGCCGGGGCTGGCGGCTTTTAAGAGTTCATCAAAACTAGCTGATCATGGGGAATTGTGCAAGCTGCTTTTGTTCGATTCAAACCTTGGCCGAATAATGTTTCCTGAAATCCGGTCGATAAATAATTTATTTTTTTAATGACACGTTGTGGTATTTAATTTAAGATATTTTTCTGTTATATAGGGTTTAAGTCGACGGTGCACTTATGTTTCCGAAATAACATGCTTTTATTCTGATAGGACCGTGGCCGGCAACCGCCATTTCGCCCCACGGCTGAAAAAAAATAATTTACCCTTTTTTTTCATACCACAGTGTGGTATGAATGCTTCTGGGCCAGCGATTCAGGGGTTGTTTCTAACTGGCCTAGGCGCTGTTTTAAGAACAGGGCAGCTCGGCTTCAGGTAGGGGGAGAGGATCCGCCGGCCCGTAGCTGAAAACTTAATTAGAAGAAGGAGGAAAGCATGAAAATTTCGAAAAGGTTATTGGTAGGCTCCATGCTTACGGGTGCGGTCGCCCTGGGCATGTATGCGTTCAACCTGCCAACGGATGTTTCCGCCATGGGTAGCAAACCCGAAACCAAGAGCGGCGCCATGACCAAGTCCGGCGGCACCTATGAAGCCACTTTTTATGTGGCCGGCATGGGCGGTCACTTCGCCAAGGCAGAGGTTATAATCGACCCCAGCGCCGCTCAGCCGATCAAGGTCACCAGCCTTACCAAGATCGATATCGGCACCCGCGCCTCCCATCCGACCCACGACGCCCGGATCGACAATCTCGATCGCGGCACCATGTTTTGGTCGACCTACAAAATCGACAAGGAAGCGAGCGGCGTTCACGTTGGTAAAATAGATTTGAAAACCGGAAAGGTAATCCAGGATGTGGTCGTTGACGTTCCGGCCCTGGCCACCAACACCAAATCGATGTATTGCGCCTCGGGTCAATCGGAAAAGAGCTTTATCCCGATGACCATGACCAGCAAGGCCTATATTGACGTATTCAACAAATCCGACTTGAAACGGGCCCAGCGGGTCTTCCTGGAAGGAACCGAAGCCGACACCGGCCCCTACAAGTTCTATCACGGCATTTCCAGCACCGATATGAAAAAACTCTTGATCATCAAGAATGCCGCCGACAAGGACCACGGCAAGACCTCCGGCAAAGTCGATCTGGTCGAACTTGATATGGCCGCTCTCGAGAAAGGCGAAGTCAAGGTTCTGAACAAAAACACCGTTGCCGGCAGTCCCGACACCGTAACCTTCCGGGCTTACTACTCTCCGGACGACAGCATGATCGCGGCTTCCGGAGCCGACGTTATGTTCCTGCTCGATGCCAAAACCCTCGAAGCTATGGATGTCGAGCCGATGGCGAATCTCGAGCAAAATCACGACGCCATGTTCACCCCGGACGGCAAGTACATTATCGCCACCTCCCGGACCAAACAGGCGGGACCGGAGTGTGAGGATCCCAAAGCGCCCAAGGCGGGCGAGTTCACCATGGACGGCCAGCTGAAGCTCTATAACGTTGCCTCCAAGATGTTCGTCGGCGAGGCCACTTCGGTCTGCCTGACCTGCCATAACGCAGAGGGTGTGGAAGAGCATGCCGTCCTCTGCGGCCTGGACGGCAATTTCAAGTAGGAATTAACGCTTAACCTACGCGAAAATATGTGCTACAAGAAAGGAGGGAACTGTAACCGGTTCCCTCCTTTTTTTATCTCCGAACAACGGCAAACTCAACCGGAATCAGAAAAATCAAAATGACAAAAACATCCCCGGAAATCAGCAGCCTTGGTGTTATTGCCTGGAAAAACGTCGTCCGGAAAATATTCAGAAACATCATCCTGGTTCTGGCCGTGGCAATGCTGGTCTCCCTCCTGGTTTTCGCCCTCCTGTTCAACCGGGCGATCAAGCAGGATATCGAGGCGGCATCGATGAAACTCGGGGCCGACATCGTCATCGTTCCCATCGATGCCGTCGAGGTAGCCGAGGAGTTCATCCTGGAGAGCAACGAAAAGACCTTTTACATGGATGAGTCTTTATACGAAGCGGTCAAGGAGCTACCCGAAGTTGCAATGGCCACCTACCATGTCTACCTGAGCACCCTCGAATCGGAATGCTGCAGCATTATCGAGGGGCAGGTTGTCGCCATCGACCAGGAAACCGATTTTGTAATCAAACCCTGGCTCGACACCGACCGGGAACTGCAGGCCGGCGAGGCGTATATCGGCAGCTACGTGCACGAATACCTGGGCCTGCTCGACTCGGCCACCCTCTTCGGCCGCCCCATCAAGGTGGTCGGCCACCTCGAAAAGACCGGCACCGGCCTCGACCACGGTTTTTTCATCAGACGCGAGGACCTCGACAACATCACTACCGAAGCCACCGGCCAGCGGCAGGAGGATGATATCTCGATAGTTTTCCTGAAACTGAAGGAAGGCGTCGAGCTCAATGAAGCGGTCAATAAAATTCGCGCGATCAGCCCCAATATGGGGTTGATGACCAGGGGCAGCATCGGCAAGGATGTCAGAACCACTCTGGGAGACATCATCAGGATATTCACAATAACTATCCTGATCGCCTCCACCCTGGCGATACTTTTGGCCTGGTCAACTTTCACGGCCATGACCAACGAGAGGAGAAGGGAGGTGGGCATCCTCCAGGCCATCGGCGCCGGCCGGAAGCATATAATCAGAATGTTTCTGGCCGAAGCCACGATCATCAGCCTTCTGGGCGGGATTATCGGGGTCGCGGCCGGCCATCTCCTCCTCAATTACCTGGCCGCCGATTTCAACCTGCTTACCAGGCTGGGCGACATCTCCATTACCTCGACCTCCAGTATCCTCCTAAGCCTGCTGGCCATGGGCCTGGGCGGCAGCGCCTGCCTGCTCGGCGCCATCCTGCCGGTCTACCGCCTGGCCAGGCTGGAGCCGCTCCTGGCCCTTAAGGAAGAGTAAGCCCCTTCTCCATCAGGAAGCTTCGCCTTTTTTGATTTTTATCCCATAGGCCTTGATCTTGCCGAGTAACGACGGAAAGCTTAACTCCAGCATTTCCGCGGCCCGGGAGCGATTGCCGCCCGTCGCCAGCAAGGCCCCGGTTATGAGCTTCCTTTCCCAGATTTTCTTGGCCTTTTTCAGGGAGAAACCGCTCTGCCCGGCCAAACGAACCAGGCAGTCGTCGGGGTTGTCCGGATAATCCGGCAGGACTTCGGGCCCCAGTATTTCCGCTTCGCTCAAGACCATCGCCCTTTCGATGATATTCTCAAGCTCCCTGACATTGCCCGGCCAGGGCAGCTCGATAAGTTTAGCCATCGCCCCGGCACTAATCCCCTTGACGGACATGCCCAGTTGTTCATTGAAGCGTTCGATAAAATATCGGCAGAGCAGCGGAATGTCTTCCGGGTGTTCCCGCAGGGCGGGCAGGTGAATGGGCATGACATTCAAACGGTAGAAAAGGTCCTCCCGGAAAAGCCCCCGGCTGATCTCCTCTTCGAGATTTCTGGCGGTGGCGGCGATAATCCGCACATCGACCTTCCTGGTCTCGGTCGAACCGACCGGCCTGATCTCGCCTTCCTGCAGAACCCGCAGGATCTTGACCTGGAGCGCCAGAGGCAGCTCACCCACTTCATCGAGAAAAATGGTGCCGCCCGCCGCCTCCTCGAAAAGCCCCTTATGACTGCGGTCGGCGCCGGTAAAAGCGCCCTTGAGATGGCCGAACAGTTCGCTTTCCAGCAGGGTGGCGGGGATTCCGCCGCAATTAACCGGCACCAGGGGGCGAGCGCGGCGGGGGCTGGCGAAATGGATGCCGCGGGCAACCAGTTCCTTGCCGGTCCCCGACTCGCCGGTGATTAATACCGTGGTGCTGTAACGCGCGACTTTCTCAGCCAGCCCGAAAACCGCACGCATCGGCTCGCTTTTGCCGATCATCCCGGCAAATCTGCTGCCGCCCTCAAGATGGCGCAAGCGGTTCCGCAAATGTTGGTTTTCCCGGCGCAGGTTCTCCCTTTCCCGCGCCTTTCTGAGCGCCATCACTACTTCATCCACCTTGAAGGGTTTGGAGATGAAATCGTAGGCCCCGCCTTTCATCGCCTCCAAGGCCAGATCGATCGTGCCGTAAGCGGACATCATGATCACGGGCGCGTCACCCCTGCAGGCCGCCGAGGCTTGCAGAAAATCCATGCCGTTCATATTGGGCATCTTGACGTCGCAAAGAATGAAATCGAATTCGTTCTCTTTCAACAAGGCAAGGGCCTTCAGGCCGTCTTCAGCCGTGACCGCCGAATAACCGGCGCCTTCGGTCATGATTTTCAGCATGTGCCGCATATTCTGTTCATCGTCGATGATTAAAAGCCGGCCGGTGATTTGCTGCTCGGACATATTCTAAACCTTTATCCCATGTGATCGGAGCGGGTCAGCAAAGGGGCAGGCTGACGGTGATGATTGTCCCCTCTCCGCCGCTTGCCGCCTCGATAACACCCCCCATATTTTCAATAATCGTAAAACAGATGGACAACCCCAGTCCCGTTCCTTTCCCGGGCTCCTTGGTGGTGTAGAATGGATCGAAAATGTTTTCAAGATTGCCGGCGGCGATGCCGGGCCCGTTATCGGCGATCCGGATCCGGATGACTCCGCCCCGCCCCGGCCTGCCGGCCATTTGCCGGTTATCGGTGGTCACGGTGATCCGCCCGGGGCCTCGATCCCCTTCCGCGCCTTCTTTTATGGCGTCGGCCGCATTGATCAGCAGGTTCAAAAAGACCTGTTTTAATTGGCCGCTTGAGCCGACGACGCAGTCTTGCCCGGCATTCTCTTCAAGAACGAGTTCTATGCCTGCCATCATCGGCTGGATTCGGCAGATATCGACGACCTCGCCGATAATCCGGTGAAGGGAGACTTCCCCCCGCGGTTCATCCGCGGGCTGTCTGGCGAAATCGAGGAGTTGCCTGATGATGGTATTCACCCGGTTCACCTCCTTTTCGGCCCGCAGGATAAAATCTTTTTTCTGCTCGGCCGGAATAGAGTTTTGCTTCAGGAGGTCGAGATAGCCGATAACGATTCCGATCGGATTACCGATCTCATGGGCGATACCGGCCGACAGGCGCCCAACCGAGGCCAGTTTCTCGGCCCTGACCATTTCCAGTTGGGTCTTGCGCAGCATGAGGTTGGCATCCTCAAGATCGGCAATGGTTTCCCGCAGCCTCCCCCGGTCCCGGCCGATCCTGGCCAGCATCTTGTTGAGACTGTGCGAGAGCCGGTTGAACTCGCCATCCGTCGTCTCGGGTAGAAAGGAAAAACCATCGTCGTCGCGAAACTCCTCGGCGGTATTGACCAGACGCGTGATCGGCTTCAAGACCAGCCGGTAAAGCTGATAAAAACCGAACAGGGTAAAGACCAGCAGGTTGACCGCGAAGTAAACGAAAAAGATGCGCTGGGAATCGCGCAGCGCCTGATAAACCCGGCCCAGATCGAGATCAGCGGCGAGAGCGCCGACAATTTTCTGATCTTCCAGGTAAGGTCTTGCAATCAGGAGGCTCTTCCGGTCGGGCCAGATAATTCCTCTGGTCACCCCGGCAAAGGAAGATGTCGCTTCCCCCGAGGAAAGGGCCAGATGGGCCTCATCCCGGAGTTGCCCGATTCGGCCGCAATCCGGGCCGCCGGTGAACAAATCTTCTCCCGCTCCGTTTATAAAGGTAAGGCAGGCCGTGGCGGCTTCCGCCATACCGCTCTCTAATTGCGATCCGGAAAGGCTGGAGTCCGGCAAGCCATCATACAAGGCGGGAACGATGGCGGCGAGAAACAAATGGCCCGTTTCGAGCCGCGCTTGCAGCAGTTGCCGACGGGCGGAGCCCACCATGACCAGATCAATCAGCAACATCGCCGCGGCCAGGATCAACAGCAGATTCAAAACTATCTTGAGCTTAATCCGCATTTCTCACCGAAATCGTCACGAAAGGTCGAAAAGAAGCGTGAAGCCATACAGTCCCAAAGTCCGCAAAAATGGATAGGTAACAGTGGCAAGGGGTTGAATGGAAATGAACTCGCAAAAAAAGTAAGACCCTTCGCCAGGACCAGGGTTGCTTATCTCTTTGATAACAGAGATAATAAGATATTGCCAGCCATCAGGGATCTTGTTTAACCGAAAATGATCGGTGTGATAAAGCTGAGTTGAGCAGCTTGTCTGCTTTTATGCCCTTTAGGGTGCAAACGAAACTTATGCCCTTGCGGTATAAAGAACTGATTGTAAAGATTTTCTCCTTAAACCGCAGTCCACCGAAAAAGAGAAACCATGATTTCTTTGCGATTGGCGAGCATCCTCTTCCTGACCCTATGGCTTGCCCTCACATTTCAAAACAATCCGCTCGCGGCGGAAGAATCGCCTCGGCAGAAAGCGAATCAGCCGAATCCGGACGTCACCGAATACCCAACCCTGGAAGACCTTTTTACCCTCTATCAACCATATCTGGACAACATCTCGCCCTACGAACCCATCTATTTCCTGATCGGCGCCAACCCCGAGAGAAGCAAGTTCCAGTTCAGTTTTCGCTATCGCCTGCTCAATTCGAACGGGCCGTTGGCCGCCGGGAATTCCTGGGTCAAGGGACTCCATTTCGGCTACACCCAGACCTCTTTCTGGGACCTGAAATCGGACTCGGCCCCTTTCGAGGATACCAGCTACAAGCCGGAACTGTTTCATCTGACCGACAATCTGGCCTGGCGCCCCTCCTGGCTGAAAGGGCTTTTCCTGCAAAGCGGCCTGCTGCACGAATCGAACGGCCAGGCCGAAGATCTGTCGCGCACCACCAACATATTGTATCTGAAACCGATCGCCATTCTCTACGATCAGGAGAATGGCCTGGGATTGCAGGTTGTGCCCAAGGTATGGTTCTACTTCAGAAACAGCGAGGAGCACAATAAGGATCTGCCCGATTATCGGGGATATTTTGAGCTGGGAGTAAAAGCGGGCGAAGCCGACGGCCTGGTCACCACTACCGCTTTGCGGTGGGCCAGGGAAGGCGGTTCGATCCAGGTGGATTTTGACTTGCCTATCCATGGTTCGCTGTCCGAAAACCTGGAGATCTACCTGCACTGCCAGTACGTCAACGCCCTGGCCGAAAGCATGCTGCACTACAGGGAGCGCACCGAAGCTTTCCGGATCGGGATTTCTTTTATTCGCTGAAGCGACGAAGAACAGCCGTTACGGATCCAGGTCCCTGACCAGGAGCCAGGAACGGACCGCGACTCTGCCGCTTCCCTTTTCCCTGGCCTTGACCATTACCCGGTTCAGTCTTCTCGTCAATCCAACCCCGCCGGCAGCGGTCAGTTCATTTCCTTTGAGTTGCGGAGCGAGCCACCCCAGTTCACTAACGTAGATCCCGAAACTGCTGTGCTCATAGAGATCCGGACTAACGATCCTGGCGTCGTACGATCCGGGCCTTTCCTCGACGTTGCCGTAGGGAGGGTACATATCGGTTATCGGCAGATCGACCCGGCCGAGAATGTATTTGAAGTGGGACATGGTCGCCCATTCGTTGCCGAGAATCGGTTCGCGGGGAATCATGTGCGGATCGGTCGCCTCGCTTACCGAACCGGGATCCTGGGTCAGAATCGCCTCGTAGCCGAGCTGCCGGGCCACCGCCATGACCTGCCGGTTGTATTCGCCGTAGGGAATCGCGAAAAACCGGGGTTTGACGCCGAGTTTTTCGAAAAGCCGTTTCGAGTTTTTACCGAGATCGTCGCTGATCCACTTGCGGTATTCGCCTTCGCTCATCCCCCCGGGCCGGTCGGCCAGCCGGTCGTGGGAATAGCTGTGATCCTGGATATCGCCCCCGTTTTCATGAAGTTCCAGGACCTCGGCCCAGTTCATATAGTTCGAGAATCCACTATCGATACTTTTGGCGTTGATAAAAACCGTAAAAGGAAAGCCGTATGCCTTGAGAATCGGCCAGGCGTGGCGGTAAACGCTTTTGTAGCCGTCGTCGATGGTTACCACCACTGATTTTTCGGGCAGCTGCTTCTTTTTGCTCAGGGCCGCGACCAGTTCGGCCAACGGGATGACCCGGTAATCATTGGCGGCCAGATAGGCCATCTGCTCCCGGAACCGTTCGATTCCGACATTGGTGGTGGGATATTCATCCTCGCCGAAGCGATGATAGATAAGGACCGTCGCATCGAAGGCCGATTCGGCGGAAACGACGGCGGTTGACTGGTGCAGCCATAAACAGCCGCACAGCAAGAGCAACAGCTTGCCGGCAAGCGATTTTTTTTTCTCGGTACACACAGGTTTCTCCGGGGGGGGGTGTTTTTCCCCCTGATTAAATAAGCTTATAAACCAACTTCATTTTTTCATCTTCGCCCGGCCGGCCGGCAAGAAAACATTGGTCATATTGGATGAGATTGTTGAATTTGATTAGATTTTTAATCTCCCAGACATAACTATCGCGCCGCTGGGAGTAGAAAAGAAGACCATCGGCCAGTTTCAGGGGATTCATGGTGAATCTTCTAAGCAGACGCAGTTCTCGGTAAGCCGCTAATCTGTTGAGATTCAGGATATATGCCCGAACCGATTCAAGGATGGTGTCGTAGGCGGCTACTTTATGTTTTTTGCCCTCCTCGCGCAATTCAGGGATAATCCCCTTTTCTCCCCAGGTCCAGACACCGAACAGGTTGTTCCCCTTTCTGGCAAAGCGGGAAGTGCCCCAGGAAGACTCGATCGCGGCCTGGGCCAGAATCATGCTTAACGGCAGCAGATCGACCCGCCTGACCAGCTCGGCGGCCCGCCTTGTCCGGTATTTGCGGGTCAACGCCAAGATGAAATCGATCTCTTCGCTGGAGAGAATCTTTCCCCAGACCGCAAAATCGTCCGAAAAAACCGGGTGCCGGTATCCTTCGGGGAATTTAGCTAAAATAGTCCGCAGCATCTCTTTTTCTTCCCGGACCTCTTCGAGGGCGGTCAGGGCAACCGGCAACAAACCATGAAAGAAAAGCTTTTTTTTGACCCCGATGGTGAATTCATCGAGATCCTCAGGATAGGAGGCCAGCAGCAGCGGCGGTACGGCGCCGTTATCGTTTAATTCCCAAAGATCGTTCTCCTTGAGAAGATTTATCATTTCCTCGCCGCTGGCAACCCTGACGATCTCGGTTTTTGATTCCGCATCCATTTTCGGGAGCGGCTCGAAAAAAGGGGAAATCAAGGCGGGCAGGATAATTATCAGACCAGCGATAGCCAGCAGGGTTATCGCGACCAGGGTCTGGACGTTTTGCCGATCAACCTCAAGATTACCGAAGAACACCTTTCCGGCGCGATTCGACGCAAGGAATTGCGCCCGGCTCGCCGCTGCGGCGGAATCTTGATAGTTGTTGTTATGGTCTGGATTCTGTGGCATTTCCGGAGGGGATATCTGATGATGGCGTCGCCAAAAGTCGGAACATTATTGCATTTATATCAATTATTATACTATACATAGCACTGTTTAGGTGAATTTTTAACAAACCGGCTTTCTTCAAGCCCAAAGATCCCGGGAGAATTTTAATGGTTATTCGAAAACTTGTTGTCATCTTCATTGTCCTGCTGCTGTTTCCCTTCGCCGCCGCCGGCGCCGAGTCCTCCGCCGACACTTCGGTCCGGGAAACACCCCCGATTGTCATGGAGACCTCCATGGGTACGATCAAGATCGAATTATTCGACAAAGAGGCGCCGCTGACGACCGAAAATTTCCGTAACTACGTTAACCAGAACTTTTATAACGGCCTGATTTTTCATCGGGTCATGCCCAATTCCATGATCCAGGGAGGCGGGTTCGAGGCGGAAATGAACCGCCGCAATCCTACCCGCCCCCCGGTTCCGAATGAAGCGACCAACGGCCTGAAAAATAACCGCGGCACCGTTGCCATGGCCAGAACCAGTGAAATCAACAGCGCCACCAGTCAATTCTTCATCAACGTCGTCAATAACGCCAGTCTCGACAACCGCGGCACTCGCCCGCACGAATTCGGTTACGCGGTATTCGGCAAAGTAGTGGAAGGCATGGATGTGGTCGACAAAATCGCCGCCACCCCCACCACTACCGTAAGAATCGGGGGTGGTCAATTCAGGGATGTTCCCATGAACGAGGTGACGATCAACAGGGTTTATGAAGAAAGACCGGAGAAATCGGAATAGACTTCTTTTGCCCCCGGGCCGCGCCACCGGGCTTTTTTGCCTGCGGTCGGGAATGCTTCTCTGCCGTAAAGTTTCAAAAGAGCCCGGACACCCGGAGCAGCCGGCAATCATCGCGTCAAAAGGAGGCCCGGCCCCTGCCTACATCCGCCTGATCCTTGCCACGCCGCTCTGCAAGACAACCGTCGCCATGGTTACCACTAATACCCCCGGCAGGATTACCGCCGGCGGCAGTCCCTTGCCCATCACCCAGTCAATCACCAGGACAAAGGAGGGATAAAAATAACTGTAGGCCAGGACCCGGGTCGGCCCCAGATGGATGGTGGCAATATGGGTAAGATAAAAGGTGATGATGGTCGAGAAGATCGCCAGATAGACGATACCGCCCCATACCATTGATTCGACGCCGCGCCAGTCGACGTTTTCCAGTTGCGGGAAAGAGAGCAGCAGCAGCCAGACAATGCCGGTGGCAAGCACCCAGAAAGTCATGACCACCATCGATTCCCTCTGGTGAAAGTGCTTGACCAGCGGTGGATATGCCGCCATCATGAAGCAGCCGGCCAGAAAGAGCAGATCGCCGTAGTTTACGTCCATGGTGAGCAGGCGGTTGATATCGCCTCGAAAAATAACCCATATCGCCCCGAACATTCCGAACAGCAGGGCCAGGAGACGATTACGCCCCAGCCGTTCACCCAGAAAAACCGCGCTGTAAATCCCGGAAATGCCCGGCACCAGGGTAAAGATAACGCTCGTGTTCAAAGCGGTGGTATAGCGCAGGGCTTCAAACATGCACCAGAAGAAAGCGACGGTGCTGGCGCTGATCATGCCGTAACCGGCCAATTGCCGTAGAGTCGGCAGTCCCAGGCCATGATTCAGGATCATAACCGGGGCAAGGCAGAGTACGGCCAGGGAGTATCTGACCAATAGCAAAACGGCGGGATCCAGGCCATGGGTGATCGCCTCCCCTACCGTAAATGAACTGGAGACGATTACCGCCGCCAACAACATCAGACCATGCATCAGCCACAGCGGCAGATCGACTCTTCCTGTTATTTGATCACCGGAATCAAGCATCACGCCAACATAACCGGCAACCGCCGATTGGCAACAATAATCTTCGTGGATATTTAAGGTTTATATTGTCGATATTTGATGCTAAATCCCCAAGGCTGTTATATCATT
>JARGFN010000194.1 GCA_029210665.1 Desulfobulbales bacterium
GGTTACTCTCGGGGTTCTGGTCGGGGTGGAATTTCTGGAATCGATCTTCAAGAAGTTGCGCAAAGGGGTACACGGCCAATACCATCAGGGCTGAGCGGCCGTCTCCGTCAAACCCTTCGGGCCAAAAGAATCTTCAGCCGGCCGGTGCGGCGGCGTCCGATCCCTGCTCTGCGGGCTCCTCGGTCCCAGCGACCAGATCCTGAAAACCCCGCCGGGCCCGGCTGTCACCGATCACCGCCACCACGTCACCCTCGCGAAAAACAAAATCGGCGCCGGGATTGGGGTTGAACTTTTCCCGGCGGATCAGCCCGACAACGGTGGCCCCGATGGCCCGGCGGATGTGGAGTTCGCCGATCGATTTGCCCAGCACCGGACTTTCCGGGGGCAGCTCGATCCAGGCCATTTCGAGGAGGTCCTTGGCGTGGCGCAGGATGGCCATCACCTGATTGTCGACCCCGGCGTCTCGCAGGGGCCGGTAGTGTTCATGCCTGACCGTATCGGTATAGCCCTGGATGACGGTGGCCGGCACCTGGAGCCAGGCCATGGCCTGCCGGGCGATTTCCAGCCCCGCCTCAAGTTCGGGCAGGACCACCAGGTTGACTCCCGCCCGCTCCAGTTCATCCATCTGCACCACCCCCTCGGCCCGGGCGACAATATGCAGGTCGGGATTGAGCAACCGGGCCTTCCGGACCGTGCCGAGGGCGACCAGCATGGCGGGAACGGTGACCAGGAGCATCCTGGCCCGCTCGATGCCGGCGGCCTCCAGCACCACCGGTTGGCTCGCATCTCCGAAGATCACCGGGATTTTTGCCTCCTTGCACGCCTCGATCCTCTGCTGGCTCAGTTCGACCACCGCGAAGGGCACCTGCAAGAGCCTCAGGACCTGGGCGATATGCTGTCCGACCCGGCCGCCGCCGGCGATAACCACATGATCCCGCAGGCCGGCCGCCGGCAGGTTGACGCTCTGGAAAGGTTCGTGCCGGAACATCCGTTTGCGCAGCGAATAGAGCGGGCCGCCGAGCCGCGAAACAAAGGGGGTGAGGATCATGCTGATCACGGCGACGGTCAGGACCAGGGAGTACATCTCGGCGGTGATCGCCTCCTTTTCGAGGCCGACCTTGGCCAGCACGAAGGAGAACTCCCCGACCTGGAACATCCCCAGCCCGACGGCGATGGGTACGATATTCCGGTAGCGGAACAAGCGGGCAATCGCCCAGAACAAGAGACCCTTGCCGATCAGGATCAGAAGCAGGACCAGGCTGACGCTCCCCAGGTGCGACAGGAAGAAGGCGGGATCGAGCAGCATCCCGGCGGAGGTGAAGAAGAGCAGCCCGAAGATATCGCGCAGGGGCAGAATATCGCTTAGGGCCTGGTGGCCGTAGTCGCTTTCGCTCAGGACGATGCCGGCCACAAAGGCCCCGAAGGCGAAGGAGAGCCCGAACAGATAGGTGGCATAGCCGATGCCCAGGCCGATGGCGGTGATCGACAGCATGAAGAGTTCCCGGGAGTTCCAGCGGGCGATATGTTTCAGCAGCCAGGGCAGGAGCCTGGCGCCCATCAGGATCATCAGGGCCAGGAAGAGGGCGGACTTCAGGGCCGCAATTGCCAGGAGCGGCAGGCCGCTTTCCCCCACGCCCAGCTGGGGGAGGATGATCATCATCGGCACCACGGCCAGGTCCTGGACGATCAGCAGGCCGATCATCACCCGGCTCGAGAGGGTGCCCATCCAGCCTTGGGCCATCAGGGTTTTCAGGATGACCATCGTGCTGGACAGGGAGATGATCGCCCCGAACCAGATGGACGGCGCCGGCGCGAAGCCCAGGTAGCGGCCGATCAGATAGCCGTAGCCGATGGTCAGCCCGATCTGGATGGGGGCGCCGATCAGGGCGATCTTGCGGACCGGTCTCAGTTCGGTAAGGGAAAATTCGAGACCGAGGGCGAAGAGCAGCAGGGCCACCCCGATTTCGGAGAGCAGCTCGATCTGATGGAGTTCGGTGACCAGCCCGGCGGCATGGGGACCGATCAGCAGGCCGGCGAAAATATAGCCGATGATGATCGGCTGTCTGAACTGCTGAAAGATGATGGCGCCGAAAAGAGCGGCGACCACGATGGTGATGAAATCCGCGGCGATTCCCAAATTGATAACCTTCGCTTAAATTTTTATTAATACAACCAATCTATATTAAAACGGGGCCGCGAAAAAGAGTTTTAACGGATTGATTGCGAAGATTATCGGCAGCCCAGTCAGGCGTTCGGGCGGTAGTCGGGAAATTCCTCTTTGAAGGTGGTCCGCAGCTTGTTCAGCAGGCCGAGCTCGATCTGCCGGACTCTTTCCCGGGAGATATCGAACTGGTCGGCGATATTCTTCAGGGTTGCCGAATCATCGGTAAGGAGCCGCTGGCTTAAAACCGCCTGTTCTCTTTCATTAAAAGAATCCCGGTGGCGATCGAGAATCTCCCGCACCACCTCCCCGGTCTCAAGAGCGCCGACGGTATCCTCCAGGGAAGGGCCTTCGTCCTCCAGAAGATCGTAAGAATTTCTTTCCTGCTCCGGACCGAAAGGCGCGTCCATCGACAACTCGGCGCCGTAGAGGCGCTGGACCATCTCAACCACCTCGTCCTTGCGGACCTGGAGGGATTTGGCAATGGTCTCGGCGTCCGGCTCGATGCCCTTCGCCTCCAGGCGGCGGGTTTCCTTGTCGAGTCCGTAAAAAAGTTTGCGCTGGGCCTGGGTGGTGCCGATCTTGACGAGACGCTTGTTGGCCATGAGATACTTCATGATCCGAGCCCTGATCCAGAACGCCGCATAGTATGAAAACTTGATGCCGCGATCGGGGTCGAACTTCTCGACCGCCCGGGCCAGGCCGATATTGCCCTCCTGGACCAGATCCAGAAAACCCTCCATCCAGAACTTCCGGTAGTCCTGGGCGATCTTGACCACCAGCCTGAGGTTGGCCGTAACCAGCTTGCGGGCCGCGGCGGAATCCTCATCGTCCCGCAGGCGCCGCGCCAGTTCAAGCGTCTCCTCGGCGCCGAGGAGATCATATTTGTTGATATCCCGCAGATAACTCTGGAGAACATCTCCCTGATAAGATTCGAAACCGTTCCGCTCTTCATCTTCGGAAGCGGCCGCGGCACAACAAGCTTTTTCTACAATGCTGTTCTTCATCTTTTTCGTTCTCGCTGAAAAATTATCTCGTCCCCCGCATAGGGTGAAGATTCATCTACCGTATTATTGAATACAAGAAATGTGCCAGCCGAGCCGCTTACCGCCCCATGCCGGAACAAACGCCCTGAAACAGGTAGATGGGCGAAAAATGCCAGCCGGGGTGTTTCGCCGGAAAGTTAAAAAAAGACAAAATTATATACTTTTCCAGAAAAAAGTGGAGAATATTATTCATAATGATTCTCAAGAGATCGGGGCCGGCAGCCATCTGCCCGGAATGCTTCTTTACGGGATGAAGTCTGGGGTGATAGACTCGTGAGAAGTGCGGCTTATTCAGTGAGGATGGTCAGCGGAAAGTTGCGATCAGGGAG
>JARGFN010000195.1 GCA_029210665.1 Desulfobulbales bacterium
CAACAAGGCGCGGCTTCCGGCGCATAGCAGCGCTATGTAACGGAAGTCGCAACGCGGTTGGCACGTAAAATAACGAGCAAGATGCGACGTTTTAAGGGTTACAGGGTACTAGTCACTACGCCCCGAAGACGAACATAAAAACGGGACACCCCGATTATTCGCGGACCAGGATAACCTTCAGGATTTCTCCCGGCAGCCACAGACGCATCTGCGGCCCCCAGGTGCCTGTGCCCCGGCCGACGAGCAAAGTCATGCCATCCACCCGATATCGCCCGGCGAGGTAAGGAAACATGCGCTTGACAAGATAGCCGAAGGGCCAGATCTGGCCGTTGTGGGTATGTCCGGAGATCATCAGGTCCGCGCCAAGAGCAGCCGCTTCCTCTACCTGCCATGGTTTGTGGCTGAGAAGAATAACAGGTTCCGGGGAATCTAAAGGCAGTACCTGCCTGATCGCTTCCGCACCGTTCTCCGGAAGACGATGGCGGCCTCCGCTTTCAACCCCGGCAAGGACCAGGCCGGGTCTTATTGCCAAATGTGAATTTCTCAGAACCGTCAGTCCGGAATCATTGCTGAGCGCATCGATAACTTCCGGCCCGCCATAAAATTCATGGTTGCCGAGCACCGCCCAGACTCCGAGAGGCGCATTCAGCTTCCGCATCGCCGACAGTATTTCATTTGATGGCCGTTCGTGACCTTCATATATATCGCCGACCAGCAGGATCAGATCCGGTTTCTCGTTTAAGACCCGGCCAACTATGCCGCTCAACCATTTTTCACCGAGCTGGGAACCGAGATGGAGATCGGAAACGACCACCATTTTCAAGCCGGCCAGCTCAGGCGGCAAACCGGGTAAAGCCACCTGATAATTCGTTACCACAGGCGGTCGCATCCCCTGGATCAAGCCGAACAAAGCCAAGATCAGGCCGGCAACCAGGGCCGCCACTCGAATTTTAGGAACCTGACTCCTCAGGAAAAACCCGAATCCGGTGAAAAGATCGACAACCAGAAATGCCATAAACAGCAGGAAGAGAGTTGCCATCCAGGTCATGCCGATAAATTCGAGCCCGGCTCCAATCGGGCCGCCGCCGGTGTGGCCGTAAACACGACCAAAAAAGAAAAGCGACCAGAGGATAATCCCGCCTGCCGCCAACTTCTTCAGGGAAATGCGATCTTTAATGAAAGAAACGGAACCGACTCGCCAGAAAACATACAAGTGGAAGATGGTAACTATCGATATGAGAATCAGACCGAACATTCGCTTAGTATAAAAGGCTTTAGAGGATAAAGGAAGGCCGATTAAAAAGTAGAAAGTCCATCGTACCGCTTTAACTCAGGGTTGTCCGGTCAAGAACTTGCAGAAGTTTTCCTCACCATTTTATCGACCGTCATTCCAGCAGGTTGTTAGCCGGAATCCAGTTACAAAATCTTCTGATACAAATCATGCCAACCCGGACTTTTCTTCCGGAAAAGAAGGTTTGCGGTCAATGCAAAATATCATCTTCAGAAGGTTTGCGATAAAAAAGCTGATCTTTTGGGTATAATTGGGTATGCTTGTGGGTGTTGGAGGTTTTGAAATGAAGGAACCAATTGTAAATATTACAAAAAATATTCTGCGTCTGATTGCAGAAATCGACGAGTTCAAAGGCCAATGGCGGGCAATGGATAATCTTGCCCCTGAACGGTTGGACGCCCTCAAGAAAGTAGCAACCATTGAATCGGTTGGGTCTTCTACCCGGATTGAAGGAGCCAGGTTGACGGACCTGGAAGTAGAGCAGTTGCTTGCCGGTCTTGATACCGGTTCTTTTAATTCTAGGGATGAAGAAGAGGTGGCGGGATATGCCGAGGCAATGAATCTCGTATTTAGTGCCTTTCAAAATATACCGGTGACCGAAAACCACATCAAACAACTGCACAGCATTCTGCTCAAGTATAGCGGCAAAGATGGGCGGCATCGAGGAGAATACAAAAAGCTGTCAAATAACGTTGAAGCCTTTGATGCCGAAGGCAAAAGCATGGGCGTTATTTTTGAGACGGCCACCCCATTTGCTACCCCGCGGAAAATGACAGAGATTGTAAGCTGGACCAAGAAAACTCTGGAGTTCAACGAGTTGCATCCCTTGCTGGTTATTGCTGTTTTTATTGTGCATTTTCTGGCTATTCACCCGTTTCAAGACGGCAATGGTCGGCTTTCAAGAATATTGACCACTTTGATCCTGTTAAGGTGCGGATATGCATATGTGCCTTACAGCTCAATGGAAAGCATAGTTGAAAGGAACAAGGACAATTATTATCGGGCATTAAGGAAAACTCAGAAAACCCTGGGCACGGATGCTCCTGATCTTGAAGCCTGGATTTTATTCTTTCTTGAATGTATGAAAAAACAAAAGGATATTTTGGCAAAAAAACTCGAACGGGAAAAGGCGATCATCAAACTCCCCAGGCTTTCAGAAGATATCCTAGTCATTGCCAAAGAGCATGGCCGCATAACAATATCAGATGTCGAATCCCTTACAAAAGGCAACCGGAATACAATAAAAGTAAGATTGCGTGAACTGGTTGTAGACGGTTTCCTGGAAAAGCATGGCAAGGGAAAATCGACATGGTATACATTGACCAATGGGAGATAGTGACGTAATTCTTCCTCGATCCAATCATCAATCAAATCCCTATCACCTACTTACCTAATACATATGCTGTCCGGAACTTTTAAAAAAAAGAAACTTATAATCTGAAGAACGTCCCCAACTTTCACGAAAAAGGGAAAGGCGTGCAGGCAGGTAATGATGGAATAAACTGTCATAAAAAACGACAATTATTAGGAAAAAGATGTTGACATCTAGGCATTTTATTGTCATTATTTTTAATAAATAGTTTTTTTTATTAAAATAATTAAAATTGAAAAAGGAGCCATGATGAAAAGTAAAGGATTGTATTTGGGGATTTTGTTTGGGGTGGCTTCTTTTGTTTTCACTGGATGTGGAAGTGGCGGTGACGGGGCGGAAGTTTCTGACTCTACTACACCGAAGCCATATTCTAGTGACCCTGGTGATGCTCCGCCGGCAGAGATTGCAACAGGCGATCGAGAGCTTGTAACAAGTGGTAGCGTCGCAGTTCATTCGTCTGACCCGTCACTTATTGAGATCAATATTGCCGGGTTGATAGATCCCGATACTGGATTGCCCTATGAAGATTTGACCAAGTCTAACTTTGTTGTAGTGGAAGACGGGGTGGTTAAGGGGTTTGTTGTTGAGAAGATTTCCGATAGTTATGTTACAAGCAAGGCCGATATCACCTTTATCATTGACACCACCGGCAGCATGAGCGGAACGATTAACGGGGTGAAAGACAGTGTGGTAAATTTTCTGAGTTACCTTGAATCCCAAAAACTTGATGTTCAGGTTTCCGGTGTGGCTTACGCCGATGCCGTAGTCGAAGCGGTTGACTTCAGCTCCGACTTGACCAATAGCGGATCTTTTTCTAGTTGGGTGAATGGCCTGAGCGCCGGTTATTTGGGTGATAG
>JARGFN010000017.1 GCA_029210665.1 Desulfobulbales bacterium
GGGTGAACCCTGGCAATCCAGGGAAAAACGATTATCTAATGAAATTACAAACTGACTAGTGAAATTTACCACGAAGCCGTCACGGATTCAGGTATAAGAATTTGCCGGATCCCCAGGCAATCTCGGGGTGAAGCGCCAGGATTCGGCTCATCTCCCATCCGGTAAGCGAAGTTAACATAGGGTCGGGGTCATCGCAAGTTCATTAAACGCACGGGCCTGAAAACGGGCCGAACTTGCTCGCAAACCCGCGCCGATACCGGACAATTTTCCCGATTTGACATTCAGGTTCGCCTTCCTCTACACTAAATTTATCCGTAATGACGTGGGCATTTTTTTGGCAGGAAAGGCATGCCAAGGCGCCTGAAATCATCGTCGCTGACGATAATGCCTTCTTCCGGGTCCGGGCGGCCCCGGCAAAATCCCGATAAGAGACGCGAAATGATTAAACTTCCCTCGCCCAGACTTGACGGTGCGGTCGCGGTCGAATCGGCCATCACCCGGCGCCGGTCGATCCGAACCTACGCGGAGGACTCGCTCGTTTTACCCGCCTTGGCCCAACTCCTGTGGGCCGGCCAGGGAATAACCGGGCCGGGGGGTCGGCGGGCGGCCCCGTCGGCCGGGGCGCTCTACCCTCTCGAATTATATCTGGTTGCCGGTTCGATCCTTGATCTGGAAGCCGGGGTCTATCGCTACCTCGTTCAGCAACATGGCCTGGTCCAGGTAAGATCCACCGACCGGAGAGCCGGTCTGGCCGCGGCCGCTTCAGGACAAAAATCTGTCGCCGCGGCGCCGCTCTGCCTGATCATCGGCGCCGTCTACCAGCGGACCGCCGGCAAATACCGAACCCGTGCCCGCCGCTATGTCCAGATGGAAGCCGGTCACGCCGCCCAGAACATCTTGCTCCAGGCGGCGGCCCTGCAACTGGGTGGGGTGATAATCGGCGCTTTTGATGACCGGGCGGTGCAGCTCGCCGCAAGGATGGCGGCGGATCACGAACCCCTGGTTCTGATCCCGATCGGCCGGCCCCGGGAATGATCGCCGGCCGGGAGAAACGGCGAAAGCGAATAATGAGTTTATTCGAACCTTTTTGGAAACGGTCGGCGCCGGCAACTCTAATCTTGTGGACAATCCTGATGGTGACATCGGCTCCCCCCGCGGCCCAATCGCTTGACGATCGGAGCGCAATCGACAACTTCCTGGCGGAGCGGCTCGCGGCACACGTGGGCGTTCTGGCCCTGGAAATCGGGGAACGAAATATCCGCCACCCGCAACAACTGGCCCGAGCCGCCGCCTACATCGAGGCAACCTGGGCCAGTCAGGGCTATAAGGTGAAATCTCAAGAATACACGGCGGAGGGGGTTGTTGTTCGCAACCTTGAGGTTGAGATCAAAGGCGCCCGGCACCCGGAACGGATAATCATCATCGGCGCCCATTACGATTCGGTGGCGGGCAGCCCCGGCGCCAACGATAACGGTTCCGGGGTGGCGGTTCTCCTGGAGCTCTCCCGCCGGTTTCGCGCGATAACCCCGGAGAAAACCGTCCGCTTTGTCGCCTTTGTCAACGAGGAGCCGCCCTTCTTCTTGTCCAGGCGGATGGGCAGCAGGATCTATGCGGCCAGAGCCCGGCGAAACAATGAACAAATCGGCGCCATGCTCTCCCTGGAAACCATCGGTTATTACTCCGACATGCCGGGCAGCCAGCGCTATCCGTTTCCCTTGCGCTTCTTTTATCCGGACAGGGCGAATTTTATCGGTTTCGTCGCCAATTTCCGCTCGCGCAAACTCCTGAACAGGGTAGCGGACTGTTTCGAAAGGAATTCAGCTTTCCCGGCCGAAAGGGTGGCGGCGCCTTTCTGGCTGACCGGGATCGGCTGGTCGGACCACTGGTCTTTCTGGCGGGAGGGTTATCCGGCGATTATGGTGACGGACACCGCTTTTTTTCGTTACGATCACTACCACCTGGCTTCCGACACCCCTGACCGGCTGGCCTACGAGAAAATGGCGGAAGTTGCCGATGGCCTTTACCGGACCATCGCGGAACTAGGCGGCAACGGTTCCGGCCGGCAATGTTTAACCGCGGAATAAGGCGATGAAAAGAATTATCGACACCGAAAAAACCCCGATCAAGCTCTGGCTCGACGATATCGAACCGGGCACCCTGGAACAGGCGGCGAACCTGGCCAACCTGCCCTTTGTTTTCAAGCATGTCGCGGTGATGCCCGACGCCCATCTCGGCTACGGCATGCCGATCGGCGGAGTGATGGCGGCGATGGGCATGGTGGTGCCCAATGCGGTCGGGGTCGACATCGGTTGTGGAATATGCGCAACCCGGACCTCGCTGGTCGCGATCTCCACCGACAAGTTAAAGGCCATGCTCGGCGAGATCAGAAAAACAATCCCCCTTGGCTTCAAACATCACCAGCACCGGCAGAATCCGGCCCTGATGCCGAAGATCAAGGACGGCCGGCTTGACGATCTGGCCATTGTCTCCCGGGAATACCGGAACGCCCTGACCCAGCTCGGCACCCTGGGCGGCGGCAACCATTTCATCGAAATCCAGAAGGGCAGCGACGGCCACATCTGGATCATGATCCACTCGGGCAGCCGCAACCTGGGTTTCAAGGTCGCCAACTATTACAACCGGCTGGCCGCCGACCTGAACCGCCAGTGGGGTTCGAAGATCCCCGCCCGGTGGCAGCTCGCCTTTCTGCCGATCGACAGCGAAGCGGGCCGCGGCTACCTGAGCGAGATGCGCTACTGCGTCGATTTCGCCTACGCCAACCGCAAACTGATGATGGAACGGGTCAAGGACGCCCTGCTGGCGGTGACCCCGCCGGTGCTCTTCGACGAGATGATCAACATCGCCCATAACTACGCGGCCGTCGAAACCCACTTCCACAAGGAGGTCATCGTCCACCGCAAGGGGGCAACCAGGGCCAATCCCGGCGAGATCGGCATCATCCCCGGCTCCCAAGGGACCCCGAGCTATCTGGTCAGGGGCAAGGGTAACCCGGAAAGCTTCTCATCATGCTCCCACGGCGCCGGCCGCAAGATGGGCCGCAAGCAGGCCCAGCGGCAGCTCGATCTGGCCGGGGAACAGAAGAAGCTGGACGAGCAGGGGATCATCCATGCCATCCGCCATCGCGGCGACCTCGACGAGGCGGCGGGCGCCTACAAGGATATCGACGAAGTACTCGAAAACCAGCTCGATCTGGTCGAGGTGCTGGTCGAGCTGCGTCCCCTGGCGGTGGTCAAGGGATAACTGAGTTGAGCAGCCCGTCTGCGCGTACGAAACTTATGCCCTGCGGGGATAAGCCGGCCGGCTGAAGGAAAAGGGATTGGTCAAGGTCGCCGACCTGATTGTTATGGCGAAGGTTCCCGGCTATTTCGGCGCGGCAAGACGTTCCGCCTCTTTCCGGGCCCGGATCTCGCAAGCCCTCTTAAAGGCGCCTTCCTTGCCGTGCCTGCTCAGGGCAACGGAGGTTTTGCCCTGTTTACCCTTCCGGTCGACCCAGCTCACCTCGTAGCGCCCCAGCTTTTCGTTGAGCCGAACGCCGACGACTCCGGTCGCCACCTTGGTCTTGGTGACCATATGGCGATCGGTCCTTGGCTTACCCAGCTGTTTTTCGGTCTCGTTGCGCCAGGCAATGGCGGCAAGGAGACTCAAATCCCGCCCGCCGGATTTTTTATCGGAGAAGAACTTGGAATGGGTCTTCCCATGAAACCTTACCCTGACATACCAGCCATAGGTTCTTTTGGATTCCTGATCGATCCGGGCAATGTCTTTGTGTTTACTCTTGTTTCTCGCCATTAATATAACTCCCTGGTTGATTTTTCAGCCACATGCCATGCAGAGAATTCCGGGTCAAAAGGGCCACGCTCTTGCCTTTGCGCCCCGAAGACAGCCGTCATCCTCCATTATGATTATCGTAAAATCAATCTAACAAATATAGGGTTTTAAGGAAAGGCCTACCGGAAAAATAAAATCGAATACCCGCATTTTTATCGCACTCTCCAAGGATTTTCCGGGTCCCCAGGCACCCCTCACTTAAAAAGGTCTCTCAGCAGTTTATCGACCTCTTTTTTAAGAACCTTGCCCGCCTCCTGCTTGATCAGCGCGGAGGTATCGAGCTTGACCTGCGGATTGTCGACCCTGCCCTTGATGACAACCCCGATCGGATTGTTGTTGGCCAGGACGTCGAGCCTGGCCTCAATCACCCTGGTTTTGGAATTCAGGGTCACGTTTTCACCGACGATCGATGAGTCGTCCGCCTTCAGGGCGAGGTCGGAGGTGATCAACTCCTGATTGATCTCACTCCGCAGGGTGCCGGTAAACAGCTCCTTGTAAAGATCGGTCCTGGCCAGGGAGAGGAGGAGGTCGAACATCACATTGCGGGTGAATTTGCCGTCGCTCAGATCGGCGGAAAAGGTCCCCTTTTTCAGGGCGAGATTGTAGTCGAGGGAACCGTCCAGCGAGGAAGCGAAGATCTCCGGATAGATCAGCATCCGCAGGGCTTCAAGGGTCTGGATTTCTTTGAAAGCGGCATGGAGGTCGTCGTCGATCAGGGTGGCATCGAAACTCCCGCCCAGGGTGTCGGCCCGGGCGGTGAGTTTCAGATTTTCCCCTTTTACCAGCTCGCCGTTGAAGACCATACCGCCCTTGAGGTGCCGTTCGGTCACGAAGTAGAACCGGTCAAGATCGGGGATCTCGGCCCGGTAATCGCCGCTCAATAGCGAAGCATCAAGATCGTAGCGCAGCCGCTTGATCCGGAGGGCGGCCAGGGTCGAGTTAAGGGTGGCGGCGGTGTCGATAAAATTTCCGGCCAGGGTGGTTTGCGCCGTAGCGCTGAAAGATGTTTCGGGCACTGCGCCGAGGTCGAACTCGGCGGCAAGCACCTTGGGGTCAAGCCGCCCCCGGCTGAGCTCCGAGGTGATGCTCCCTTTAAGCTCCCCCGCCCCGGCCTCGCTGATCTCGATATCGACATCGACAACCCCGTCGCCATAATGGGGTTTCGCGAGCATATCAAGGGCGCGGGCCAGCAGGAGATTGCTGATTTTCGCGGAGATGGCGGCGGGCTTGAAATCCTGGAGCTCGACCCGGAAGGTGGTCGCGCCGCCGGCCAGGTCGCTCTCCCCTTCGATCTTCAGGCTTTCCCGGTCGCCTTGCGCCGTGCCGTTTAATTTCAGGGCGCCGCGCAACGGCATTCCGGCAAAAGGCTGCAACAATTCGAGCCTGGTGATATCGGCGCTGTATTTAAGGTCCATCCCCATGCCTTCCGGGATGAAGATGCCCTCCGAGCCGATTTCGGCAAGGGTCGAATCAAAGGCCATCCGATAGTCGATTCCCCTGCCCTGGAGGGTGGCATTCAAATCCCAGCTGAACGGGGTTTGCGGCAAGACAATATCGTATTCCTGCTTGAAGACGGCGGTGGCCAATCTCCCCTTGCCGATCTTGACCGCACCCTCCCCTTTCAAGTTTTCGGGGTCGAGATCGGTGAGGCTCAGATCGGCATTGAGCACCCCGCTTGCCAGTTCCGGCTGCCCGGCCATGTAGAGGAGCCTGGCAAGCTCGGCGTTACTGATCTTGACCAGCACCTGCCGGGCCTGGAGATCCTCGAAGGCGATATCGTAATCGGTCCGCCCCCCGCCGAGATCGGCGGTGCCGGAAACGGCCATGGTCTCCCGGTCGCCCTTGACCTTGCCCGAGGTCTTAAGCGGCCCCCGCAGCGGCGAACCGGTCAGGGGTTTAAAGAGCGCGAGTTCCTCGACATCGACTTCATACTCCAGGTCCGTCACCAGCGACTCCGGCGAGACACTCCCTTCTGAAACAAGGCGGGCAAGGTTCGATTCGAAACTCATTTCATAACTGATCTCCCTGCCTTGCAGGCGGCCGGTGGCTCTCATCCCATACGAGGTTTCCGGCAGGGTCAGGTCAAATTCCTTTTTCATCAGCGCGGTATCGATACTCCCCCCGCCGACCTCGAGAAGCGCCTCGCCGTCCAGGGCAAGCGGATCGAGGTTGCGGAGATCCAGATCCAGGGAGAGCTTGCCCGTGCTGAAAGGTTTCTTGCCAAGCAGTTCCAGCAGTTGCGCCGTTTCGGCATCAATGATTTCAACCTTGATCGCCCCGGGCTCGAAAGAGACCAGTGTGACGGAATATTTCGCGTTGCTGGCGGCGATATCGCTCCCCCCGTCGATGGAGAGATCGGCGAAGCTGCCGCTTACCGTGCCCTCGGTCCGAAGCTTGCCGTGCAGAACGATCCCGGTCAACGGTTCAAGATCGGCCAGCTCATCGAAGATTACCCGGTAGGTCGCCGTCAGCTCCCGACCCAAGAGGCCAAATTCCCCTTCCGCCTCGACCCGATTGCCCGGACCGAGAAACAGGGTCAAAGCGAACCGGCCGGGCCGCAGTTCAAAGTTCTCCAGATCAGCCGGCAACCCGGTCGCCCGGCCGATCTTCCCCTCGACAACCGGGGCCAGAAGACGATTGCCCGGCGCGGTAAAAAGGACAAGATAGGCCGCGACCAACAGAAAGAGAATAACGCCGGCGGCGACAGCTAACCATTTCATACGGAATACCCCTCATTTATGGCGAAAAAAACGACCCCGGATGGTGAATCGCCTTTTGCCGTTTCCAAAAAGCGCGGACCGTCGGTTTCATTGACGATTCTTCCAATCAAAGCTTACAGGTTAAGCAGGAGGGTATCAAACGGAAAAAGCCTGTCCTGGACCATACAGCCTCAACTTTCTGAGTTGTGTATTAGCTCAGGGGGGTGTCCGGTTAAGAGCTTAGAAGTTCCTCACCGTTTTATTGACCACCCCCAAAAAAAGGACCTACACTTTCGCGTAAGTCCTTAAGTTTTCTGGAGCACCCGGCCCGATTCGAACGGGCGACCGCCTGATTCGTAGTCAGGTACTCTATCCAGCTGAGCTACGGGTGCGATATGGAAGGACACTTAATAACTTATAATCCCCGATTCATCAAGTCCAAATAATTTTCCCCCTCCCCCGCTTCCTTACTTAATCCGCCTCCTGGAGCCCACGGTTCAGGCCGGCCAGATCGCGGCCGGAAGGGAACTGGAAGACCCGGAGATCAAAGACCGGCAGGGCCGCCAGGACATGGTCGAAGATATCGGCCTGGATCGCCTCGTAATTGGCCCAGACCTGGTCCTTGCTGAAGACGTAGATTTCGACCGGCAGCCCTTGGGGGGTCGGGTCGCGATGGCGGACCAGGAAGGTCATCTCCTGGTGGATCTTGGGATTATTGCGCAGGGTGGCTAGAAGATAGGCCCGGAACACCCCGATATTGGTCTGCCGCCGGCCGTTGATCTGGCAGGAATCGAGATCGCAGTTGTGCTCCCGGTTGTACTTATCGATCTCGGCCTGTTTGGCGGCGAGATAATCCTTGAGAACTTCGAATTTGCCGAACCGGGCCAGCATCTCCTCGTCGCAGAAGCGGATCGAGTTCATGTCGATATAGACGGCCCGCTTGATCCGGCGGCCGCCTGACTCCTGCATGCCCCGCCAGTTTTTGAAGGAATGTGAGACCAGGGCATAGGTGGGGATGGTGGTGATCGTCTTGTCCCAGTTTCTGACCTTGACCGTGTGGATCGAGACATCGAACACATCGCCGTCGGCGCCGAAATCGGGCATCTCGATCCAGTCGCCGATCCGGACCATATTGTTGGCCGAGATCTGCAGGCTGGCCACGAAACCGAGAATGGTGTCCTTGAAAATCAGGAGGAGGACGGCGGTCAGGCCGCCGAGGACGCTCATGATCCCCCAGGGCGACCGGTCGGCCATGAGGGCCGCCGCGAAGATCGCCGCCATCACCCAGAGGAAGATATTGAAGACCTGAACGTAGCCCCGGAGGGGGAGGTCCTCGGCGATAGATGAGGAATTGTAGACTTGCAGGGCCGCGTTCAGGAAGCTGTTGAAAATCCTGACCCCCATCATAACCAGGGAGACCAGGACCAGCCGCCTGATTATCTCGGCGGTCCCATGCCGGTCCGGAAAGAGCAGGTCAATAATGATGATCGCGGCGATCAGGGGGATGGCGGCGCCCACCCGGCGGAAGAATTTATGGCTGACCAGGGTGTCGTCCCAGCGGTTACTGCTGTGGTGTACCCCTTTCTCCACCAGGGGGATCAGGAAACGTTTGAAAACCGCGGCCGCCAGCAGGGTCGCCAGGACCACGGTCAGCCACATGGCGCCATGAACGGTCAGGTTGACCAGCGGCTCGCTGATCTCATGGGCCGCGAGCCATTTTTCCAGGAAATCAAACATGGTCCGACTCCGATGTGTTTATAGCCATCTCAGCCGCCCAGACCGAGGGCCCGGCCGAGCTGATAGACCCCGGTGGCCAGGAGAAAGGCGAACAGCGTGTTGAAGGCCATTGAAAAGGCCCCCCATTTCCAGGAGCCGGCTTCCTTGACAATGCAGACCACGGTCACGAAGCAGGGCGAGTAGAACATGACGAAGAGGATCAGGCTGAAGGCCTTGATCTTGCTCCAGCCGGGATCATTGGCCAGGGTCCTGGAGAGGGAGGAATCCCCCTCTTCCGGCGCGACTTCGCCGAGGGAATAGGCGGTGCCCAGGGTCGAGATAATCACCTCCTTGGCGGCGAACCCGCCGACCAGGGCGATATTGGTCCGCCAGTCGAAACCGGCCAGCCAGCTGATCTTTTCGAAACCGCTGCCGACCCGGCCGGCCAGGGAGTGGAGCAGGGCCTCTTCGGCCCGGGCCGCCTCGATTGCCGCGAGTTCAGCGGATAATTCCGGCGGAAATTCGACCTCGCCCGGATCATCGGCCGCCGTCGCCGAACCGAGATAATCCGCCACCACCGCCCGACGCTGCTCCTGGAATTCCGCCTTCTGCGCCTCGGGCAGGCCGGGAAAGGTCATCGTCGCCCAGATCAGGATCGAGGCGCCGAGGATCACGGTCGCCGCCTTGCGGATATACTGCCAGGTCTTCTCCCAGGTATGGATGGCCAACCCCCGGAAGGTCGGGAAACGGTAAGGGGGCAGCTCCATGACGAAGGGGGTCGGCTCCCCTCTCAAAACCGTGAGGCGCAGAAACTTGGCGACGATCAGGGCCACCGCCCAGGCCAAGAGGGTAAGAAGAAACATGATCTGGGCCCGGTTGTTCGAAAAAAAGGCGCCGATCATCAGGGCGAGGACCGGCAGCTTGGCCCCGCAGTTCATGAAGGGGGCGGTCAACAGGGTGGCCATCCTCTCCCGGGGCGAACGAAGGGTTCTGGTGGCCATGACCCCGGGGACCGCGCAGCCGCCGGCAATGCCGCCGGAGATGATATAGGCCATCACCGAACTGCCGTGCAACCCGAAGATCCGGAAGACCCGGTCCATCATGAAGGCGACCCGGGCCAGATAGCCGGTATCCTCCAGAATGGCGATCCCGAAAAACATGAACATGATGATCGGCACAAAGCCCATCACCCCGCCGACCCCATCGATGACCCCTGAAATAACCAGGGATTTCAGGGGGCCCTCGGCCATGTGGCGGTCGAGGAAAGCGGAGACCGTTCCGAACAGGGATTCGAGCCAGCCGACCGGCACTTCGCTGTAGCTGAAGGTGAAATGGTAGAGGCCGAGAAGGACGGCGAGCATGATTAGCGGCCCGAAGATCCGGCTGGTCAAGACCCGGTCGATCCGGTCCGAGGTGTAGAGCCGGTCTTCGTCGTAGGTATGGGTGACAACCCCCTGGCGCAGGATGGACTTGATGTAGCCGTAGCGATGGTCGGCGACGATCGCCTCCGGGTAGGTTTCCATGGTCGCCATCAGGTGCTTGCCGACCGTCGCGACCTTGCCCTCCAGGTATTCCGCCACTTCCGCGAGCCCGTGTTCGGCGGCGAAGCTCCTGCCCCTGGCGACGATCTGCTCGTCATTTTCCAGATACTTCAGGGCGAGCCATCGGGGGGCGTAGAGTTCGGCCAGGAAGGAGCGGGCCGCGAGCCGCTCTTCCATCTCGAGGATGGCGTTGTCGATATCCTCGCCGTAGGCGATATGGACCGGCTGCCAATCCTTGTCGGCCCGGGCGACCTCCTCGACCACCCGCATCAGTTCGGTAACCCCCTCGCCGCTCCGGGCCGAAACCGGGATCACCGGCACCCCCAGCATCTCGGCGAGCTTGTCGGTTTCGATGGCAATGCCCCGGTCCCGGGCCACATCGATCATGTTCAGGGCGATCACCACCGGCACGCCCAGTTCCAGAAACTGGCAGGTCAGATAGAGGTGGCGCTCCAGGTTGGAGGCATCGGCGATATCGATAACCACCCGGGGCTTCTCGTGGACCAGGAAGTCCCGGGCGACCACCTCCTCGACCGAATAGGCGGTCAGCGAATAGGTGCCCGGCAGATCGACGATATTGACCCTGGCGCCGCTCGGGCTGTTGTAGATCCCCTCCTTCTTCTCGACCGTAACGCCTGGGTAATTACCGACATGCTGCCGGGCCCCGGTCAAGCGGTTGAAGAGGGTGGTCTTGCCGGCGTTGGGGTTGCCGGCCAGGGCTATCTTGAAACTTTTCGACATCTGACTTTCCTTGCAATTTCCGGAGCTTATTTGAATTTAAGATGGCGTCGCAAAAAGTTGCGATCGCCACAAGGTGATGTGGGCGCAGCGAAGCAATCCAGAAAGAGGTAAACTGAGAAAATACTTGGATTGCTTCGTCGCTGCGCTCTTCGCAATGACATGGCAAATCAGTTTTTTTGCGACGTCATCTCGAGACTTTTTGCGAGTTTATCAACTAAAATGGCCTGGCCTTTTTTCTTCGAACCGCCTCGAACTAGCCCGCTGCCGGGTCCTCGACCTCGACCTCGATAAAATCCGCTTCATTGTTCCGCAAGGTCAGGGTCCCGCCCATTACCCTTAAGGCGACGGGATCGTAGAGGGGGGCGCGGCCCTGAATCTTGATGGTGGTGCCGGGCACCAGGCCCATCTCCCTGACCCTGCGGCCCAGACCCCCGGCCACCTTTATCGCGGTGATGGTCCCGGCCTGACCCTTTTCCATATCCCTGAGCATTATACGAGCCACATTCCCTCCACGATTTCGGGCGAACCGTCCGCGGCGGACCGCGATCATCCCGTTGTTTTTCAAAATTCAAAATCAGAAAGCTGCTCCGCTCGCCCTGAGCCTGCAGGTTATCCCGCTCTTCCTGAACCTGTCGAAGTAAGGGTGTATTGACTTTTCGCGAATTCCTCAAAATCAGCGGATCAACGGCCCGGATGAGCAGCGGGAAGCCTGATCAATTCGGATGGATGGCGGCAATGGTCGACCTTGAAATGAGAGTATCGAAGCCGTGCTGCTCATCCGGGCCGATGGCTGCGCGGAGCGGAGCCATCTATACATTAATAGAAAAGGCGGCGGCGCGCGTCAACTAATTACTTGGCATGGCCGCCTTTCTCCCTCTCAAGCGCCTGCCGGCCCGCTTTTTTGGCCTTTTAAAAGGATGCTAAAGGTTATATGATAAATTAAACGTTTGATCGGGCACCCAAAGCAGCGCCGGCGGGGCCGCCGCCCGCTTAACCTTAACGAACTCGCGAAAAGGGGAAACCATGACCGAAGCGCAGAAACTGCAGGACGAAATCCAGAAGAAGGCGATGGACAAACTGGCGCCGCTGTTCAATCGCTATCAGCTGAGCCTGGATTACCTGGAACCGGCCCTTAAGTGGAAATCGATGGTCCTGATCCTGGGCAATTTTTCCTCGGGTAAATCTACCCTGATCAACGAAATCTTCGAGACCGACATCCAGCGGACCGGCCAGTCGCCCACCGACGACTCTTTTACCATCCTGACCGGGCCGGAAAAAGGCGCCGAGCCCCGGGAGCTTCCCGGCTCAAGCCTGATCAACGACGAGCGCCTGCCCTTTACCGCCTTCAAGAAATACGGCGAGCAATTCGTGGCCCATTTCGCGATGAAACAGTTCGAGTCGCCCCATCTGGAGGACCTCGCGATAATCGACAGTCCCGGCATGCTGGACGCAATTACTGAAAAGGACCGGGGCTACGACTACAACGCGGTGATCGGCGAACTGGCCCGGCTGGCCGACCTGGTGGTCCTGATGTTCGACCCCCACAAGGCCGGCACTATCCGGGAAGTCTACGAGACCATCCGCAACACCCTGCCGGGCAATTCCGGCGAAGACCGGATCGTTTTCGTCATGAGCCGCATAGACGAATGCGACAACCCGGGCGACCTGATCCGCTCCTACGGCACCCTCTGCTGGAACCTCTCCCAGATGACCGGCCGCAAGGATATCCCCCGGATATTCCTGACCTATTCGCCAACCCTTGCCCGCGCCCCGGAATCAATGGCGGCGTGGGCCAACGAACGGGCCGAATTAAAGGAAAGGATCCTGGCCGCTCCGAAACTGCGGGTCAACCATATCCTCCAGCATATCGACAAGCAGGCCCATGAACTGCGGATGGTGGCCGAAACCCTCGCCTCCTTCAGCTTACGGGGGCGGCAGCTTCTGAGGAAAACCGGCCGTCTGGCGATAATAACCGGACTGTTTCTCTTTCTGTTTCTGGACATCATTATCCGCGAATTCACCGGTCTGCCGGAGACGACCCTGATTTCCTCACTGCTGGCGGGCAGGGTCGGCTGGGCCGACCTGCTGATCCCGACCCTGGGCGCGGGCGGCGCCCTCACCCTGTTTTCCCTGTTTTTCTCGCGATTTCAATTTATCGGTCTGCAAAAAAGGGCGGCCGGCCGCCCCGAGGAGCTTATCGAACTCGACACCGAGTACCGCCGCCAGCTGTGGCGGCAGGTCGCCCCCCATGTCGAACTGCTCTTAAAAGAAGCGGGACCCCGGGAAATATTTGCCTCCCATCAGGGCAATCTGCGGAAAATCGACCGCTTCATCGACGCTGAGCTGCAGGATTATTACCGGAGGATATCGTAGACCGCCTGGCCGGGTCTTCCGGCCGGATGCCGCCGCTTCCCGGTTATCTCCCGACCACCGGCGCTCTTCCGGCAACCCTTGCCGCGTCTCGACATTCCCCGGGTTTTCTTATCCTGCCAACCCCTGTTTGGATGATTACCTTCCCTTGTTTTTGCCGTTTCCCGGACAGCTTTTTTTTATTTTCAAAACCTCAAAAAAAATTCCTCAGCAAGTTCAAGGGCTTGAACAATAAACGGAGCAATACCACGTAAAAACGAGCTATTCGGAGTAAAAACGCGTTTAAACATTTTGTTGCCCTTCAAAACCCCGTAACTTCACGGCATAACCCCACATAATCATATGCTTTTTTAAAACACCCCGCAAAAACCATGTAAATATAGGCTGTTAGGCATGACGATTGTCGCATCTCCGCCTGGCATGGGGGATTTCAGGCTGTTGATAACTTTTCGGCCGCGACGGAAAATCACCCCAGACTACTTTTGACGGATTCGCCCCATTTCAACGACAATGGCCCACTGATTGTGGGTGATTTATTCTCTATTTCCCGATCCAAATTATAAAAGCATCGAGAGCCGTCTTAAATATTATGCCCTGGGAAATGATTAAAGAAAATCTGGCCGGTGTGCTGCCCGAGACCACCATGTCTCTGTGGATTCAACCGCTTCGCTTCAGGCAGGTTTCAGAGGGTCTCCTTGAGCTGATCGCCCCGGATCGTTTCTTTTGCTCGTGGGTGCGGGAGAATTTTTACAGCACGCTCAGGAACAGCCTCGACGCCTTGAACATGCAAGACACCGAACTCAGGCTGGTAGTCGCCGCCGATATCGCCCCGGCCCTGCTGCCGCCCGGCAGAAAGGCCGGGCAATTGCGCCTGCCCAGGGTCCCGCTGGTCAAACATTCCGTCCGGCCGCTCCACCCCCGCTTCACCTTTGCGGAGTTCATTGTCGGAGAATCGAACATCATGGCGAAAACGGCCTGCGAGGCCATCGCCAACGACGACCCCGCCCTGGGCCGCTGTCTGTTCATCGAATCGGGCTCCGGCCTGGGCAAGAGCCATCTGACCCACGCCGTGGCCCACAAGATCATGGCCGAATCACCCGCGACCAGGCTGCAATACCTGACCGCCCAGCAACTTACCGCCGAAATGGTCAAGTCGATCCGCAGCAACAAGATGGAGGATTTCAAGGAAAAATACCATAACTGCGACGTGCTGCTGATCGAGGACGTCCACACCCTGTCGGGGAGACTCAAGACCCAGGAGGAACTTGCCGCGGCCCTCGATATCCTGATCGGCCAGGAAAAAAGAATCGTTTTCACCAGCAAGTTCTGCCCGCGGAACATCCCCAAGATCGAGCCGGAGTTACTTTCCCGCCTGTCGGGCGGATTAATCACGACGATCAACCCGCCCGACCTGCCGACCAGAAAGCGGATCATCAAGAAAAAATCGGATAACCACATCCTGAAGCTTGACGAGGAACTGATTTGTTTTCTGGCCGAAAACATCAGGGGCGACATCAGGCAGGTTGAGAGCGCGGTTGTCGGTCTCAAGGCCAAAATGGGGCTGGCCGGCCGCGACCGGGCCGATCTCGCGATGGTCAAGGAGGTGATCCGCAATATCGTCGACACCTCCGAAGGCGTCATCTCGACCGAGGCCATTCGCGACTTTATCGCCAAGCAGTTCAAGGTCTCGGCCGAGGAACTCAGATCGAAATGCCGCAAACGGGAGGTCGCCTTTCCCCGTCAGGTAGCCATGTATCTGGCCAGAAAATTCACCGACCAGGCCCTGGCCGACATCGGCCGGGCCTTCAACCGCGATCACTCCACCGTGGTCCATTCGGTCAGGGTCATCACCGATTCGATCAATCGCAATACCAGCGTCCGGGGCCAGGTCGATCTGTTGACCAAAAAGATCCGCAAGCAGTTCTCGTAGATCATTTCAGCCTCTTTCCGATAAAGCCGCCGCCCGTTCGGCGGGCAATCCGGGGCCGGTTCGCGCCCATATCCGGAAGCTAAAAATAAACGGGCTTGACCGGCGCCTCGCCGCTTTCCGGCCTTTTCTCCGCCAGCAAAGCCTCGGCGGCGCGGGCCGCCGATTTAATCACATCGTTCATCCCGATACCGTCCCAGCCGAAACCGCAGACGTGCAGGCCGGAGAACTTTTTCTCGGCGGAGCGCCGCCATTCGAGCAGGGCCGGATGGTCCATCTCGAGCTGGGGAATCGCCCCGGCCGATCTCAGGACCGCGGTAAATACCGGGGGTGCGGGCAGGGGCATCAACCGGCTGATATCGTCATAGACCCGGCTGATCATCTCCTGATCGTCCAGCTCCAGTCGTTCCGGATGCCGCCGGCCGCCGACCAGCGCTTCAAGCAGGACATGCCCCTCCGGGCAGCGGTCCGGAAACATATGCGAGGAAAACATCGCCCCCAGGGCAAAACGCCCCTCGGTTTCCGGGGCCAGATAGCCGAATCCCCGGGGCACCCTTGCCTCCCTGCCGTAGCCCATGACCACGTTGGCGATCCTGGCGGTGGGCACCTCGGCAACCGGCGGCTGATCGAGCTTTCCGAGCAGCCGCAAGGAGGCATTGACCGGCAAGGCGATGACCAGCCGCGGCGCCCGCAAGGAGTCATGGTCGGTACCGACCAGCCAACCGTCATCATCCCGCCCCAGCTCGGTTACCGTGGTCGACAGCATCAGGTCGCCCTTCCCCTCGGCGGCGAGCAGATCGGTAAACCGTTCCATGCCGGCCGGGAAATTTATCATCGCCGGCAAGCCCCTGGCCCCGGAAGGCGCCGTTTTTTTCTTTTTGATCACGCCGCGCAACAGCGAGCCCGCTTCCTTTTCAAGCCGGCGGACCCCGGGCATGACCGCATCGATACTCAAGCGATGCAGATCGCCGGCAAAGGTGCCGGTCACGGCGACATCGACCATCGGCAGCACCCCGGCTCCGAAGCGATAGGCCGCCCATGCACCGATGGTCTGATCCTCCATTCGCGGTTTTTTCCAGAGATCGGCCAGCAACCGCAGTTTACCGGGCAAGGAAAGCAGCGGGGTCGAGAGCAGCATCTTCGGACTCTGGGGTAGCGGTTCCAATTTGCCACCGAAACAGATAAAGCGTCTGAAATCGCCTAATGGGGCGGTCTGCATTTCCCGATCGAGGCCAAGGTCCCTCAGAAGCGCAAGGCTCTCTTCGGTATTGTTCAGGAAACCGTGCGGACCCCACTCCGCCTGGTAACCGTCCCGCCTGAACGTTTGAATAGCGCCGCCCGTCCGCGCTTCTTTTTCGACAATCCCGATCTTGAGGCCGGGATCGCGCTTGACTAAAAAATGAGCGGCGCTCAGACCGGTAAGGCCGCCGCCGACGATAACCACATCAAAATTTTTTTCCATTGCCGCCTCGATCGGATTAGTATGGTAATACGGCCTTGCAGGCAAAAAATCGATGCCTTGCCCGGACAAGGGTGTTATTCTGAATGGCGCCGCCAGAAGCGCCCTCAAAGGCATAAACCTTCGGCAGCTTTGGGCGTCGCCATCATTTTTGTTGAACTCAAGATAATATCCGTATGGCTGAAACTTCAGGAAAAACGATGCCCGACAACCCAGCCCATACCAATTCGGAACCGACCGGCAAAAAGCGCCGGGCGCTGCTCCTCTATTATTCCTTCAGCGGCCAGACCAGCGGTCTGCTCAACCATCTCGCCAGCGGACTGAAAGAGGAGGGGGTCAAGATTAGTTTCATCCGGCTCCGTCCCGCCAGCCCCTTGCGATTCCCGGTCGGCTCATTTTTCGCCACCTTCCGAATGATGCTCACCTCCTCGCTCCGGTGGCGGGTAGCGATCAAGGAGCCCGAGCCCGAACTCTGGGCCGACAACGATCTGATTATCCTGGCCGGGCCGACCTGGTCATACAATCCCAGCGGCCCGATCCTCGATCTGATCGACCGCTTCGGGCCGCGTCTGTTCAAGGGCCGGACCGTACTGCCGTTGATTTCCTGCCGTGGTTACTGGCGCCTGCACTGGCTTGGCCTGAAAAGACTTCTGGAAAAATGCGGCGCCGACGTCCCGAACCGGATCGTCTTTTCCCATCCCTCGCCCGAACCGTGGCGAACCCTGGGGGTATTCCTTAAAATTGCCGGCAAGGCGCCGGAAAGGTCGAAACTGATCGGCCGCTACTACCAGCGCTACGGCCATTCCCGCCAACAACTCCGGGAAGCCGAGAAACTGGGGGCCGCCATCGGCGCCTGTCTACGCAAGGGCGAATCCCCGGCCGCCCTGGACCTGCTCACGCCGATCGCCCTGCCTTAGGAGCCGTTCAGGAATAACATGGCCATTTGTCCGGCTCTTCTGTACGGCTCCTTATGCCGTCCAACTGTCTAAAACGGCCAGGTTCCTGAATCCGTGACGGCTTCGTGATAAATTTCACTTATCAGTATGTAATTTCATTAGATAATCGTTTTTCCCTGGATTGCCAGGATTCACCACGCCGCCCTGCGGGGCGCCCGATAACGGATTCAGGATGTTGTTTTTTGACAACGGCTTAGCCATCCCATTTTTGCGTTTTTGCGACGCCATCAAAATTCGACACCCTTACCGGCCTTGACCCCGGAGCCGTAACCGTGCTTGATCTCCCGCATCTCCGTAACGATGTCGGCCAGGGCGAGCAATCCCGGCCCGGCCGCCCGGCCGGTGATGACGACGTTTACCCCCGCCGGCCTGGCCCGCAAAACATCAAGGGCCTCTTTTTCCGCGATGATCCCGTAATTAAGGAGATAGGTGAATTCATCGAGAACCACCAGCCCGTACCGGCCCGATTCGATCTTGGTCCGGGCCAATTTCCAGCCCTGAAGGGCGGCCTTTTTCACCTCATCCCGATCCTCGGCCGCCCAGGTAAAACCGGTGCCGCGGACATGCAGTTCAATCAACTCGCTGCATTCGGCCGCCGCCCGGGCCTCGCCGGTCTGCCATTTGCCCTTGATAAACTGGATGACGCACACCGGAAAACCGTGCCCGGCCGCGCGCAGGGCCTGGCCGAAGGCGGCGGTGGTCTTGCCCTTGCCATTGCCGGTGTTTACCATGATCACGCCTTGTTTGCCCATTCCGCCCCTCAGGATCGATCGCTCATATCGAATTTTTCCAGCTGCTGCCGATAATATTCACGGTTGCCGGTACTGTTTTCCAGGGCACGGCGGCCGGTCTCCAGGGCCAGATCAACCATGCCGTTGCGCCAGTAGGCCTCGGCCAGGGTATCGAGAATGTGGCTTCGCGGCTGAATTTGCGCCGCTTTTCTGGCCAGTTCCAGGGCCCGGCCCGGATCGTGCAATTTCTGATCTTCAACGGTCAACAGCAGCCAGGCCAGATTATTCAGGGCCTCGGGATTATCCGGATCGAGTTCAAGACTCTTCTCAAAGGCGCTGACCGCCTCGCCGTACTGCGCGCGGAAGACTAGCAGATCGCCGTGGAACTGATGCCAGAGGGGATTGTTGGGATCGCGCTCGATCCTTGCCAGGATCACCTCCTCGGCGATAAGCTGTCCGGACGAATCGCCCGTCAATCGCTCACCCGCCTGCATGGTCAAAAAAAGGGCCACGACAAAGGCGACAAAATAACCGGCCAGGGCGGTATGGACTTTATGGTTATGGCTCTCCACCGCCTTGCCGTCCTCTTGACAGGCCAATAGGCTGTCAATGCGCTGGCCGATACTGAAATGATGCCAGCACGGGGCATCGCGGCCCTTGCCGCTCATCAGGGAGATCTTCCTGAAGACGCTGATCAGCGGTGCGACACTGCCCATGACCCGGAAGGAATAATGGTCCGCCTGCCTTTCGAAGTTACGCATGAAGAAGCCGAATACATAGCGGAAATAGACGAGAGCGGCAATGACGAACGGCCCGCCGGTAAGAATCGCCACCAAGGTCAGCGGCTCCCCCTCATAACTCAAAAGAAAGTCGTAAACCCAGGGAGTAGTGAGCAGGATCGTGAGCAGGGGCTGAACGCACAATTGGATCAGGAAGGCGAATCCGAGAAAGAGGAGGATATAGAGAAGGAGATGATGTTTTTTGACATGGCCGATCTCATGGGCAACCACCGCCTCCAGCTCTTCTTCGGAAAGGGCCTCAAGGAGGGCCGGCGTTATTAACAGGTAACGGTAGCGGCCGACGAACCCCACCACGCCGGCGGTCAGGACCTTGCCTTCGACGATCGGCCACAGACAGATTTCCCCGAAACGAATCCCCTGGCGGCCGGCAAACCGTTCGATCCGGCTCCGCGCCTCGCCGGCGGGCATGGCGGTGCAGCCAAACAGCCGGACCAGCAGGGCCGGGTACCAGATGATCGCGACAGAGATCAGCAACAGCAGGAAAAGCGGCTCCCCCCAGGGTGACGCCATCAGGTCGCGAACCCCCTTGCTCGGCAGCCGGACCAGCAGATCATGCAGAAAGTTAACGACCAGCCAGGGCAAGACCAGGGCGATACAGATGCGCAGCTTGTCCCGAAGATGAGTGAAGGTTTTTTTCCTGACTCCGACGACCTCCTCGTAGCTCGGCTTGAGCTCGGTCCAGAGCAGAATCAGATAAAGGAGGAAAACCGCGATGCCGCCCAGATCGGCCAGAAAAGGCAGCTGTTCGGTGAAGGGCGGCAGCTCCAGATAGTAGCGAAGATCGAGGAGATAGACATCTACCCCGAAGAGGAGCAGGGCGAAAACGGCCAGGTTTCGCTCGATCGAGAAGTAGTCGGCCACCCTTATGATCTTTCGCCGCTTCCGGGCGAAACGGATGAACCACCGAAAGAACCAGAGCTTGCCCACAAAAAGCGCGAAAAACTGGTAGTCGGGCAGGAGGGCGCCCTCGGGAGAGGTGCTGGTGGCCAGAATCGCCATCACCACCAGTAAATATATCAAATTGCTGTAAATCACTATAGGAAAAGGCTGCTGTTTAACAGATTTCTGAATCCGTCACGGCTACAGGAGGTTGAAAATCGTGGCGGCTGAACCTACAACTTAGCACATCTCCATTATCTTGTAAAAAAAACAGGAAATTACCGGCTGTTTAGTAATATAATAATCGGCATAACGGTCCGGCAGCGCTGCCGGACCGTTATTAATCGGCAACCGCCTTAGCACTCTCCGCGAAATCAAGGGGGCACATGGACAACAATTTCCGGAATATGGATCTTCTGCCGGCCTACGACAAACTGCGCCAGGCGGCCCGGCACCCTTATGATCTGCGCATGCCCGAGGCCTTGAATCCGCAAAGACTTGCCGGCTACATTGCGCATGCCGGCAGTTACCGGCTGCTCTATGCCACCCAGCGGGTGGACGACAGTACCTTGGAGCTTCTGCGGGAACTGGCCGAGCAGAGCGGCGCGGTCGAGCAGTTCAAGATGATGAAAAGGGGCGCGGTGATGAATCGCATCGAGGGCTTCGCCTCCGAGAACCGCCGGGTCCTCCATACCGCAAGCCGGGATATCTTTTCCGCCTCCCCGGAGAATCCCGAGGCCGCCGGTCAGGCCCAGTGCGAACTCGACAAACTGCGGAACTTTCTGGCCGACCTGGAAACGGGCCGTCTGGGCAATGCTCGGGGGGAGATGTTCACCAACCTGGTAAACATTGGGATCGGCGGCTCCGATCTGGGTCCGCGGGCCGTCTATCTGGCCCTGAAACCGTTCTCCCGGCCGGACCGGCGGGTCCTGTTTATCTCGAATGTCGACCCCGACGATTGCGTGGCGGTTCTTAAGGATCTGGACCTGAGCCGCACCCTGGTGGCGGTGGTCTCCAAGAGCGGCGCCACCCTGGAAACCCTGACCAACGAGGCCCTGGCCAAAAAGGCGTTTCGCGGGGCAGGTCTCGACCCGGCCCGCCATTTCCTGGCGGTGACCGGCGAAAACAGCCCGATGAACGACCCGGGAAGATATCTGCGCTCTTTTTACCTGTTCGACTATATCTGCGGCCGCTACAGCACCTCATCGCTGGTCGGCGGCCTGCTGCTCTCTTTCGCGATCGGTTTCGATAATTTCCAGAAGTTTTTGGAGGGGGCCAACCGCATCGACCGGGCCGCCGAGGAGCCCGATCTCAAAAGGAATCTGCCCCTGCTCCTTGCCATGCTCGGTATCTGGAACCGCAATTTCCTCAACTGCGAGACCCTGGCGATTCTGCCATACAGCCAGGCCCTGAGCCGTTTCGTCGCCCATCTCCAGCAATGCGACATGGAAAGCAACGGCAAGTCGATCAACCGGCAGGGCGGCGCCCTTGCCTACCATACCGGCCCGGTAATCTGGGGTGAACCGGGCACCAACGGTCAACACTCCTTCTATCAGGCGCTCCACCAGGGGACCGCCGTGGTTCCTTGCGAATTCATCGGCTTCCGGCACAGTCAGTACCGGGAGGACCTGGTCGTCGACCGGACCAGTTCCCAGGAGAAACTTGTCGCCAACCTGCTGGCCCAGGCCGTCGGCCTGGCCACCGGCGCGGAAAGCCGCAATCCGAACCGCCGTTTTCCCGGCAACCGGCCCGGCTCGATTCTGCTCGCCGAGCGCCTGACCCCGGAGACCATGGGCGAACTGCTGGCCATTTACGAGAGCAAGATCGCCTTCCAGGGCTTTGTCTGGAACATCAATTCATTTGACCAGGAGGGCGTTCAGCTCGGCAAGGTTCTGGCCGATCGCCTGCTTGGCCTGGTGGCAGACGGCTCGATCGCCGATCCGCTTGGCCGGGCGATCTTGAAAAGCGCCGCTTTCGGGGATGGTGAATAGCCGGATCCGGTAAGCCGGCCGGGCCGCCGTGGCAGTCGAGTCGTTAATCCGGAATGGCTGAAGGATGTCTTGGCAAGGCGCCCCTGATCGGCAATATCAGGAAAACCTTGCAATAATACAGTTTGTTGTTGAATTATTTAATCAAACGAACTAAAGAGAATTCTTTAAAATAGCATCTTATCAACTGGACTTTGGAAAAAATGGGATTTGAAAACCGCGAAAGCGAAAGAAAAGACGCGCTGAACCTTCTCGATTTTATCGCTCTTGACGAGTCGGGGGCGCCGGTTGACCGGGCGATGGCCCGCACCCTCAATGTCAGCGAGAGAGGCATTCTCCTGGAAACCCATCTGTCGTTGAACGAAGGCCAGAACCTGCTTATCACCATCGGTCTCGGCGACAATCTCTGCGAGATCAGGGGACGAATAGTCCGGGGCGAGAAGCGGGACGAAAACAAATTCCACTACGGCGTGGAGTTTCTGGAAATGAGCGCCAGTGATGCCGCCACCCTCGCCTGTTACCTTAAAAACTTCAACGACAACCACCTGTAGCAGGGCCGCTAAATCTCCCCGTTTAACCGCCGTAAATAAGTTCGAATCTTTCCCAGAAATCCGGAAAAGACTTGGCCACGCACCCCTCGCCCAGCACCTTGACCCCCGGCACAAAAAGACCGGCCACCGCAAAACTCAGGGCAATTCGATGATCGTTGTAGGTCTCGATTGCGGCCCCGTGCAGTTCGGCGTCGCCCCCCCGGCCCTCGATAATCAGGGCATCCCTGCGCTCCTCGACCTCGACCCCCAGCTTGACGAGTTCCCTGGCCATGGCATTAAGCCGGTCACACTCCTTGATCCGCAGGTGCTCGATATTGGTTATCACCGTCCGCCCGCGGGCTTTCGCCGCCACCACCGCCAAGGTCGGCACCACGTCGGGGCAGTCACCCATATCGACTTCGATGCCTTTCAGCTCGCCCGGCCCCTGCACGGTGATGCCGTTATCGGACTTGCTGACCCGACACCCCATCCTCGCCAGGATGTCGACAAAAACCGCATCGCCCTGCAGGGACTTCTTGGGAACATTGGCAACCGTCACCCGGCCGCCGGTAACCGCGGCGGCCCCCCAAAAATAGGAAGCGCTGGAGGCGTCGCCCTCGATCCGATAGTCCCGGGCCTTATAATAGGTGCGCTGGATCTCGAAATGATTGAATTCGGCATTGGCCCTGACCTTGATGCCGAACGATTTCATCACCGCCATGGTCATATGGACGTAGGGTTTGGAGAACACCTCGCCGGCCACGGTCAGACTGGCCTTATGGGCCGCATAGGGCGCGACCAGGAGGAGAGAGGAGAGATACTGACTGCTTTTCCCCGCCGGCAGAGTGGTCGGACCGCCCCGCAACCCTTCCGCCCTGATCTCGAGGGGAGGGCAGTCGGTGCCCTTGATACTGCGGATCGACACCCCCCAGCCCGCCAGGGCCTCGATCAGGGGACCGATCGGCCTTTCCTCCATCCGCCGGTCGCCGGTAATGGTAAAAACACCGTTGCCGAGCGCGGCGACGGAAGTCAAAAATCGGGTGGCCGTGCCGTTGTTGCCCAGAAAGATCTTGCGCCGCGGCGGCAAAATCCGGCCGCTGCATCCGGTTATCCTCCAGCGGCGCCGGCTGCGGTCTAGAATCCTGGCCCCCATGCTCCTCAGGGCCTTGGCGGTATACCGGGTATCTTCACTGGCGAGCGGCCCGTACAGAACGCTTTCGCCCCTGGCGAGCGCGGCGACCACCAGGGCGCGCTGGGTTATACTCTTGGAACCAGGCACCTCAATGACCGCATCAACATGTTTTAAGGGTTTTATCTCTTTCACAATACTTCCCTCATCATTTAAATATATCGTCAAGCTCTTGGCGCATCGCCGCGAGCGGCGGTTGCCGACCGGTCCACAGCTCAAATTGTGCGGCACCCTGGTAAAGAAGCATCGCCAGGCCGTTAATTGTCCGGCAGCCCGCCTCGGCAGCCTCCCGCAGCAACCTCGTTTCAAGGGGGGCATAGACGATATCCATCACCACCCGGTAGCCGGCCAGAATCTCGGCCGGTACCGCCGTCTTATCCACATCAGGGGCCATCCCGACGGAAGTGGCGTTAATCAGGACATCGGCCCGCACCCCGGCCACTTCGGTCAGGGGTCGCCAGGCGCAGTTCAGATCGGCGGCAAGAGCCCGGCCCCGGCCCGGAGTCCGGCTGGCGATCACCACCTCCGCCCCGGCCTCCAGCAGGCCGAAACCGAGGGCCCGGGCCGCGCCGCCGGCGCCAAGCAGGGTGACCTTCGCCCCGGCCAACTCGATCGCCTCGGCCAAAGCCCGATTGGCACCCTGCCAATCGGTATTACAGCCGTGAATCCGGCCATCCTGGATAATCAGAGTATTGACAGCGCCGATCAGGGCCGCCACCGGATCTATCGAGTCGAGAAAGGGAACCACCGCCTGCTTGTGGGGGATGGTTACACTGATGCCGCGAATGCTTAAGGCCCGGCAACCGTTCAGGGCCGTTTCAACATCATCGACCGGGAAAGGCACATAGACCTTATTGAGCCCCAGTTCGCGGAAAGCCCGATTCTGGATGAGCGGGCTCAAGCTGTGGGCGACCGGCCAACCCATGATACCGTACACCTCGGTATTGCCGTCAATGATCCTCATCAAAACACTCCAAAGCCTTACCCAACGCCGAAACGGAGAGCTGACCAGGCGCCGTGGCCGGGCCATGGTCGGGAGCGGCATAGGTCATGAAGCCCCCCAGCTCAAGGGTGGCGATCCTGCTGATCATCCCGGCCCGGCCCATGCAAAAGGCGCAAAGGGGAAAGCCCATTTCGGCAGCGATATCCTGCAAGGTCAGGACCCGCAGGACATCCTGAAAATTACGGGCCGTGGTAACTATCTTGCCGATATCACCGCCGCTGCGGTACTCGGCCTCGAAGATCGACCGCAGAGCCTGAGCCGAGGCGGTGGTTTTAAAATCATGCCAGGAAACAATCACCTTTACCTGATGTTTCCCGGCCATATCGAGGAGCTGCCGCCTAAACTCTTCATCGGCCCGCAACTCTATATCCACATAGGCCGCCCCCCCGCGCGCCGCCTCAGCAAGGAGGGCGAAACGTTCTTCCTCGGTGCCGGCAAAGTTTCCGCCCTCCCAGCTCGGCCGACAGGTAAAGAGCAGCGGCACCTCAAGCTGTTCGACAAACGGGGCCACCACCGGCCGGGTCAGGGCATCCAGTCGGATTTCAAGCACCGAGGCCCGATCAACCGCCCCGGCCGCGAGCGCCAGGGCCCGGTCCGGATCGGCCGCGGCTATGGATACGCAGATTTTCCCTTTTGCCGCCATCCTGCTTCCATCCTGCTAGTTTTAAAGGATCGCTCAGCCTATTCCAAAGCAACCGGCTTGTCAATATACACCGGATTCCA
>JARGFN010000196.1 GCA_029210665.1 Desulfobulbales bacterium
CAAGTTGATCGAGATGGAGAATTAGTTAATTTTTTAGGAGCGTCCCCCCATTCCCTACAGCCGGATAAAGGTGCCGTCGGCCCCGGCGGTTTCAAGGAAGCATATGGGGGAATTTCTCGCTCTGGCGACGCCGCTTCTGGCCCGCCTGGACGGTGGCGAGATCCGCCAGGCCGGGAGGGACGAACAAAAAGGGGCAAAGCTTGATTCCTGAAAAGCAAATGATTCGGGGAATTGTCAAAAGCTTTTAGATTTTGCCGGAAACCCCGCGTTGACTACGGGGATCTCAAGCCAGCTTGTCGTGTAGGCCGGCGATTTCCAGGACTGTTGCATCCGCCACGACTTGCTGAGCCCTTCCGCCGCGAACCTTATGGTATTGCGGCCCCAGACGCGGTTGATCCGGTCGACGCTTTCCATCAGGGCAAGACCCTCCCCGTCATCCCGGTCCAGCAGGTTCCCCTGCACCTTGTGGCGGGGGATCAGGCCGGTCAGCATTATTCCCGCCTTGTTGAATCGGTAGCCCGGTCTGTAGATCATTTCGAGGCCCCGGCGGGCGGCGGAGATCAGGGTCGGAGTGCAGGCGCTGGCCGTGCTCAGCGGGATGGTGGTGCTGCCCGAGTACTGGCGGTCGCTCTCCTTGAAGCGGTTGGTCAGGATGAAGACCTGGATGGCGCCGGCCGCCGTACCCTCCTGCCGGAGCTTCGCGGCGCCGATGGCCACATGGCTGGCGACCGCTTCCCTGAGGTCGGCAAGGGAACTTACCGGCCGGCCGAAGGAGCGGGAGCTGATCACGCTTTTCCGGTCCGGTTCGGCGCTTTCCAGGGGGATACAGGGGATGGAGCGCAGTTCCATGGCGGTGCGCAGGCCGGTTACGGTCAGCTGTTTGCGGAGCCGGTTGTCATCCGCCTCTTGCAGTTGCAAGGCGGTATGGATGCCGAGCGATTTAAGCTTGGCAACGCTTCTCCTGCCGATCCCCCAGACCGCGCCGACCTCGACCGAGGCGAGCAGCGCGTCCCGATTGCGGTCGTCGATAACGAAGGCGCCGCCGTGGCGGGGCTCCTTTTTGGCCAGGCGGTTGGCGATCTTGGCAAGGGTCTTGGTCGGGCCGATGCCGACCGAAATGGGAATGCCGACCCACTGCTCGACCCTTTCCTTAAGTTCTCTGGCGTAGCGGCGCAGATCCTTGCGGCTGCCGGCCGGCAGGGAGATGAAGGCCTCGTCTATCGAGTAGACCTCGACCTGCGGCTCCAGTTCCCGCAGGACGCTCATCACCCGGTGGGAGAGGTCGCCGTACAGGGCGTAGTTGGAGGAGAATACCCGGATATCGCGGCCGCGGATCAGCGCCTTGTTCTTGAAGTAGGGCGCCCCCATCGGGATGCCGAGGGTTTTGGCCTCGTTGGAGCGGGCGATGATGCAGCCGTCGTTGTTGGACAGCACCACGATCGGCTTCTCCCGGAGTTCCGGCCGGAAGAGACGCTCGCAGGAGGCATAGAAGTTATTGCAGTCGACCAGGGCGAATACTTTTTGCATCGGCGTAGGAATCAGAACTGATAAACTTGTGAAAAGTTAAAAATGGGGATGGCTAAGCAAAAAGTTCGATACACAAGGAGTGGCGTATTTTTGTAACTGAGGCCATACATGCGGTATGCCGAAGGAGCAAAAATACGCCACGACGCAGGAGATCGGAGTTTTTGCGCCGCCATCAGAACTGGTGGATCGAACCGGTCACCACCCCCCAAATCTCGCAGGATGATGCGCCGCTGAGCTCAATCGGCGGGTAGGCGGGGTTCTCGGCCACCAGGCGGCGGGAAGTGCCGCTGCCGACCAACCTCTTCACCGTGAATTCGCCGTCGATGACGGCGATAACGATCTTGCCGCCGGCCGGTTCGAGCGAGCGGTCGACGATCAGGATATCGCCATGGTTGATCCCGACCCCGGTCATCGAATCGCCGTTGACCCGGACGAAAAAGGTCGCGGACGGCCGCCGGATCAAAAGCTCGTTCAGGTCGAGGTGCTGCTCGATATAGTCTTCGGCCGGGGAGGGGAACCCCGCCGAAACCCCGCTGGCATAAAGGGGCCGGATTACCTGGCTCGTCCGGTCGCAAGTGTGGATTGCGGCGACGGCGGAGTCTGTCCTTGGTGGTAGCATTTTCTTCCTTTTACCAGGGGGCGCGGCGGCGGCCGGCTTCTCAGGATTCGCCTAGTACCCCGTAAACCATAAAGTTTCGCAAGATTGCGAAGGGATTTTGTGGGCCAACAAGGCGCGACTTCCGGCGCATAGCAGCGCTCTGTAACGGAAGTCGCAACGCGGTTGGCACGTAAAATAACGAGCAAGATGCGATAGTTTAGGGGTTACGGGGTACTAGGTAGGTCGTGATCCTTTCGGCGGCGTTGCGGTTTAAGGTCTGGGCGCAGTAAGTTCCCCCCTTCGTGGAGGCCTGGGTGTCGTCCCAGCTTAAGACCGTCTGGCGATTTGCATCGACCAGATCAAAATGGGCTCCGAGGCGGTCGGCGCCGGCCATCATCCCGCCCAGCATTCTTGCCCCCTTGGGGATCATTTTATGGTCGGTAATGGTGATTTTCAGTAAATAACCGTTCCCGGTGAAATCATTCGCGGCTGCGATCCGGGTCGGTTGAAAACCGGTGCGCTTCAGGGTTTGGATTATATCGCGATCCATCCAGTTGAGGGTGTGATTCAGGAGGGCGATCTGGTCGTGATTCAAATTTGAGGTGTCGGCGCCAAGCGAGAGCACGGCGATATCCCCGGAAACCCCTGCCGGCAGGTTGACTGTTTTGGCGGAGCCGCCGCAGCCGGCGAAAAAGCCGGTTGCTAAAATGGCTGTCAGCACGATTAGAAAACGTTTCATGAATTTCCTCCCCATTGAGTTTTTAGGATGCGGAACCTTTATGACGCCAGGTTCCGCGGCTCTGGCGGTTGAGTCGGTCAACATTAAAGGCCGAATCAGGGCCTGTTTCCGGCTCGGTTTAACTTCTTGCAGGTTGTCAAACATTGCGCCGTTTATCATACCCCCTGCCGGGCCATCTTGCCATCGGATTTGTCCACTATCGGGAGATGATTTTACGCGGCGGCAGCGGTTCCTTTCTGCCATCTTCGTCGACGTGGACCAGGGTGACGGTGGTGGAAAAGATCAGTTTGTCGTACTCATTGATATCTCCCAGGTAGACATAAACGCTGTACTGCAGGGAAGTCCGGCCCCGTTTGCTCTGCTCGACGATGAACCGCAGAATGGTGCCCTGGCGGACGCTTTTCCTGAATTCGACCTTGTCCATGGCGATGGTCACGAAGTTGCTGCCCGGATATTCCATGGCGGCGGCGATATAGGCATACTCGTCGACCCATTTCAGCAGATGGCCGCCGAAGAGAAAGCCGTAGTGGTTGAGGTGTTTCGGCATGACCAGTTTGTGATTTTCCATGGCGATGATTTTTCTCCCTAGAAAATGTCGGAATTGGGGACGTTCTTCAGATTATAAGTTTCGTTACT
>JARGFN010000197.1 GCA_029210665.1 Desulfobulbales bacterium
GTTTTCCTTGGCCTTGCCGCCGCCGAAACTGCTCCCCACCCAGTGGTCGAACCCGGACTGCGCCAGGGCCGTCACCGGATACCCCATCAGCCGGGCCCGGCAGCAGAGGTACATGTCCTCGGCCATCGAGCCGAACCACTCCGGAAAGCCGCCGATTTCATCCCATAATCGCTTGTCGATCCACAGACATGCCCCGATAATCATGGCTACCTCGGGATGGTTCGGGTCGCGGTTAGGAATCGGATTATAGAACAGGTCGAGAAAGCTGCCGATGTCGATCAGTTCGCCGGTCTCTGCATCATATTGGGCGAGTCCATAGACTCCCCGGCCATACTTTAGTGCCGCGTCATGCAGGGTCTTCAGGGAGTTTTTGTGGAGAACCGCGTCGTTGTTGAGGAGGAGGAGATATTCACCGGTCGCGGCAGCCGCCATCCGGTTGTTGCCGACACAGAAGCCGACATTCGTTTCGCTGGCGATCAGTTGTACCTGGGGAAACCTGTCGCGGAGCAGCTGGACGGAATTATCGGTTGACCGGTCGTCGTGGACGATAATCTCGACCGGCGGATCGAATTCCTGGGCAAGAATGGAGTTGAGGCAGGGCTCCAGAAATTTTTCGCCGTTGTAATTGGCTATGCAGACTGAACAGGTTGGTTTCATTGACATATGGATTGGAGACGAGCAACGCCGCTCCCCGCAAATGATTATTAGGCGGCTATTGAGATAAACAATCACGGGGCAGGCCCATCAAAGTTGGGCCCATCTCCCATCCTGTAAGCACTTACCTATTGAGTTCTCAACCACTCCCAGGTCTGTCTGATCCCGTCATTAATTGGAATTTCCGGCCGCCAGTCGAGCAGGGTCATGATCTTGCCGATGTCGGGATTGGAGACGACCACATCGGAAACCTGGCCGGGGACATATTTAACTCGCGGCGCGGTCCCGGTAACCTGCCGGACGATTTCGATAATCCGGTTGATGCTGAATGCTGCCCCGCAGCCGACATTGAAGACCTCAAAATCGGCCAGTTTGTCCCGCTGTTGCAGCAGACTGAGCAGGGCCGCGGAAAAATCATCGATATGCAGATAATCTCGGGCGGCGGTGCCGTCGCCACGAACTTCCAGCACATCCCCGGTTTTTACTTTTTCCAGCATGGTCCGGATTAGGCCGAAATTCTTTTTCAGTTTCTGGCCGGGGCCGTAGATGTTGGTCGGGCGGACGATGGTCACCTTGTTGTTGCCGCGCAGCTGAAAGGCCCGCAGAAAAATTTCGATTGCCGCCTTGCCGGCCCCGTAATAGGAGGTCGGTTGAAGCGGCAGTTGTTCATGCAGGGGGGGCGGCTGGTTACCGTAAACGGTGCCGGCCGAGGAGATATAGATGAAGTGTTTGTCGCGGTAGTTTTGCAGCTCCTGCAGGAGCCTGATCGTCGGCAGGACATTGGCGGTTATTTCGCTGACCGGGTCCTGCGCGGAATTGGCGGGAGTCGAGGCCGAGGCGAAGTGCACCAGGGTGTCGCACTCCTGCAAATGGGGTTTAAGGGCCGCGAGGTCGGTGTAGGATCTGGCGATTATTTCAATCTCCTTACCGGCGGGGGCAAAATCAGGGTCCGGAGCGGATCTCGAGAAACCGACGACCTTATAGCCCAAGCCCGGCAGTTGTTTGATGAAGGAACCGGCCAGGAAAGCGCCGCTGCCGATGATAATAATTTTTTTCACGCGGTCTCGTCGGGTAATAACTGTTTATAGATCTGCGCATAACGTGCGGCGCAATCATCCCAGGTGCCGATCTCTTTTCTTACCCAGTTTCGTGCCTGTCGGGCAATCCTTTTATTGTTTTCCGGCAGGGAGAGAAAGGCGATGGCTGCTTGCAGCTCTTCTTTGCTGTCGACCAGAATCCCAGTCTCATAATTTATGATCAGGTCACGGTGGGCCGGGATGTCGGAGGCAATAATCGGTAGTCCGGCCGCCATTGCCTCCAGGATAATCTGGGGTTGGCCCTCGTCGTGTTCGCTCAGGGTTATCAGGCCGGCGGCCCCGGGAAACCATTTGCCGAGAAGCTCATCCGGATCGGTCGCGCCCTGATAATCGAGCCATGGGGGAGGGGTGATCTCTTCCTGTCTGGGACCGAGCCAGGTCAGGTGGTGGGGTCCGGTAAAGAGATCTTCCCCCCAAGCGAAGAGCTGCCCCACCTTTCGCCTGGTCATCCGAAGTACCGTCAGCCACCGATGGTCAGTGCCGGACAAGGCTCTTTCGATTTTGAACCACTCTTCGCCGATCCCGAACGGGACATAGACGATTTCGGCATCGTCGCCGAAGTAGTCTTCCAGAATCGGCACCATCCACTCGCCGTTCGGACAGAGGACAGCGCGCCGCTTTTTCAGGATTCGCCTGATAAGATGCCGAAGCAAGGGATTGGCCGCCAGTTTCAGATCGCCGCCCAGCACCGAGATCACCAGGGGCTGCCGGTTTTTTGTCCCCAGCGGGATCGCATTATGCAGCCAGTGGACATGGTAGAGATCGGTGGATCGAGCGGAACGTCGATAGACCTTTCTTAATAAATAGAGCAGCCAGGGAACATGGTAGAGCAGGCTTGTCAAGGGCCTGGTTCTGAGCAGATGGGCAATGCCGCCGGCCGCCATCAGTTTCGCCAGCCAGGCGGCTTCCCCGGGGGTGGCAATATAGGCGATGTTCTCCGGAATAACCCCCGGGGGCCCCCAGGCCTTTATTTCCAGATCCTTGCACTTGCCCAGGGCGGCGGCGAGATTATAAATAAAGACGCCGCGCCAGTCATTGCGGTCGGCGGGGTAGGAGGTATAGGTGGTCAGCAGGCGCATTTTAAATTTTATTCCGCCATTTCGTCTTTAGACCTATTAACCCGGCGCCCCAGACTACCAAGCGGATAGAGAGTCTTATCCCGCTGAAAAAAAGATAATAAGGCAAGCCAAAGAGCTGTTTGACCAGGGCGGGGCGATCCTGTTCAAAAGCCGGATCCATCTTTTGCCCGCTCAGTCCCTCGTTCCAAAAAACCGCTATAACGGTATTTATGAATTGAGGCTTCGTTTCCCTTTCGGCGAAAGCCCTCAAGTTGAAAGCATAATCGGCCAGAAACGGATATTTAAGTTCGAACGGTCCCAGCGAGTCGAACAAACTTTTATGATAAAAAATGGCCTGCTGGCAGATATTTCTCAGACAGAGTTTTAGCGGGGTGAAACGGCCATCGTAGAGATTATCGGTTCTCCTGATCGGTCCCGCCCCTTCCAGCATGACATTGCCGTAGATCATTTTCCCTTTGAGCGGCCGGGAGAAAATTCGCTGCAAGACCATGGGGTCCGCAAAACGGTCGTCGCCGCCCAGGAAGTAGAGCCATGTTCCGCGGGCCTGGTCAATGCCTTTATTGAAGGCATCGTAAACCCCGCGATCCGGTTCGCTTGACCAGTAATCGATTACCTGGTCATGGTTCTTGATGACATCCAAGGTATCATCGGT
>JARGFN010000018.1 GCA_029210665.1 Desulfobulbales bacterium
TATTGCGTATTTTCTACGGATTGACTGTGGCAAATCCCATAAACTCCTGTCGAACATAAGCTGATAATTTTTCTTCCGTCGTTTTAGGCACCGTGGTTCACTTCTTCCTGGGCGTTGTCTGATCGGGGTGTTGGTTATTGCGCCATACAAATCATTGATCAGCCTGAATCTTTCGAAAAGGGGTCAAATCGGCCGTTGACTTTTGGCAATTTGACACCCCAAAAAAGGAGGGGGAGCGGAATCTGTGGGACTCGTTCATCATTAGAAAAGGAGCAGGCCGGTCGAGGCTGCCAGGCTCTTTGATGACCTTGAGCCTGTTTGTGGTCAAGGCGGACATGGCAAAGCCGCGGTAAAACTCCAGGCCCGGTTTACTTCCATGTTGACCCCTGCCTGATTTTTAATCGCGGTGGTTAGCGTGACCGTATAAGAACGCGGCAGAGAATCCGCCGGGATAAATATGGCTAAGGTATCACTGCTTGACGACAGCCCCCAGGTGCCGTCCGCGGGAGCCAGGTAAACCCCTGCGCCGCTATCGTATATTGCAAAGGTTTCATCGGTAATCGTCGAGGCGAGGATGGGCGTATCGAATTCGGCCGTGATAGAGCATGCGGTGATTACCGATCCCTGGGGGGTCACCATTGATAAAAACCGGAGGAGCGGGAGTAGCAGCCGTAACGACAATAATGTCGGCTGCGCTATCGACCATCCCGTCATTAACAACCAACTGAATTGTGTAGGCGCCGACTGCATCGGGGTTGAGGGTTGTTTTGCCCTCCGCCTCGGATAACAATAGGCTTTCCGGTTCCCCGAAACCTGGCCCGGGTTTTTCGATAACATTCCATTTGTAGGTTAACGGGTCGCCATCGGCATCGTAACTGCCGCCGCCGTCCAGCTCCACGCTCATTCCGAAGGTAACGGTCCGGTCCGGCCCCGCAACCGCGACCGGGGCTGAGTTGGCAACGATCTCCGTCGCGATGATCGTCACGCTGTCGTCGGCGCTGTTGCCGCTGCCGTCGCTGACAGTCAAGCAGACCGTGTAGGTACCGGCCCGATCCGCGGTAAAGGTTGGATTCATTGCGGTTTGATCATAAAGGGCCGCGGTACTTCCGGCCGGTTTCAAGGTGAACGACCAGTTGTAGGTCAACATCGTTCCCGGCGACGTGCCTCCCCCGATACCCACCTTGCTGGCGCTGCCGTCGAGGGTTACCTGATCACCGGCCCGCACGATCTGATCCGAACCGGCATCGGCTATCTGCAGGTTGAAATAGCCGCCTCCCCCGCCGCATCCGAAAAGGAGCAAAGCGAAGAACGGCACGCACAACGCGAAACTGATCCGACTGGTTTTTTGCAAATCTGCCGTCCCCGGTTTTCGATCACCGGCCATAATAACCTCTGCCCCCTCACGGCCGCTCTTTGATGAGCACTTCCAGGGCCGGGACCTCCGCATGTTTTCGGGGAAGCCACTGCTGGATCGACTGCTGGGTGATTACCGAAACCAGCAAAGCCCAGCCGAAGCTTAAAGTTGTGCCGATTATTATGTAACGGGCGACCTTGCGGCGGCCGCGATCCTTGATCTTGCCGAATCCGAGCACCGATTTCGCGATAAGCAGAAAGATGATCCCGGTCGGCTGTTTGATCAGCAGCAACAGCATGACCAGCGACCTCTCCAGCCAGCCGAGATCCCGGCGGCCCTTTCGCACTCCGGCGAGCTCCGCGTCGTTCAACTTTGCCATAAATGGCGAGGTGAGTTTGCCGATCAGGATCCCGCCCGCCGGCACGATAAGGATGACCCCCGCCAGCAAAGACAGGGAGGCGAAGTACCAGTTCAACAACTCCTCCCCGAATAGCGCGGGGTAAAGGCCGCCGGCCGCCGCATCGGCGAATAAAACGGCCAGGCCGGCCAGAGTCAGAAAGTGGGCGCACTGGTCGATTATGAATGGCGGCCATGAATCATCGGTCAGATTGACCTTGATGGCATCGATGGTCAGATGGAGGAAAAATATGGCGCTCAGGATCGGCCAATGCCAGCCGCCCAGCAAGAGAGCCGAGACCAGCGTGACAATGGCCGCATGAAGAAAGAGCACCGGGAATTTTTTCTTGCGCGCCACCATCCAGCCGGTCTGGAGGACAAAGTCACCCAGGAGATGGGCGGTGATGATTGCCAGGAATGTTTCCGTCATTTGGCCGACCTTTCAGGGTTCATTGAGCAATCCGGTCAGAGGTCGAACTTCTCCAGCCGGTAGATCAGGACGTGGCGGGGAACCTTCAGCAGCCGGGCGGCCTCCGAGCGGTTGCCGTTGCTTTTTTCAAGGGCCTTGCGAATCAGGCTCTTCTCGACCTCCTCCAAGGAGATGCCTTCATCGGGGATGGGGAAGTCGAGAAAGCCTTTCTCCCCGGTCTCGCCGGCCTCGGCCCGCCCGCCCTTCAGGCCCAGGACTTCGGGGTTGATCTCATCGCCGCGGCGCAGGATAAAGCCGCGCTCCACGGTATTCTGCAGTTCCCGGATATTGCCGGGCCAGTCGTATTCCCGGAGGCGGGCCAGGGATGCGGCGCTGAACCGGACCGAATCGGGCGCCCCCAGTTTTTTAAGGAAATGGCGGGCCAGGGCCTCGATATCCTCGGGCCGGTCACGCAGGGCCGGGAGATGGAGGGGGATGACGCTCAGCCGGTAATAGAGATCTTCCCGGAATTCCCCGGCCTCGACCAGTTCCTTGAGGTTGCGGTTGGTGGCGGCGATCACCCGGATATCGACTTTTTCGACCTTGTCGGAGCCGACCGGCTCCACTTCCCTCTCCTGGATGGCCCGGAGGAGCTTGGCCTGCATATCGAGTTTCAGTTCGCCGATCTCGTCGAGAAAAATGGTGCCCTTGCGGGCCGCCTGGAAGCGCCCCTTGCGGCTGGCCACCGCCCCGGTGAAGGCGCCCTTGACATGCCCGAACAGTTCGCTCTCGATCAGGGTATCGGGAATGGCGGCGCAGTTAACCGCCACCATCGGACCGTCCCGCCGACCGCTGCGCCGATGGATCAGGCGGGCCAATAACTCCTTGCCGGTCCCCGACTCGCCGGAGATCAACACGGTCGCCTCGCTCTCCGCCACCCGCACGGCGGTATCGAGCAGTTCGGCCATGGCCGAATTGGCGGTCTCCATGCCCTCGACCCCGCTCAGCCGGTCCACCTCCTCGACCAGCTGCCGGTTCCGGGATTTCAGGGTGGTCAGCTCCAGGGCCTTCCGGCACGACATCCGCAGGGCCTCGCGGTCGAAAGGCTTGGTGATGAAGTTGAAGGCGCCCCGGGCCATGGCCTTGACCGCCATATCGATGGTGCCGTATGCGGTTATCACAATCACCGGGACATCGGGGTTGCTCTTCTTAAATTCGGCGAGCAGTTCCAGGCCGTTAATATCGCCGAGCTCGACGTCGGTAACCACCAGATCGGGCTCGTACTCGGCAAACCCCGCCAGCCCTTCCTTGCCGGAAGCGGCGGTGGCAACCTCGAAACCGGCCGCCACCAGGTTGTACTCGGTCACCCTTCGCAGACTGTCGTCATCGTCGATCAAGAGAATTCTGTCGGCCATTTCATAACTCCGATTTTTATAAAAACTTTAACGTTCGTGCTGAGCTTGTCGAAGTGCGTTTCGTTAATCTTTGGCGGTTTTTACGAACCTGTCAATCCTCAATCCAGACGGCATCGCGATGCGATCTCAGCCCGACTCCGGCAGGGTAACCGAAAAACAGGCGCCGCCCGCATCGCTTTCGCCCACATCGATCCGGCCGCCGAGGCTTTCGACGATCTTGGCGCTGATCGACAGCCCCAGGCCGGTGCCGTGCTCTTTCCCCGAGACAAACGGCTTGAAGATGTCCGGCCGCATCTCCTCGGGAATCCCGGGGCCGTTATCGGAGACGGCGATCACCATCTCCCTGGAGTCGGGCCTGATCTTGAGGTTGATTCTGCCGTTCGCGGACAGGGCGTCGATGGCGTTCAGGATAATGTTCAGGAGGATCTGCGCCATCTTGCTGCCGTCAACCATAAAGCGGTCAGCCTCCGGACAGGCATCGATCCGCAGGGTCACCGCCTTTTTCCGTAAATGCGATTCCAGCAGCCGCGCCAACCGGCTGACCACTTCGTTCAGGGGCTCGGGGGGATAGTCGCTGCCGATCGCGGTCTGCCCCTTTGAATACTGGAGGATTTCGTTGACCGTCGCGTTCAGGCGATCCACTTCCTTGACCATGATTTCGCCGAATTCCCTCTTGGGATGTCCTTCGGGAAATTCATCGAGGATAATCTCGGCGGTCCCCTTCAGGGCGCTCAGGGGATTCTTGATTTCATGGGCCAGGGAGGCGGAGAGTTCGCCGAGGGCGGAGAGTTTCTGATTGGCCCCGAGCTGGTTCTCCACCTCAAGCAGGACCGCGCTCTCGTGATGCAGCCGCTCGTAGGCCTCCTCCAGCTCCTCGGAAAGTTTGCGGTATTTGTCGCGGAGCTTCGCCTCGCGGCTGGCGATAAAACCGGTAAGGGTCCCGGCCGCAAGATAGAGGACAATTTCGATCAGCTCGCTCAGGTAGATCCGGGGGTCGTCGCCCAGGTAGAGAAAGAGATGGGGGATGAAGGCCAGCGAGGAGAGAACGGCAAAAAAGACCCCGCCCCACAGCCCGAACCAGATCGCGCCCAGAACGATGGGGAAGTAACTGAAGCGCCGATAGGCGGCATGATAGACCCCGAGATCGCCGGGCGTGAAAAAATGGAGGAGGCCGATGCCGATAACAATCAGCAGCAGGACAACAAATATAATTTTACGCATGGGAGTGTTCATCGGCTTAGACGGTTATGATAGCATACTTGCCGGCCAATCGTAAAATCGAGAGCGGCAGGGAAGATGAATAACTGAAAAAACCGGAGCGCGGAAGCGGCGGGAAGGGCTGAAATGCTCTCAGGAGCGGTAATCGGCATTGATTCTGACATAATCGAGGGAAAAATCGCAGGTATAGCATGCGTATAAACCCTCGCCGTTCTTGAGGTCGATATTGACGCTGAACTCTTTATTCCGCAGGACCCCGGTGGCGGCCGCTTCGGCCCCGCGGCCCAGGCCAAGACCGTCTGCCACCAGCAGCGCGTCATCAAAGGCGATATCCACCTTGTACTGGTCGAATTCGGCCCCGGAGCGGCCCAGGGCGGCGATGATCCTGCCCCAGTTGGCATCCTCGCCGAAAAAGGCGGTTTTGACCAGATTGGAATTGGCCACCGTCTCCGCCGCCTGTCTGGCCTCCGCGTCGCTGCGCGCCCCCGTTACCCGGACGGTGACCAGCTTGGTAGCCCCCTCGCCGTCCCTGACGATCTGCAGGGCCAGGTCTTTCAGCAAATCATTCAGGGCGCGGCCGAATTCGGCCGAACCTTCGCTGCTTCCGGTTAGCGGCCGGTTAGCGGCCAGGCCGTTGGCAAGGATGATCGCCGAGTCGTTGGTGCTGGTATCGCCGTCGACGGTGATCCGATTGAATGATCGTTCGCAGCCTGCCCGCAACATTGTCCGCAGGCAAGCGGGCTCGACCGCCGCGTCGGTCATGATAAAGGCGAGCATGGTGGCCATATCGGGTTTGATCATCCCGGCCCCCTTGGCCAGGCCGGCAAGCTTCACCGGTTTGCCGTCGACTTCGACATGCCGCACCGCGGTTTTCGGCACCGTATCGGTGGTCATGATCGCCCGCGAGACCTCGGTGAGACCGTCGGCGGACAACGACCTGATCAGCTCGGGCACGCCTTTTTCGAAACAGGCGAGATCGAGCTGCTCGCCGATCACCCCGGTGGAGGAGACCAGGACCTCCCGCTGATCGATCCCCAGACCGTCCGCCGCCAGCCGACCGGCGGCGACGGCGGCCGCCATCCCCGCCTCGCCCGAGCAGGCATTGGCAATCCCGGAATTGACCAGGACCGCCCGAGCCCGGCCCGAGGCCAGCCGCTCGATATCGAGCAGAACCGGAGCGGCCTTGACCCGACTGGTCGTAAAAACCCCAGCCGCCGCCGCCGAACACTCGCAGACAATCAACCCCATATCGAGCCGGTCCTTGCCGCGAATACCCGATCTGACCGCCGCTGCCTTAAAACCGTTTACCTTTAAATCACTCGTCATGACTTTTCCCGGCCCATGTCTGGTTCAGGAAACCCGGCCGCAGCATTTCTTATATTTACTGCCGCTGCCGCAAGGACATGGAGAATTGCGGCCGATCTTCTCGCCCTCGCGCCGCACCGGTTTGCGCTCTCCGCCCGATTCGCCGTGACGCAACTCCATTTCCTGCTTGCGTTCCCGCTGCTCCCGGGCCAGCCGTTCTATTTCATCCTCCTCGACCAGCCTGATCAGAAAAAGATTCCGGACGGTCTGCTGCTTGATGGTATCCATCAGCTCCAGGAACATCTCGTAGCCTTCGCGCTTATATTCGTTCAGGGGGTTCTTCTGGCCGTAGCCGCGCAGGCCGATGCCCTCCTTGAGATGATCCATGTTGAGCAGATGCTCCTTCCAGTACTGATCGATAACCTGGAGAAGGACCAGCTTTTCGAGGTTGCGCATATTGCCGGAACCGTTTTCCTCTTCCCGCTTCCCATAGGCCTCTTCCAGGAAAACGGCCAGTTTCTCGGCCAGTTTCTCGCCGCTAAGCTCCTCATTTTTTTCCTCTTCCGGGAACTCGTATTTCAACCCGAAGGTCGATTGCAGCTGCTCATAAAGGCTGCCCCAATCCCATTCGGCCGGCATCTTCCCGGGATCGGCCACTCCGCCGGCGATGATATGGGCCAGATCGGCAACCATCTCCATGATATCTTCATGAACGTCCGCACTGGCCATGATCTCGCGCCGCTGCCGATAGATCACCTCCCGCTGCTTGTTCATCACGTCGTCGTACTCGAGCAGGTGCTTGCGAATCTCGAAGTTGTGCCCTTCGACCTTGCGCTGGGCGTTCTCGATCGCCTTGCTGATCATCTGGTGTTCGACCGGCTCGTCCTCTTCCATGCCGAGCTTGTCCATGATCCCCGAAATCCGGTCGGACCCGAAAACCCGCAGCAGGTCGTCCTCCAGGGAGAGGAAAAACCGGGAGGAACCGGGATCGCCCTGGCGGCCGGAACGGCCCCGCAACTGATTGTCGATCCGGCGCGATTCATGCCGGCTGGTCCCGAGAATGTGCAGGCCGCCCAAGTCGGCGATTCCCTCGCCGAGCTTGATATCGGTGCCGCGGCCGGCCATGTTGGTGGCGATGGTCACCCGGCCGCGCTCGCCCGCTTCGGCAATGATCTTGGCTTCGTGTTCATGATGCTTGGCATTCAGGACCGAATGCTTGACCCCGGCCTTGGTCAGCATGGCCGAGATCTGCTCCGACACGTCGATGCTGATCGTTCCGACCAGCACCGGGCGGCCGGATTCGTGAAGTTCCTTGATCTCCCTGACCACGGCCCGGAACTTCGCCTTTTTGTTTTTATAGATCGAATCGGCGTAGTCCTCGCGAATCATCTTGTTGTTGGTCGGAATCGTCACCACGGAAAGATCGTAGATCTTCTTGAACTCGACCGCCTCGGTATCGGCCGTGCCGGTCATCCCGGCCAGTTTGTCGTACATCCGGAAATAGTTCTGGAAGGTGATCGAGGCGAGGGTCTGGTTCTCCTTTTCGACCTTGACCTTTTCCTTGGCCTCCAGGGCCTGGTGCAGGCCATCGCTGTAACGGCGGCCCGGCAGCGCCCGCCCCGTAAACTCGTCGACGATCAGAACATCGTCTCCCCTGACCAGGTAATCGACATCGCGGCTGAAAAGGAAATGGGCCTTCAGGGCCTGATTAAGGTGATGCAGCCACTCGATATTCTTGGGGTCGTAAAGGTTGTCGATGCCGAGCAGCTTCTCGCCCAGGGCCACCCCTTCGTCGGTAAGGGAGAGCGAGCGCGATTTCTCGTCGATGGTGAAGTGGGTCTCTTTTTTGAAGTTGGGCACGAGCCGGTCCACCCGCTGATATAATTCGGTGGACATCTCGGAGGGTCCCGAGATGATCAGCGGGGTCCGCGCCTCGTCGATCAGAATGGAGTCGACCTCATCGACGATGGCGAAGTTCAAGGGCCGCTGGCAGAAATCCTCGACGGCGAACTTCATATTGTCGCGCAGATAGTCGAAACCGAATTCGTTGTTGGTCCCGTAGGTGACATCGCTGGCGTAGGCCGCCCGGCGGTCCTGGTCGCTCATATCATGGACGATTACCCCGGTGCTCATGCCGAGAAAGTTGTAGACCTCGCTCATCCATTCGGCGTCACGCCCGGCCAGATAGTCGTTGACCGTCACCACATGGGCGCCGCGGCCGCTCAGGGCATTAAGATAGACCGGCATGGTGGCGACCAGGGTCTTGCCCTCGCCGGTTTTCATCTCGGCGATCTTGCCCTGATGCAGGACAACCCCGCCGATCAACTGGACGTCGAAGGGCCGCATCGCCACGGTCCGCCAGGCGGCTTCCCGGACCACGGCGAAGGCCTCGACCAGCAGATCATCGAGGCTCTCGCCCCGGCCGAGACGTTCCTTGAACTCGACGGTCTTGGCCGCCAGGGCGGCGTCGTCGAGCTTCTTGATCTCCGGCTCGATCGCGTTGATCGCCTCCACCAGGGGATTAAGCTCCTTCAAAACCCTTTCGTTCTTGCTGCCAAAAATCTTGGTTAGTAAACTTCCGATCATTTATATTAAGCTCCCTGCTTATATCTCCCGGATCAGCGCTTCCTCATTGCAATCCGGAAATTTTGGACAATGGATGCAATCACTCCAAACCTTGTGTGGCAACTCACTCTTATCGACCGGCCTAAAACCCAGCCGCACAAAAAAACCCGGCTGGTAGGTCAAGGTGAAAACCCTGGTCAACCCGAGTTCCCGCATATCCTCCAGGCAGGCCTGCACCAAGGCGCGCCCCACCCCCTTGCCGTGCTCCTCCTCGATAACCGCGAGAGAACGGACCTCGGCCAGATCCTCCCAGCAGACGTGAAGAGCGCAGACCCCGATGATCAGCGGCTCGCCAGCCCGCATCTTTTCATAGACCAGAAAATCGCGGAGCTGATCGTATAAGGCACTCAACGAACGGCCCAGCAGCAATTCCCGTGAAGAAAAATGCTGCAAGATGGCGTAGATCTTTTTTACATCGGCGATGCGAGCCCTGCGGATCATCCCGGCAACCCTGTTGTTTTGATTAATTCCCATAGCAGCCGTTCAGCCCCGCCATAAAGCTGAATCGGGCAGCTTGTCTGCTCGTACGAAACTTATGCGCCGCGAAGCAAATGCCCTCCTCAAGGGAGGATTAAACAGAACCCTTGGGGTGCCCTGTGGGTATAAAAAGCTGCTCAACCTGACAAATATACCGCAGCCGCCCCAACAAATCAAGCGCGCCCTGCGCGGGCTATTCATCCGGGACCAGGACCACGAAAGGTTTGACTTGCCCTTCCCTGCCGATGGCGCTTGCCTTATCCCGCGCGCTGTCCAGAGTGTCGAACCGCCCGACATAGACCCTGGTGAAGTTGTCGTCATCCCCGGTCGGCGGCCTGGAAAAAGAGTTAAACCCCTTGTTCTTCCAGATTTCGACTTCCTTCGCGGCCAGCCTGCCGTCTTTAAAGGCGCCGACCTGGATGGCGAAGAAGGCCGGATCCTCTTCGGGCTCCCGCTTCACCCTCTTGTCCCGGGCAACAATCTTCTTCTTGGCCGTCCCGGCCAAATCTCGCCTTTTAGAGCGGTCTCCCGGCACGGCCACCGCTTTCTCTCCGGCGGCCGCCTCTTTTTGCTTAATGTTGTTCCGGTTGCCGGGCGCCGCCTTCCCGATCTTCTCCGGCCGGTATGCGCCCGCGGGAAACAGGGTTTGCCCGGACCAGATTCCCAACAGGAACATCCACAGAAAAATACAGAAACAAACGACGGCCAATCCGAGAAGGCCGGGCAGGGCAAGCTCGAACTTTACGACAAAACCCTTTTGCTTGCTTCTGCTCTTGCGCTTGCCCGGGGCCATAAAAATTACTCACATGGTCTCCGGGGCATTGACCCCGATGAGATTCAAGCCGTTTCGCAGGATAATCCGAATGCCTTCAGCCAGCCAGAGCCGGGCCCGGGAGAGTTCAAGATCGTCGGAGATGATCCGATGTTTATTGTAATAGCTGTGAAACTGGGCGGCCAGATCCTGCATGAAGAAAATAACCCCATGGGGTTCCAGATTCAGGGCGGCGCTCTCGACCAGCTCGGGCCAGGCGGCCAGCGATTTGAGGAGATGAAGCTCCTCCGCTTCGATGAGGCGGTGCAGGGGGACATCCGCCAAGCTCCCCCGCGCGACCCCTTTCTCGGCGGCCTTGCGATTGATGCTGGCCAGACGGGCATGGCCATACTGCATGTAGTAGACCGGATTTTCCTGGCTCTGCTGGGTGGCCAGATCGAGATCGAACTCCAGATGACTGTCCGCCTTGCGCATCAGGAAAAAGAAGCGGACCACGTCCACCCCGACCTCGTCGACCAATTCGTCGATCGTCACGAAATTGGCCTTCCGGGTCGACATCTTGACCTGCTTGCCCTCGCGCATCAGGGTGACGAATTGGTGAAGCACCACCGTAACCTTGGCCGGATCGTAACCCAGGGCCATAAGCCCGGCCATGACGTCCGGCACCGTAGCGATATGGTCGGCCCCGAAGATATCGACCATCCAGTCAAACCCCCGTTTGAATTTTTCCCGATGATAGGCAATATCCGGCAAGCGGTAGGTCGGCTCGCCGCTGCTCTTGATAATGACCCGGTCCTGTTCCTGGCCGTACTCGGTGGTCTTGAACCAGACCGCGTCATCCCGATCATAAACCAGCCCCTTGGCACGGAGCGCGGCGACTACCTCATCGATCAGGCCCGCATCGTAGAGGGTGTGTTCGTTGAAGTAATTATCGAATTTGATCTCCAGGCGGTTGAGGGTTGCGTCGATGTCGGCAAAAATCGCCTGTTCGGCCGCCTCCTTGAAGGGGGTTATCTCTTCGAGGTCCTTGAGTGCGTCGCCCTGCTCCTTGACGAGTTTGGCGGCGATCTCCCGGATGTATTCGCCTTGATAACCGTCTTCCGGGAAGTCATGCTTCAGACCGAGAAGTTCGAGATACCGGGCCCGGGTCGACTCACCGAGAACCCGCATCTGGCGGCCGGCATCGTTATAGTAGTATTCCCTGGTGACCTGATGGCCGGTGGCCGCCAGCAAGCGGGCAATGGCATCGCCGAGTACCGCCTGCCGGCCATGGCCGATGCTCAAGGGGCCGGTGGGGTTGGCGCTGACAAACTCCACCAGGACCTTGCAGCCGGCCCCGATTTCGCTCAACCCGTACTTCTCATTCTGACCGCAGACCTCCGGCAAAACCGAATGCCAGACCTCGGGCTTGATGAAAAAATTGACGAACCCGGGCCCGGCGATCTCCACCTTGCCGACCAGATCGGTATGGTCGGCCATCAAGCCGGCCAACAGTCCGGCGATCTCGCGGGGATTTTTTTTCTCGCGGCCACCGATCACCATCGCCATATTGGTGGCAAAATCGCCGTGGGCCGCCTGTTTCGGTTCCTCGACGGCATAGGTTCCGGCAGAATCAGCCGACCATAATCCCTGGGAGACTCCCTTGGTAAAACATTCATCCAGCCTTGCCTTCAAGCGTTTCTTGATCATTTTCCCACTTAATTATTATGATTGCGCCGCAAAACCTCGGCAAATTGCTGTTAAGCCGAATTCACTCCTCACCCCTACCCGCCAACTCCTCACTCCGCAAATACACCCGCTGGTTGCGGCCGCCGAACAGGCACAGAATCTCGTAGCTGATGGTCTCGGACCAGCCGGCAATTTCGTCGGCCGTAATCTCTTCCCGGCCCTGGCGGCCCATGATCACCGCCTCGTCCCCGGCTTTAACCCGGTCCAGACCGGTGATGTCGGCCAGGCAGGCATTCATGCAGATCCGGCCGAGAATCGGCGCCCTGCTCCCGGCAATGAGAACCTCCGCCCGGCCGGTGAGCCGGCGCAGATAGCCGTCCGCGTAACCGACCGGCAGAACCGCCAACCTGGTCGGCCTTTCGGTCCGATAAGTGTGGCCGTAGCTGATCCCGTAACCGCTTGGGACATCCTTCACCTGGATAATTCTGGTCTTGAAACTCATCACCGGCTGCAGTTGCAGATCGGATTCACCCCGATCCGCCGGAACAGGATAGCAGCCGTACAGAGTGATCCCCGGCCTGACCATATCGAAGTGACTGTCCGGCAGATTGAGAAGCGCCGCCGAGTTGGCTATATGGACCGGGGCGCCCCCGCAACATTTCCGGATCCTGGCGACTATCTCGGCAAAACGACGGTTCTGGTCGAGGGCCTGGCCTAAATCGTCCCGATCATCGGCCCTGGGGAAATGGCTCAGAATCCCCGCCAATCTTAGCCCGGGCGATTCGTTCAGCAATTCGAGAAAGGAATCCAGCTGATCCGGCATCAGCCCGAGCCGCCCCATGCCGGTATCGATTTTTAGATGAATCCCGATCGATCGGTTACGGCGGGCGGCATGGGCGGCAAGAGCACCGAGTACCTCCCGGTCATAAACCACGGTCTGCAACCCGAATTCGATGATTGCCGCGAAGGAATCGGGCATCACCCCCAGCAGAACGACAATCTCACCGGCGACCCCGGCCCGGCGCAATCCGATCCCCTCATCGACCTCCGCCACCCCGAAGAACCCGCATCCTTCGGCGGCAAGGGCTTGGGCCACGGGGACAAGACCGTGTCCGTAGGCATCGGCCTTGACGATCGCCATGACCCTGGCGCCCCCGCCGACCCTGGCCCGGATTTGCCGGTAATTGCCGCGCAAGGCCCCGAGGTCTATCTCGACCCGGTTATAGGCGGTTATGTCTTCACCGCTTGCCATTATCATGCTCACCGCTTGATCCTGAAACAGCAGGGCCGCCGATAACACGCAGCCGGAACCACGCCTTACGACTCGACCATAACAAACTCCAACCCACGGTAACATATATGAAGCCGAGCAGCCAGGCCTGCAATGGCGAGATCCGCAACAGACGCCCCGAAAGGATCATCACCGCGACCAGCAACCAGGTCTTCCACGAATAAATCCCGCCGAGACAGCTGAATTCACCCCTGGCGATGATCCGGTCGATATTTTTGCCCGCCACCCGGTCGAGAATCGCCCGGGATTTCAAGGCGCCAAGCAACAGGGCGACCGGCAAGAGCCATTCCCGGTCCTGGGCGACCACGACCGAGCCGCCTCGCCACAGCAACATCAGCCCGATACAGCTCCACAACAGGGCGGCCATAAAGAGTCTGGTCTTAATCGACACATCTGGTTTAAACCGGGCAATCATCGTGGTCCGCACTCAATAAAAAAAGGCCCATCTCCGACTAAACCGGAGACAGGCCCATTTTGTTCAATCTGGAAATACCGGCAACCGGTTTTACACCTCGGTTACGGTAATGGCACCCTCGGGGCAAACTTCAACGCAGGTCTCACAGCCAAGACATTCGTCCACGTTAACCGGGTCGGCCTTGCCGTCGGTCAATTCGAAAACCTGAGCGGGACAAGCGTTTACGCACTCCTCGTCGCCGGTACATTTATCCACATCCACTTCTACTTGCCACATAACCAAAACCTCCATAAAATGTTTAATGATTTTAACAAATTATTCAATAAAATACTTCACGGACTTTTTACGGTACCGGATCAGCAAATAACAACCATCCTCTAATTCACCGTCGTTTTTTTGTCAATGAAAAAAACGGCGGCCACCCCTTCGCCGATTGCCGGTAAAGCAAAGGATCGATTGACCTGACGGTGACGATGTCTTAAAGTTGCTTAGCCATGCCGAGACTTTTTACGAGGGCGGCAAGTCCGGCTGATCATTTAACAACTAAGAATCATTGGCGGTTAACGCAAGTTTTCAGGACACTTCACCATGAAAGAAAAGAAAAATTCAAAAGCCTCAAAGAGCAGACGGGTTGCGGAAAAAAACGAAAAAGCGATGATTGCCGGCATTCTCGAGGGCAGCCCCGACGGGATCGGCGTGGCGGTGATCAGACTTGAGTGCGGCTGCCGCAAGATGGCCGCCGTCGACAAGGAGGGGGAACCGGCCAGCAAGATTGTCGCCTACCGTGATTCGGCCATGAGCATCTGCGATAAATGCAAGAAAGATCACGGTGATTTCAGCCGGGTCACCGAGGCATTTATCGACTGGGTGGAGCCGGGACCGGACGCGGCCACCAGGAAGAAGATCGAAGTCAAGGTATTGGGCAACTACCCGCAGGCCTGAGCCGCCCGGTACCTTCGGGCCGCGCCGACCATTCCCGCCGCCCATTGGGGAGTGCCGAGCGCGTGAATGTGGGTATAGATGGCCAGAACATTCTTGTAGACCAGCCCGTCCCGCCGGTCGGCAAAGCCGACCCCACGCTCCATACTCAGCGCCAGCATGTCAGGATCACCCGGCCACTCTTCGACCCGGCTGTAGCGGAACTCGTGGCCTTTTATCCTGGTGCCGAGCGGATAAAAAGGATTATCCGCCGTTACCAGGAGAGTGGTATAGCCATGGGCCTGGGGTTTACGCTTGAGACTGAAACTTACCGGAAAGATATCGGCCAGCCGGTACTTTTGCCCCCCGACCTCCATATCCCGGCCAAGATAGATCAAGCCCCCGCACTCGGCGTAAACCGGCACCCCCCTCTCGATCCTTTCCTTGAGCGATGCCAGGAAAGATTCATTGGCCGCCAGTTCCCCGGCGCTGGTTTCGGGAAATCCCCCGCCGACATAAAGACCGTCCACCGCGGGCAACTCTGTCGCGGTAAGGGCGTTTATTTCAACGAGCTCGGCCCCCTCCGCAACCAGAGCTTCCAGATTTTCCTGGTAATAGAACTGGAAAGCCGCATCCCTGATCACCCCGATCCTGACCTTTTGCCGATCGCTCACCACCGTTTTTCGGGGAGAACAGCTCAGGCCGGCCATAATCCCGGGCAGTCTCGCCAGATCGAGGTATTTTTCAGCCCTGGCGGCCAGGGTTGCCAGGGCCTGCCCGGCCCGGTCGTGCTCGGGGCCGGGCGTTATGCCGAGATGCCGCTGGGGAAACACATCCTCGGCTGATCTGGGCAGAGCGCCGATTACCGGAATGCCGGTATAATGCTCGACCGCCCGACGCACGATATCTTCATGGCGGCCGGTGCCGACCCGATTCAACACCACTCCGCGAATCTCCAGACGAGGCTCGAAATCCCGGCAACCGGCCACGAGGGCGGCCACCGTCCGGGTGGCCTTGGTGCAGTCCACCACCAGCAATACCGGCAGATGCAAGGTAATTGCCAGCTCGGCCGTACTGAACGAGCCCTCGAGATCAACCCCGTCGAACAGCCCGCGGTTGCCCTCGACAATTACATAGTCCGCCCCGCATATCCGGCTCCGGAAAGAGCCGACCATAACCTCCCTTGTCATCAGATACGGATCAAGGTTGCAGCAGGGCCGGCCGGCCGCCAGCCCCAGCCAGCCGGCATCGATATAGTCGGGGCCTTTTTTGAAGGGGACGACCTTGGCGCCCCGCCCGGCCAGGGCGGCGACAATAGCCACCGAGACCACGCTCTTGCCGGCGCCGCCGCTTAATCCGGCGACCACGATCCCCCGGCATCCCTGCGCATCGCTGCTTGATCCCTTCACGCTTTCCGTCATCTCAGCCCACACCTTTGCCTTTTCATCCCCTGAAAATGACTGAATCTACCCCGGATTTAACGCTAATTCAAAGTTTTTGACTATCTAATTGCATTATGTTAGCCTCTCCCTCTTGCCGTCGCCGACGGCAATGCTTAAACTTGCGTGCTGATGTCGGAGGATCAACAAGCCCTGTATCGCCAGTCGAGGGTGGAAGATCGCCTGCAAACCGATCAGACGCCGGACCGGCAAACATCCATCCCACACCCTGCTAAGGGAGTCGCAAATATCGCTATGACCCGAATCCGGGATGCGTGATGGCATATGAGGATTTGCCGGGTCTCGAAGACCATTTGCCAATTGCCGTCGGTGGGACAAATTTAAAGAATCAGAGGATTGTCATATGGTTGAGAACGCACGGAAGGATGACCTTACCAAGGTCATCGCGGAACTTGAAAAGAAGTGTGAAGAGTTGCCGGACAATGTCATCGCCCATCATCATCTGGCCGTGGTTTACCGAATGGCGGGCAGAACCGCCGATGCCCTCCGGGAACTGGAAAGATGTCTGGCAATCGACCCCCATGCCTTCCAGGCCCAGGTCAATATCGGTGCGATCCACTTTGATAATGGAGATTTCGACAAAGCCCTCGAAGCAAATGAGCGCGCCCTGATAATGTTTCCGGATTCAGCCGCGGCCCATGCCAACCTGGGGATGATCTGGTGGCAGAAAGGCGATGCGGAGCGCTCCATCGCCTCCTATAAAGAGGCATTACGTCTCGACTCCAAAATGGTTACCGCCTGGGCGGGTTTAGCCTCGGCCCATATCATGGCCGGCAATTTTACCGATGCGCTGGCGGCCGCCAGGGAAGGGGTGAAACTTGAACCGGATTTCCCGATGGGCCAGAACAATCTGGCCGTGGCCCTCTATCACAACAACAACCTCGCCGAGGCCAAGGCCGCGGCCGGGAAAGCCGGGGAATTAGGTTATCCGGTAGATCCACGCTTCCTGGAAGCACTCGACAAAGAAATCTGAACATGGTCAAGAACGCAAACATAAAGGTTCTGCCGTGGTGCCCTTTTTGCGGCCAGAACATTGATCCGCCCGTGGAACCAGTCCACCGCAAGATGAACGAATTCACCGCCGGCAGTTGCCAGTGCGGGGCGGTTTACACCTGTGACCCGACGGGATTCAATGTCGGGGCCGCCATGGTCGAATGCATGGTTTACGCCTGTGACGACAACTGGGATCTGGCCTGGGAATTAACCCCGGACGAGGATTATCTCTCCGGGCGTCTCGACAAGTATGATGAACAGACCCATCAGATTGTTGAACTTGGCAATCTGGACGGCCGGAAAATCAAGGGTGTCCTCTATTTCATCAGACTGAGCAAGGATTACGCCGAACTCAGTAAAAAGCTTGAAAATCACAAGCAGAAACAGAGTGATCAATTGAACCCGGCCCCGAAAAACCAGGACATCCCGGAAATGGAACCGGCCCGCGACCCCAAGCGCCTGAAGAAAAAGGCGCGAAAGCAGGAGGTCGAGAACATGGCTGAAGCGGCCGATATCGACGGCCTGGTCGATCTTGCCTTGGACGACCTGAAGACCCTGCGCTTTTTGCAGCGGCTGCTTTATGTTCCCGATGAAGAAAAACGGTGGCATTACGCCCACATACTGGGGCAGGTATGCCGGAGATTGTCCACCCGCAAACCCGGAGCGGTCAGCGACCTTCTGCACCGGATGTATGAGGCCTGTACGGATTCCGCCTCCACCCACTGGGGACTTATCGAATCGATCGGTTCGATCATTGCCGCCCGGCCCGATATATTCGGCGGATTCACCAGACACCTGCTGATGTTCCGTAATACCGCGACATCACAGAATCATGTCTTATGGGCCTTGGGCGCCGTTGCCGCCAAACGGCCCGATCTGGTCCGCAACACCCCGTTTTACAGCCTTTTTAGCTTTATCGATCATCCTGATCCGACAACCCGCGGTTTGGCGGTCCGGCTGTTCGGCATGATAAACGCCCAGGAAGTCAGAAATGGAATCGCCGGGCTACGCGACGATCAAAATGAACTGATTATCTATTCAGACGGCAAGCCGGTCCGGACGACAATTAGCGAACTGGCCCGGGCAGCCTTAACGAAAATGGAAACCGAGATAGATGAAAGAGCTTAAATTGCCCAAAGAAGGCCAAACGGAAGACAAGACCCAGGCGCAGCAAGATTATGAAGCCGGCAGGGAATTCCTGAAAGACGGGGATGTCGCCCAGGCGGCAAACGCCTTCCATAACGCTTTGATCGGCTTCGAACAGGAAGGGAATGAAAACGGCATTGCCAACGCTTCCGACAAACTGGCTGATATCTGCGCCGAACGGGGTGAGACGGAAAAAGCCCTGGTAAATCTCGAACGGGCTTATCTTATTTGCAGCAAACACAGCGACCGGTTCAGCCTTTTCACCCTGGAACGCAAGAAGGCCGGATTGATATATCAAAGCGGCGATCTCGATAAGGCCGTAAGGCTATACCTTGATATCCTCGATGAGTTCAGCGCCCTGCGCAATCCCCAGGGCTCGGTGGAGACCCTGGAAACCCTGGCCGAGATCTATCTTCAGCAAGGGGAGAAAGAAAAAGCCGCCGATGCCTATCGAATCGCGGCTTCAATTCACCAGAGTTTCAAACATCAAAAGCATGCCGAGGAATTCCTGGCAAAGGCCGCGGCTGCCGCGGATTGAGAAAAGGCAGTATCGGGCTTCACGATATTTTGCACGATTACCCTCCCGCAGCGTCGAATCAGGTTCGCTTGCGCTGTATCCCACTCTCTCCCTGTCGTCTCGCTTCCTTCAGACCCTGCCGCCGTTCCCGGCGGCAACACCTGCGCCTACAGCGCGCCTACCGTTGGTGCGATTCGGATTTTTCTCCCCCCCCCTGGTCGGAGTGACGCCTGCTTCTGCGCAGCGGGCCGGGACTGCCCGCTGCGCAGGGCAAAAATAAAACGCGGGAGGATAAAATCCCCCCGCGTTTTATTTAAAACAAGTTACAGGATAATACTAACAGCTTTTACCTATTCTCTTCATCCTTTGCACGCCCTTTCGCCGCGTACATGGTGGTGCTGCCGCTGGACCAGAAGGACATTTTGCCTTCCTTTACCAGCTCATTGGCCGCGTTCTTAACGGCCCTAGGCTTGGAATCGGGATCACAGGCGTAGAAATCCTTAACATAAAGCTGAGGCTTGGGGGCATTAATCGCCTTATCGAGGATTGCCGCTTTCAGTTCTTCTTTACTTAAAGCCATAATATTACTCCTTTCTTTAGAGTTTACTTGATATGGCTAGTGAATTTAAACTGGGTGGTGGTTCTCCAAGTATCGTAAGCCAGGCGATAATCATCGATGGACTTAATGGTAAAGGGAATCCCGGTTATCTCAAAGAATTTCTCCCAGCCAATTCTCTCGGCCCACTCACCGACCCGCTCGTACTTCCGCGCATTTTTGGCATAGACCTCAAGAATGTTCTTAATGGCCGATACCGTCTCCGGCCAACGGGGCGGAGTATTAGGCAGGAAGGGAATTACCAGTTTGGAAAACTTGGGCATGGACTTGGAGTTTGACACCTTACCGCCGACCAGAATAGCAATCCCGTCACCATCAGGATCGGCCAGCGGCATCGCCGGGCACATGGTATAACAGTTGCCGCAGAACATGCAGCGCTCATTCTTGACCGCCACCGCTTTAACTTCCTCACCGGCGGAGTTGGTGCCCTTGGCCGGTCTGATCGCCCCAAGAGGACAGGCCGAAACGGCCAGGGGAATCTCGCAGACGGCGCTAATCTGATCGTAATCGATCATCGGCGGCTTACGGTGAACCCCGAGAATCGCGATATCCGAGGCATGGACGGCACCGCACATATTCAGGCAGCAGGCCAGGGCAATACGGACCTGGGCGGGCAAGGTCATGCTGGTGAAATAGTCAAACAGCTCATCCATTACCGCCTTAACGACACCGGAGGCATCAGTAGCGGGGGTGTGACAATGCATCCAACCCTGGGTATGGACAATATTGGTAACACCGGCACCGGTGCCGCCGATCGGGAACTTGTTGCCCCGACTCTTCAGGTCGTCCATCAAGGGCTGGACTTTAGCCTTGGCATCGACCATGAACTCCACGTTGTTTCTGGTGGTCCAGCGCAGGTGCCCATCGCAATGGGCATCAGCCACGTCACACAGCTCACGAATATGCTCGACACTGATCAGTCGGGCGGCGCCAACCCGAACGGTGTAACACTCATCCCCGGTTTCGCTCTTATGCATCAGGACGCCGGGTTCAAGGATCTCATGGTAAAGCCACTTACCATAGTTGTTCTTGACCACGGGCGGGAACATCTGCTCGAAATGCGGGGGACCGATATCAGTAATCCTGTCGGCCATCGGATTTTCCGGATCGTAACCCATAATAATACCTCCTTATATATGTAGCATCAAAACGATTTAATTTAGTTAAATAATCCGCCGTGCAAACGGCCAATTACTGAGCGTGACGTTTACGGAATTCAACGACACTGCGGTCCCAGCCACCTTCGACCTCATCCTCGCCCCAGAAAACATAAGGGTTGGAACGCGGCTCTTTAATATGCTGGGGAAGAACGTCCACTTCCATGACCTTCAGGAAGGTCGGCAGGCCGATCCGCATGATCGTCTCGCCAACCCGCTCACGGTTCTTGCCGACTTCCATCCACCAATCCCAGATTTTCTCGATAACCTCGACAACTTCCTCGAATTCATTATCGGGATCGACCTTCAGGAAGGGAATGGTCATCGTGGCGAACTGGGCGCCGTCGAGAATCGGGGCTTTGGCGCCGACACAGATGGTTGCGCCCTGCTCAAGGCCGGGACGCAGTGCCCGCGGCATAACGTTGATGCAGTGCATGCAACGGGTGCAGTTGGAATTGTCGATCTGCAGCTCCTCGCCGTTCATCCGCATGCAACCGGTCGGGCAGAGATCCAGAACCTCTTTTTCGATATCGAACTTGCCCCAGTCACGACCGGAATGGGCGCCGGCGTTGGGAGCGTAATCGCCATTGAGGTAGCCCTTGACTTGGCTCTGGTCGATACGGATATCGTCTCTCCAGGTACCGATAACGGCGAAGTCGGAACGGGCAATCGCCGCAACGCAGTCATTGGGGCAGCCGGAAAATTTAAACTTGAATTTGTAAGGGAAAGCCGGGCGATGAATCTCATCCTGATAGTGCATGGTCAGGTGATGGCAAAGGGCCTGGGTGTCGATGCAGGAATACTCGCAACGGGCCTTGCCCAGACAACAGGAAGGGGTCCGCAGGTTGGAGCCGGAACCGCCGAGATCCCAGTTAAGATCATGGGTCAGGTCGTAGAACAGGGGCTCGAGCTGGTCGGTGGTGGTACCGAGCAGAACCAGATCGCCGGTGGAGCCATGCATGTTGGTCATGCCGGAGCCGCGTTTCTCCCACAGGTCGCAGACCTGACGGAGCTTCTCGGTGGTATAGAATTTACTGGAAGGCTGGTTCAGACGGACGGTGTGAAAGTGGGCAACCCCGGGATACTGTTCGGGAACGTCCGAGTAGCGCCCGACAATACCGCCGCCATAACCGAAAACACCGACGATGCCGCCGTGTTTCCAGTGGGTGATCCTATCCCGGAAGGATAGCTCCATCTTGCCAAGGATGTCCCAGCATTGGGGGCTTTTCTCGGCCTGCCTCTTCAGGTCGGTGACAAAACTCGGCCACGGACCACTCTCGAGTTCGTCAATCATGGGAGTGTCATGCTTCGGCATTTCAATTCCTCCTTAATAAATATATTTTTGCCATGAGAACCTTATTCCATCTGGATCGTGAAACCGATTAACCAGGAACCGCCCAGTCTCCCTATGGAAAACAATTGTGAATGAGTATTCAGAAAAAATTGAATCTATTCGCCAACCCTCCCTTTGTCAATAAAAAAACACCGGCCGGCAATCGTTAATAAAAAATGGCCGAAATTCAGTATAAATAAGCCCGCATGACAAGCCCTTTCATTCCGGTCGGGACAATTATTTAACGAGGATATCTCGATTTCTGGGCCGATCTTCGCGGCACCGCCCGGCTGTGAGATGAATGGGTAACATTGACATCAATCTTTTTAAAAGATATTCTCTTTTGAAAAACTTTAAAAAAAACTGAGAGATACCATGCCCACAAAAAATATTGTTGTCATCGGCGGTGTTGCCGCCGGACCCAAAACCGCCTGCCGTCTGAAACGACTGCTCCCCGACGCCAGGGTAACCGTTATCGACCAGGACAACCTGATTTCCTACGGGGGATGCGGCATCCCTTATTATGTATCGGGAGACGTTTCCGACGAAAAGGAGCTGCGGAACACCAGTTTTCACATGACCCGGGACACCTCTTTCTTTCTAAACGCCAAAGGGGTGGAGGTCATGACCAAAACCAGGGCCCTGGCCATCGATCGAAAGGCAAAATCGGTCCGGATCAGAAATCTCGACACGGATCGGGAAGAATCTTTACCCTATGACAAACTGGTGATCACCACAGGTAGCGAGCCTTTTGTGCCGCCGATTTCCGGGGCCGAACTGGACGGGGTTTACACGATCAGCGACCTGCATAAGGCAATCGACATCAAGGAACAACTGGCCAAGGGTCGCGTTGAACGGGCCGTGGTAATCGGCGGCGGCGCCATCGGCATCGAAATGGCCGAGGCCTTTACCGACCTGTGGGGAGTGGAGACCTCCCTGATTGAATTTATGCCGCAGTTATTACCCAATATCCTCGACAAACCCTTCGCCGCCATGCTCGCCACCCACCTGCGGGAACATGGCGTGAACGTTTACCTGAACGAGGCGGCCAGTACAATCGAGGCCGGCAACGACGGCCGAGCCGGCAAGGTAATTACCGCCAACCGGGAAATAGAGGCCAACCTTGTCGTCATGGCCGTCGGCGTAAGGCCCCGCACCGAATTGGCCAGGGAGGCGGGGCTACAGGTTTCCAAATTCGGTATCGTCGTCAATGACCGGTTGCAGACCTCGGATCCCGATATCTATGCGGCCGGCGACTGCATTGAAACAACCCACCTGGTTTCCGGCAAAAAGGGTCTGGCCCCGATGGGCTCCCTTGCCAACCGCGAGGGCAGGATCGTCGCCGACAATCTGGCCGGGATACCCAGCACCTTCGAGGGCTGGATCGGCAGTTTCATGATGAAGGCTTTCGACATTTGCGTCGGCGGCACCGGCTTAAGCTATCAGGCCGCCAAGGCGGAAGGGTTTGATGCCGACTTCGTCATCTCCGCCCAATCGGATCGGGCTCATTTTTTCCCGGAACAGTCCGTCATCCCCCTCCAGATGGTCTTCGACCGCAGAAACCGCCGAGTCCTGGGAGTCCAGGGTTTCGGCCCGATGGGCGACGCCGTCCTGGCCAGAATCGACGCGGCCGCGGGTCTTATCGTCAAGAACGGCACCATTGACGATTTCTCCAAACTGGAAATGGCTTACGCCCCACCCTTCGCCACCGCCCTTGACGCCTTGAACGCCACCGCCAATATCGCCGACAACAAGGCGGCCGGCCGCCTCCGGACGGCCAGCATCGACGACTTCATGGCCTGGATGGATGAACAGACCGGCAACCCCGACTGGCTGGTATTAGACATCAGGCATCCGGCCGAAACGGCGGCTTTCACCGACAAGTTCGGCGACCGCTGGCTGGCGATCCCCTATATTGAGATCCGCAACCGCTATCGGGAAATCCCCACGGACAAAATCATCATCATCGTCTGTGACGCCGGCACCCGCTCCTACGAGGTGCAAGGCATCCTTGATCATCACGGCTGGAAAAGTCTGGTCCTGGGCGGCGGCTTTAACTGCATCCGAAGAATCGGGGCGGCCTGGTGGCCTTCCTGAGACCCCGCAATCTGCTGGCTGAATGATATTTTCCCGGAGGAAAACCGTGGCTGAGTGGAAAGATAACAAAAAGATTCTGCCGCTGATCTTGTTCGGCCTGCTGTTCGGGGCTCTTTACGGCACGGCGGAAGCGGAGAGGCTGAACATAAACACGGCCACCACCGACGAACTCACCTCCTTGCCGTACATCGGCACAATCAGGGCCGGCAGTATCATCGCCTGCCGCCATGAACACGGGCCTTTCAAGGATTTGAACGAACTGCTGATCTGCGACGGGATCGGAGCCGAAACCTTAAGAGCCATGCGCGCCGACCTCGAAGCACTTGGAGATAAGGACAACCTGGCTCCCGGCTCAACCGGATCCACGGAAAACGAAGCCGCCGAGCCGGAAACCGCCTCCGGCGATATCCGGATTCTCTCCGATGCGGATTATTTTCCGATCCTGCTCAAAAAAATCCGGGCGGCCCAAAACAGTATCGACCTGACGATGTTTGTCTTCAAAACGACAAATGCCTCGACAAACCGGCCGCGCCTGGTGGTTGAGGAGTTGCGGGCCGCCGCCCGGCGGGGCGTCAAGGTCCGGGTCTTCCTGGAAGAATCGGGGTACGACGAAAATCTCAACAAGACGAACCGGCAAACCGCTGAAAAACTGCGGGGAAAAGGCATTGAAGTCTTTTTCGACTCGCCCGCCGTTACCACCCACAGCAAACTGGTGGTAACCGATCGGCGCTTTTCCTTTGTCGGCAGCCACAATCTGACCCATGCCGCCCTGACATACAACAACGAACTCTCTTTACTGGTAGACGATCCGGGCCTGGCGCAAAACCTGACCGCTTACATGGAAGGTATTATCAGCCGATAGCGATGGCGCCATCCCGAGACTTTTGCCTGAATCCGTGAGCGTTCGAGAACGGTGCAGATACAAGGCGGCAACGATGTTGATAATACTGATGGTATATCAACAAGTTGTCAAAGCGGCACCCCAAGGGCACTTCCTGCGGGGCGTAGATGCGCCGTTATCGGGCGCCCCGCAGGGCGGCGGGGTGAATCGAGGCGACTCA
>JARGFN010000198.1 GCA_029210665.1 Desulfobulbales bacterium
CAGGAGCCAGGAGCCAGGAGCCAGGAGCCAGGAGCCAGGAGCCAGGAGCCAGGAGATCGGCTTTTTTGCGAATTCATCATCCTTTTGATCCCGCCGGTTTACCCGCATGGTATCATGAATCAGCCACTCCCGGTACCATCAATTGTTCTTGCGGCTGACCAGGAATATTCCGTAGGTCGCCCGCAGATTGGGGAGAAAACGGACGATTTTCCCCTGGAGGTCGTCGCTGTGGGTGTTGATATCGACCTCCTTGAGGACCCGGCAGCCGGTGTCTTTGACGAAGCGGCGGAAATCCTTGATGGTGATTATCCTGATGTTCGGGGTGTTGTACCACTCGTGGGGGAGCTGCCGGTTCTTGGGGGCGTAACCGAAAAAGAGGATCTGCAGGCGGATCGACCAGTAACTGAAATTCGGGAACGAGACGATGATCTTTTTCCCGACCCGCAGCAGTTCCCTGATCAGAACCTCCGGTTCCAGGACCTGTTGCAGGGTCTGGCTGAGGATCACGTAGTCGAAGGTGTTGTCGGGATAATCCCGCACCTCTTTGGTGATATCGCCCTGCAGGACCTGCAACCCCTTGTCGAAACATTTTTCGACCTTGGCCTCGGAGCTTTCGATGCCGGTGCCGAGGATCCGCTTCTCCTTCTTGAGATGGAGAAGCAGCTCTCCTTCCCCGCAGCCCAGATCAAGAACCTTGCTGCCCGGTTTGATCCACGAGGCGATCACCTGTAGATCATAGCGCATCGTTTTCTTCTTCATAGACTCTTTTCAGGAATCGGTTGACCAGGGTGCTCAGCCGCTCATTGGGAAGCAGAAAGGCGTCGTGGCCGCATTTCGCCTCGATTTCGCAAAAGCTGACATCCAGACCATTCTTTTTCATTGCCTTTACCATGTTCCGGGACTGGTAGGTCGGATAAAGCCAGTCGGAGGTGAAGGAAATCACCAGGGCCTTTGCCTTTACGCCGGCAAAGGCCTCGACCTGGGAACCATGACCGTGGTGGTGGCGGACATCGAAATAATCGGCGGCCTTGGTTACATAGAGAAAGGTGTTGGCGTCGAAACGCTGGACGAATTTGGAACCCTGGTAGCGCAGATAGCTTTCGACCTGAAAGTTGGCGTCGAAATCGAACGACAGACTCTCGCGGTCCTGGAGGCGGCGGCCGAACTTGCTGCGCATGGCATCGTCGGAAAGATAGGTGACATGGCCGACCATCCGGGCCAGAGCCAGGCCCAGATCGGGCTTTGGCCCGCCGTAGTAGTCGCCCTTGCTGAAATTGGGATCGGACATGATCGCCTGGCGGCCGATCTCGTTAAAGGCGATGGCCAGGGCGGAATGGCGGGTAGTGGTGGCCAGCATGATCGCCGAGGCGACCATATCGGGATAGTTGATCGCCCATTCGATGACCTGCATGCCGCCGATCGAGCCGCCGATCACCGCCAGAAGTTTTTTGATCCCGAGATGATCGAGGAGGGATTTTTGGACCTTGACCATGTCGCCGATGGTTACCACCGGAAAATCAAGGCCATAGGGGCGGCCGGTGGCGGGATTGAGCGAAGCCGGGCCGGTGGTGCCCATGCAGCCGCCCAGCACGTTCGAGCAGATCACAAAATATCGGTCGGTGTCGATACCCTTGCCGGGACCGACCATGATGTCCCACCAGCCCGGCTTGGGGTCGTTCCCGGTGTAGTAGCCCGCCACGTGGGAATCGCCGGAAAGGGCATGGGTCACGAGAACAACATTGCTTTTGTCGGCGTTCAGGGCGCCCATGGTCTCGTAGGCTACCGTGATCGGGCCGAGCCGGGCGCCGCTTTCCAGGAGCAGTTCATCGGGTGCGGCGGCAAAGGTGTGGAACTTTTTTTCAACCAGGCCCACCGAATTTCCATCCCGGTCATGTTCGAAATATTCGCTCATGATGACCGCGGTCAGATCGAGTCCAGGGCCTGGCCGAGGTCGGCGCAAATATCGGCGACGGCCTCGATGCCGACTGAAAGCCTGACCATATCCGGGGTGATCGAGAGCATTTGCCGGGTCTCTTCCGGAAAGGCCAGATATTGCGAGGAGTAGGGGTGGATGACCAGGCTCTTGCAATCGCCCAGATTGGCCAGATTGTAGATCATTTGCAGGGAATTGATGAATTTGAAGCACTCTTCCTGGTTGGCCAGGCCGAAGGAGAGCACGCCGCCGCAGCCGCGATCACCGAACTGGGAGATTGCCGTCGCATGGGAGGGGCTGGTGGCGAGGCCCGGATAGCGAAGCCACTTGACCTCCGGTCGGTCGGTGAGGAATTCGGCAACCCGCTGGGCGTTGGCCAGGTGACGCTCCATCCGCAGGGCCATGGTGTCGAGGCCCAGCATGGTCAGGTATGAGTGGAGGGGGGCCTGGGTGGTCCCGAAGTTGATGTGGTGTTCCCGCCAGACCTTGTCGAGGTAGGCCAGCGGGCCTTTCCGGTCGATAAAGGGTTGCAGGTCGGGAAAGCGACCGCCTTGCCAATCGAATTTGCCGCTGTCGATCACCACCCCGCCGGTGGCGTCGCCATGGCCGCTGAAATACTTGGTGGTCGAGTGGATGACCACATCGGCCCCCAGTTCGATCGGCCGGCACAGATAAGGGGTGGCCAGGGTGCTGTCGACCAGAAGCGGCAGGCCGTGCCGGTGGGCAATCGCGGCGGCTCCGGCCAGGTCCGGCACGTCCATCTTGGGATTGCCGATGGTTTCCAGGTAGACAAACCTGGTCTTGTCGGTGATCGCCCCTTCGAGGGCGGCCAGGTCGGTCGATTCGACCAGCCGGGCCGTAATGTCGTACTTCTTGAAGATGGTGGCGAACAATACGTAGCTTGACATGAACAGCGAGTTGCCGGTAACGAATTCGTCTCCGGCCCGGAGCAGGGCCAGGCAGGCGTTGGTGATGGCCGCCATCCCCGATGAGGTCACCACCGCCCCGGCGCCGCCCTCCAGCGAGGCGAGTTTCTGCTCAAGAACCTTGTTGGTTGGGTTGGTCAGCCGCATATAGATGTGATCGCCGGTCTTGCCTCCGAAGGTGTCGCTCAGGTTTTCGGCGGTCGGATGGCGGTTGGCGGCGGACTGATGGATGGGCGGCAGGGTCGAGCCCTGCCAATCGGCCGGCGATTGGCCCTCGTGGAGGACCCTGGTTCGAAAATCCTGATATTTCGTGGACGACATTGTAACTCTCCTGACGGCGTTAGGGGTTGATCGGAGTCCGGCGGTTTCGGATACTTTGGGCGACCGCCCCGGTGAACGGTTACAAGACATTAACCTGAATCCGTGACGGCTTCGTGGTGAATTTCACTTATCAGTTTGTAATTTTATTAGATAATCATTTCTCCCTGAATTGCCAGGGTTCACCCCGCCGCCCTGCGGGGCGCCCGATAACGGCGCATCTGCGCCCCGCAGGA
>JARGFN010000199.1:0-1260 GCA_029210665.1 Desulfobulbales bacterium
AACTCCCCCCTTAAACCCCATCGATGTTTATCACCCCGAAATCCCACTTCAAAAGGACAAATAAGAATATAGCCCGTTAATATCCAAATTGCCATGAAAGAGTTCAGGGACCGTTCACCGGGGCCGGTCGCCAAGGAACCAAAACCACCTGGGCAATAAAAGCGGCGGAAATCAGGACGGCTGGATGTCCTTGTCCCCGGTCCCCGAGTCGGAGTCGGCACATTTGATCCGGCGCAGATAAGCGAATACAAAGCCGATATAGAGCAGGATGGAGAAAAAATAACCGAACAAGACCACCAGAGTCACCCGCTGAGCAACGGTTTTCAATTCGGTGAAATTTTTGATCAGAATTATATCGCCGATGTCCTTGTTCGAGGCGTCGAGCAACGGCGCGAAACCGGCCAGATACTGTTGTCCGGCTTCCCTGAACTCAAGGATCAGATTCTCGTGAAAATGGTGCGGCCTGGAAAGATCCACCTGGATAACCGGCGGCATCTTCTCCCGGCTCATCGCGAAAACCACAAAGTCGGAGAACTGGTCCCAATCGCCGGCCTCGCCAGGGGAGCCATATTCCCCTTGTCCCCATTTCTCCTTATCCAGATATTGTTTGTCGACTATCAGGACCAGGTCGATTTCGAGGATTTTTTTCATCTCGTCAAGCACCTGATCGATTTCCTTGCCCAGTTCCAGGTATCCGATGACCCGGCCATCCACCCGCCAGGGCGTGACGACCCGGAGGGTAAGGGTGCCCATCGTCCCAAGCTCAAGACCATAGCTCACCGAACCGGTCCGCTCCGCTTCCCGCAAGGTGAAGCGATCGATCGGATCGCCATGCAGATCGGGATAATGGACCCTGAGAAAAACATTTCTTTCGACGGTATGGAAATAGCAATGGGTTATATCATACTCGGCACTCAGGTTTTGAAAAAAGGGCCGCGCGACCTTGAGCAGTCGTTCTCTTTCCCCGCCGAGAAAGGCGTTCCGCGCATCCCGGCTCTCGGCCAGTTGCTCCGCCAGGAGGTTGAGCACGGCGGCCTCCTTGTATAATTCGCCATAAAAGAGATGATAGGACGAGTTGAGATCGGACTGGACCGCGTTGGACATATGGATATTCTGCACCCACGTAAAAGAGAGGACGGCAAGGGTTATAAAAATTACCGAGGGGACTATGCCAAGGAACAAAAAGTGCTTCAATGTATTAACCGGCCGATTTGTTTTCATTCTTAATTCCTTTCTTTAATATCTTGGAGAATATCTAGG
>JARGFN010000199.1:1360-3412 GCA_029210665.1 Desulfobulbales bacterium
GGAGAATATCTAGGGTAGAATAGCAATTTTACCGCTAAATGGCTCTTCTTTTGCGAATTTAGGCTCTTTTATTTGACGCCGTAGTTTCCGCAGATGGTTCCGTGCCGCCGGATAATCCGGTTTGATGCGTAAAGCTTCCATGCAATGCCGGATCGATTGATCGATTCCCCCCGAATTAGCCAGGGCAAGGGAAAAATTGTAATGGCTTTCAGCATTATGGGGATTCAACCGCACCGCCTCGGAAAAATTATCCAAAGCGGGCCCAAGCTTACCCTGCCGGGCCTGGGCAATGCCCAGAACATTACGGCTGTCCACATCGCCGGGGTCGAGCCGCACGGCAATGGCGGCATGCCGTTCGGCCTCCGTGAACTCACCCTTGTGAAGAAAAACATTTGAGAGATTATACCGCGCCTTTTGATAGGCGGGCTCGAGCAGTACCGCTTCGCGCAGATAGTCAATGGCTTTTTCCAGCTGGCCCCGCTCCTTGTAGGCCAGCCCCAGGTTAACATGCGGCCGCACCTTGCCCGGCGCTTTTTGCAGACTGTCGGCCCACAGGGCAACATCATCGGCCCAGACCAGATTGCGTTCATGGGTCCATACCACTCCGATCGCCACCATACCTGCCAGGATCAGCCCCCGCAGCCATTTGTGCCTGACGAGCCGGCAAACGACAATGACCAGAATCACGCTTATCAAGGTAGAAGGAAGATAGGTGCGATGTTCGAAAATGATTTCCAAGCCGATTACCGAAGACTCAACGACCAGATTCCCCAGAAACCAGAAAACGCAGAACGACAGAAGTCTCTCCTTGCGGGCTGTTGCCGTGGCCAGCCCTATAACACCGCCGATCAGTAAAACGGCCAGCAAAGTGGTCGGCGGGTCGAGCAGCGACTGGGAAAGGGGAAAGTAATGATCCAGGTTAAGTCTTGACGGATGTGGAAAAATCAGGAGACCGAAATAGAAGATAACCACCCTGAACTGGGTCAGAAGACGATGCGTCATGGTGAAATCACGACCATGATAGCTCGAGATGATTGCGGCAATTGGAGAGGAGCCGGTATATAAATAAAACATGCCGAGCCAGAAACAGAGAATCGCGCCCAGCCAAAGGCAATTTCGCTTCAACCAGCCGCGATCGAGGTCCCGGAAAAAATACCACTCGTAAAGGAAAACGAAGAACGGCAGGGTAACGGTGTGCTCCTTGGAGCCGATTGCCAGCAAAAAGGCGAGAAAAGCGCCGCCGGCCGAAAGCCATTTCAGAACCGCTCCTTCCGCCAGGCGGGCTCGGACGTAAAGGAGGAAGGAGAGAAGGTAGAACATGGTTGCCATGGGATTCATCCGCTGCACGATATACGAAATGGATTGGGTGTGGAGCGGATTAACGAGCCAGATAGTCACGGCGGCAAAGGGAAGCAGCCTGTAAAAATTGCGATATTGATCGCGAAGAACGGGGGTCCGCAGGGTCGCCCGGAGAAAAAACAGGAGCAGGAAGCCATTGGTCAGATGAATGAGCACATTGACCAGCCGATATCCCAGGGGCTCATACTGGTGGATATAATAATCCAGGGCAAAGGTGAGGTTTACGACCGGTCGCGTCGCCGACGGGCTGGCAAAGGCCGCCTCCCGCAAACTCTGCCAATCGAGACTGGAGACACGAATATGGGAATTATCCAGGATATTGGACAGATCGTCAAAGACGAAAGGCCCATCCTTGCTGTGGGCGTAAATGTGAAAGACCAGTAAAGCCAAAAAGAGGAAAAGCAGGGCTTCCCGGAGGAAGGTCCAGCCAGCCAGCCCGCCCTTCAGGGGATCGAGGCCAGTTTCCGTCAGTAATGGAGGCCAGCCGGTCTTTGCAGCCGCGCCATATATCCAAAACTGACATTACTAATCCTCCCCCAAGAACCGGTCGTACCCTAACAGGCATGTTGCCGTCCGGACGATTCGACCTGGAACTGCTCCCAACCAATCACTGCAATCGATCTAAGGTTATGTATATTACCAATTTAATTTAAAAAAACAAGAATTCCGGCTCTTCACCGGTCACAAGTGAAA
>JARGFN010000200.1 GCA_029210665.1 Desulfobulbales bacterium
TATCCGAGCGGCCAGTAATTCATCCCGCTGCGGCAGATAGGCCTGCAAGGCCTCCACGGCAGGACGGCCGACCGGAACGAGCCTCTCCTTGTTCCCCTTGCCGAGCACTCTAACGGATTCGCCGGCAAAATCAAGGTGCTTCAGATCGAGGGAAACAAGCTCGGCAACCCGGATGCCGGTCGAATACAGGAGTTCCAGGACAGCCTTGTCCCTTGCCGCGAAGGTGTCGGAATCGGTGGGCGTTTCGAGCAGGGCGAAGACCTCGTCGACCGTCAACAGCGCCGGCATATAACGGTCCTGCCTGGGCATGGAAATCGCCAGAACCGGATTAGCCGCGACGATCTTTTCGCGCAGGAGAAAACGGAAGAAAGTCCTTAAGGCCGAGAGCTTCCGAGCCACCGAGGCGCTCCTGTTCCTGTTCTTAAGGGAATAAACGAAAGATCTGACCAGCGGCGTATCTATCAGGCAAGGATCGCCGACCCCGATAAAGTCAACGAACTCGCGGAGATCGCGGCGATAGCTTTCAACGGTGTTGGCGGAATAGTTCTTCTCAACCTCCAGCCACACGGCGAACCGGTCGAGAGATGCTGGCATATTTAGCGACAAAGATATTTCCTGCGGTCAAATTAGCGGGATGGTCCGGGGATCCGGACAACATGATTTAAACTACTCAATAAATCTTATTTTTAAAAGAGATTGCCCATCGGTGGTTATTTTTTTATGATGTCTCTTTTCGAACGAATCGGAAAGGAGCAAGGGATTAACAAGGGGTAAGTCGCGAGGAGTGAAGGGTTATGGCAAAAAAAAATTTTGAGGAGGCCCTCGCAAAACTCGAACGGATTACCGAAGAGCTGGAGAGCGGCGATCTCAGTCTGGAAGAATCCTTGAAAAAGTTCGACGAGGGGGTCAAGCTCGCCGAATTCTGCAACCACAAACTTGATGAGGCCCAGCAAAAGGTAAATATTTTACTCAAAAAAGATGACCCGGACCGGGAAAACTCCGAAGAAGGCCCTGCCCGCCCCGGTAAATCCGGAAATTAACAATTTGATTAACCTGCAAATCTACCTGAAAGATAAACGCGGCCTGGTCGAACAGGCGATGGCCGATCTGATGCCCGGACCCGTTAACCCGCCTGCCGAGCTGGCCCGCCATCTCGAAGCAATGCGCCATAGCCTCTTCGCCGGCGGCAAAAGAGTGCGGCCGATCCTCTGTCTCGCCGCCTGTGAAGCGGTCGGCGGCGCGGTTAGCCAAGCCTTGCCGGCTGCCGTGGCCCTGGAGTACATCCACACCTACTCCCTGATTCACGACGATCTGCCCGCCATGGACGACGATGAACTGCGGCGCGGCCAGCCGACAAACCATATACTTTACGGCGAGGCCGGGGCGATCCTGGCCGGAGACGGCCTTCTTACCCTGGCCTTTGAACTGTTGAGCGGCGGACTCCCGGCCGATATCGAACCGGGCGCCCGGCTCCGGATCATCAATATAATTGCCCGGGCGGCCGGCTCGCTGGGCATGGTCGGCGGCCAGGCCATGGATATCGGTGCGGAAGGAAGGGAGATCGACATCGAAACCCTGCGGGAGATCCACAGCCGCAAAACCGGGGCGCTGATAACCGCCGCGGTCCAAGCTGGCGCCGTCATCGGCGGCGCCAGCTTGGACCAGTTCGCGGCCCTGACCACCTACGGTGAAAAGATCGGCCTGGCCTTCCAGATTGTCGACGATCTGCTTAACGTCGAAGGCAACGCCGAACAACTGGGCAAAGCGGCGGGCTCCGATGCCGACCGGTGCAAGGCGACTTATCCCGCCGTCTACGGGGTCGAACGGACCAGACAACTGGCCGAAGAGACAGTTGCCGGGGCATTAAAGGCCCTGGCTGATTTTGACGAAAATTCCGCCCCCCTTCGCCATCTGGCTTCCTATATTATTAGCCGAAACAAATAACAGTGGCTATATTGTCCTCCATTATGACCGAACAAACTTCGATTCTTGATTCAATCAATTCCCCGCGGGATCTCAAAAAATTAGCGGTAGGAGATTTACCGATTCTGGCCGCGGATATTCGCCGGGAAATCATCAAAACCGTCGCCGCGAACGGGGGGCATCTGGGCCCCTGTCTCGGCGTGGTCGAGCTGACCATTGCCCTCCATTACGTGTTCAACACCCCGGACGACAAGCTCATCTGGGATGTAGGTCACCAGGCTTACGCCCATAAACTGTTGACCGGCCGCAAGGAAGAGTTTCACACCCTGCGACAATATAAGGGGATCAGCGGTTTTCCCAAAAGGGTCGAAAGCCCCTACGACGCCTTCGACACCGGACACAGCAGCACCTCGATTTCCGCCAGTCTCGGCATCGCCCTGGCCAAATCGCTGAAAGGCGATGTCAATCGTTCCATTGCCGTGATCGGCGACGGCTCGATGACCGGCGGCATGGCCTTCGAGGCCCTGAACCAGGCCGGACACCTGGACAAGGATCTTATTGTCATCTTAAACGACAACGAGATGTCCATTTCACCCAATGTCGGGGCGCTGTCGTCTTTTTTAAGCCGCAAGATGACCGGCAAGGCCATGACCCGCCTCAAGCGGGACACCGAAAATTTCCTGAAATCCTTCGCCAACGTCGGCGAGAATATCTTTAATGTCCTCAAGCGGAGCGAGGAGAGTTTCAAGGCCTTCTTCACTCCGGGCATGCTGTTCGAGGCCCTCAAGTTTGAATACGTGGGACCCATCCAGGGGCACCAGATCGAAAGCCTGATCGAAACCATGCAAAATGTCAGGGATTTCAGTAAGGGGCCGATCCTCATCCACGTAATTACCACCAAGGGCAAGGGTTATGCGCCGGCCGAGGCGAATCCCGACCAATATCACGGGGTCGGTCCCTTTGAGATAGCGACCGGCAAACCCCGGCCGGCGCCGGCAAACCCCGTTTCCTATACCCAGGTTTTCGGCGACACCATTGTCAAGATGGCGGAAAGTGATCCTCGAATCGCCGCCATTACCGCGGCCATGCCGGCCGGGACCGGCCTGAGCCGCTTCGCCGAACTTTTCCCCGATCGTTTCTTTGATGTCGGCATCGCCGAGCAGCATGCGGTTACTTTTGCGGCGGGATTGGCCACCGAAGGCATTTTACCGGTTGTGGCGATTTATTCGACCTTCCTCCAGCGTTCTCTGGACCAGATCATCCACGATGTCTGTCTGCAGAACCTGCCGGTTACTTTTGCAATCGACCGCAGCGGCGTGGTCGGCGACGACGGCCCCACCCACCACGGAGTATTCGACCTGTCATTCCTGCGCTTTATTCCCAATCTGATTCTGATGGCGCCCAAGGACGAAAGAGAATTCCAGGACATGCTTTATTCGGCCGTCATGTATCCCGGTCCGGCGGCGGTCCGCTATC
>JARGFN010000201.1 GCA_029210665.1 Desulfobulbales bacterium
TTTAAAAAGGATATATCAGCGATGATCAAGATTGAAAAAGCAGACCGGCTGAAGCAGTTGCCCCCTTACCTCTTCGCCGAGCTCGACCGCAAGAAGGACGAGGTGAAGGGTCGGGGGGTCGATGTGATCGATGTCGGGGTGGGGGATCCCGACCAGCCGACCCCGCAACATATTATCGACACCTTGTGCGAGGCCGTCCAGAAGCCCCAGTACCACCGCTATCCGAGCTACACCGGGATGAACAACTTCCGGGAGGCGGTCAGCACCTGGTACGGCAAGCGGGCCGGGGTCAAGCTTCATCCCTTGAAGGAAGTGGTCTCGCTGATCGGCTCCAAGGAAGGCATCGCCCATATTCCGCTGGCCTTCATCAATCCAGGCGACGTGGTTCTGGTCCCCAGTCCCGCCTATCCGGTCTACAAGATCGCCACCCAGTTCGCCGGCGGTTTTCCATACGAAATGCCGCTTTTGAAGGAAAACGGCTTCCTGCCCGACCTGGACAAGATCCCCACCGATGTCCTGGCCAAGGCGAAGATGATGTTCCTGAACTACCCGAACAACCCCACCGCCGCTCCGGCCACGCCGGAGTTTTTCGTCAAGGTGGTGGCCTTCGCCAAGGCACACGACATCATGATCTGCCACGACTTCGCCTATTCGGAAATGGCCTTCGACGGCTACCTGCCCCCGAGTTTCCTGGAAACTCCCGGCGCCATGGAGGTGGGCATCGAGTTCCACTCCCTGTCCAAGACCTACAACATGACGGGCTGGCGGATCGGCTGGGCCGCCGGCAACAGCGAGATCATCGGTGGCCTCGGCCAGATCAAGAGCAATATCGACTCCGGGATCTTCGAGGCCATCCAGATTGCCGGAATCGAGGCGATGCGGGATGACGCGGCCTGGCTGGCCGAGATGCGCGCCCTTTATACAGAGCGCCGCGACGTAGTGATGCGGGGTCTTGCCGAGATGGGCATCAAGGCCGATGCTCCCAAGGCCACCTTCTACGTCTGGGCCGAGGTGCCGGCGGGTTACGATTCGGCCGGGTTTGTCGCCCACCTCCTGGAAAAGTCCGGGATCGTCTGCACCCCCGGCAACGGCTTCGGCGATCCGGGCGAGGGCTATTTCAGGATCGCCCTGACCGTCTCCAGGGAAAGATTGCAGGAAGCGGTTGACCGCATGAAAAAAACGGGCTTCTGATGACCCTGGCCTACATCGGACTGGGCTCCAACCTCGGCGACGGCTGCCGCAACCTGCTGAAGGCCTGGCGGATGGTCGGCGAACAGGCCGGGGTCAGCGGCCTCGTCCTTTCGAGCCCTTACCTGACCCGGCCGGTCGTCAAAGATGCCTGGCTCAGGGAGGGGTGCCAGCTGTCCGAACAGTGGTTTACCAACGCGGTCGGAGTTCTGGAGACCGATCTTTCGCCCCATGAACTGCTGGCCGCATTGCAGACGGTTGAAAACCTGCTGGGCCGGGATCGGCAAAAAACCGTGGACCGGGTTGCCGATCTCGACATCCTTTACTACGACGAGCAGGTCCTGGTTGATTGGGGACTGCAGATTCCGCACCCCGGCATCGCCGAACGGTTGTTCGTTCTAGCCCCTCTGGAGGAGCTCGCACCGGATAAGCTCCACCCGCTCACCGGGAAAACAACCCGGCAGATGCGGCGTGCCAGGTCATTCGGCGGCGATAATGACCTCCGCCGAATGACCTGGCCGGATGTACAACTTTTGCATGGAGCCAACCAAGCGTGAATCCGCTGAGACTATTGATACTTGCCGTTCTGTGTTACATCCTGTACCGGCTGTTGACCGGCGACGGCAAAAGGGTCGAGAAAGGCGGCTCCAGCCGTCTGGAGAGCCGCGATGTACTGGTCGAGGATCCGGTCTGCAAGGTGTGCGTACCAAAAAAGCAGGCCTTCAGCCTGGAAGAGCATGGGAAAACCACGTATTTTTGTTCGGATGAATGCCGCAAGAAATTTATAAACGGGAAAGGAGAATAGAATGAAATTTTTTATCGACACCGCCAATATCGACGAGATCAAAAAAGCGGTTGCCATGGGCATGGTCGACGGGGTTACCACCAACCCCTCCCTGATCGCCAGGGAAGGCCGCGACTTTCATGAAGTAATCACCGAGATCAGCGGGCTGGTCGACGGACCGATCAGCGCCGAAGTGGTCAGCCTTGAATCCGAGGGCATGCTGAAGGAGGGCCGGGAACTGGTCAAGCTTGGCGACAACATCGTCATCAAGGTGCCGATGACCACCGACGGACTGGTTGCCGCGAAAACCTTTGCCGCCGAAGGAATCAAGACCAATGTCACCCTGGTTTTTTCCGCCGCCCAGGCCCTGCTGGCCGCCAAGGCGGGGGCCAGCTTCATCAGCCCCTTTGTCGGCCGGCTCGACGATATCGCCGAGAACGGCATGGACCTGATCGGCGATATCATGACCATCCTCGACAACTACGGCTTCGCCAGCGAGGTTATTGTCGCCAGCATTCGCCATCCCATGCATGTGGTCGAGTCCGCCCTGATCGGGGCCGACATCGCCACGATCCCCTTCAAGGTCATCGCCCAGCTCGCCAAACACCCCTTGACCGATATCGGCATAGAAAAATTTCTCTCGGACTGGGAAAAAAGATCATAAACTGATATAATGAGGGAATGGTTATCTTTCGGGGGAAAATAGCGATAGCGGCGCTCCTGGCTGTTCTTGTTGCCGCGCCGGTCCGGGCTGCGATGTACAAGTTCGTCGACGAGAACGGCGTCATCCACTTCACCAATGTGCCCAGTGATCCCAAGTACCAACCGGTGGTCAGCGCGACTCGTCGCGGAGCGGTCGCCATGACCGCGGCCGGCCGGGCGGTGGTCTACGGCGGGACGACGGCCCGGACCCCGGCCCCCGATTCTTTCGATGAGGCTATCCGGCTTGCCGCCCGCCGCTACCAGGTTGATCCTCGCCTGGTCAAGTCGGTGATTCGGGCCGAGTCGAATTTCGACTATCTGGCCGTCTCCCGGAAAGGCGCCCAGGGCCTTATGCAATTAATGCCGGAAACCGCCGGTGATATGCAGGTTAGCGATCCGTTCGACCCCCAGGAAAACATCAACGGCGGCACCCGCTATCTGCGGAAAATGCTCGGCCTGTTCAACGGCAATCTGCACCTGGCCCTGGCCGCCTATAACGCCGGACCCACCAGGGTCGCCGCACTGGGCCGGGTCCCCGGCTTCAAGGAAACCGAAAATTATGTCCGCAAGGTCCAGCTTTTCTATGAAGAGTATAAGGGGCAGTCGTCCCCCTATTAAGTAAGGGCCTGAACAAATCGCAATCAAATCAGTGCCTTGTCCTCGTGCGTGCTCAACATGCGTCGAACCGAAGATTATTATTACGGCGCCGGG
>JARGFN010000019.1:0-4693 GCA_029210665.1 Desulfobulbales bacterium
CGTACACGCTCATAATCACAACCCTCCTCAAAAAAGTTCATTAAAATAAATTATTAAAATAGCCGGTAAAAAAACAGCGGGGCCAAATAAAAAAAGAATCCCGACCGGTAAATCATGGCCACGGGATTCTAGTGATATTAGCAATCCTAGTCAAGCAGAAAAGCTATCGGGGGTACATGCGAACGATTCCAATTTTGCCCCGGGGGAAAACCCGGGCAAACCGCGATCTACCTACAAAAGATCTTGTCGGTCCGGCAGAAAGCCCCGAGACGGATGGGCGCTGCCAGAAGTGGTGTATTTTTGTGCTGGACGGGAACAATCAGGCGGCCAAACGGATGGCTTCCTTCTTCTTCCGGATTTCACACGCCCTCTCAAAGGCCTTCTTCTTGCCGTGCTTGGCGACGGAGACGGAGGTCTTACCCTGTTTGCCGTCCTTATTGACCCAGCTGACCTCGTAACGCCCGAGTTTTTCGTTCAGCCTAACTCCGACCACGCCGGTAGAGGTGTTACTAACCGTAACGATGTGCCGGTCGGTCCGCTGCTTGCCGAGTTCCTTCTCTTTCTTGTCGCGCCAGGCCAGGGCGGCGAGCAAACTCGAATAGCGACCGCCGTTCTTTTTGTCGGAAAAGAACTTCGAGTGAGTCTTACCTAAAAATCTCACCCGCACGTACCAACCATGAGTTCTTTTCGACTCCTGATCGATTCTGGCTACATCCTTGTGTTTTTCAAGAAGTATTTTTTTTGACATTTCCATGACTCCCTTGTTGCATCAAAGCCCGCTTATCGGGATTTGCTTTAAAATCCGGTTTGTGTGTCCCTTAAAATAATCCACTTTAATTTATTATAGTTACAATATAAGTCAGGTGTTAATTGCCTGTCAAGTTTCTCTGAACAACTTATTTTTATTTTTTTTACGGCGCCTGCCGAAAAAATCCGCCGGTAAGGCGCCAGGAGCTGATTTATAGATGATAGGAATTAATTTTCAACAGAAAATTGCGATTATTTTATTTTTGTCCGTCTCGCGAAAAGTCGCGAGACCCCCCGGACCACACCGCTTAACCAATTGATTTGTCGTTGGGAATCCGGTCGTTTTCAGTTCGGCGCTGCCAATGATTTCATTCCACTTTATTTATCATGGCAATTATTCCGTGAAAAAACTATCGTTTCCTGACGGCGCCTGAATTAGATTCAAGGAATATTTTCAACGACACGCAATCTCAGGGGATAAATTGATGGGCAAGAGCTCCGCCAAATTCGATGAACTAGTGGAAATAATCGGCAAACTCCGACAGCCCGACGGTTGCCCGTGGGACAGAAAGCAGACCGTGGAATCCTTCCGTCCTTATCTTCTCGAAGAAATGCACGAACTCTTCGAAGCCCTCGACCATGACGACCATCGGCATATCAAAGAGGAACTGGGCGACATGCTGTTCCAGATAATATTTCTCGGCAAACTTTATGAAGAACGGGATATTTTCACCATTGCCGAGGTTCTGGAAACTATCTCGGCCAAAATGATCCGCCGCCACCCTCATGTTTTCGGGGATAAAAAGTTTAATTCGGAAAAGGAGCTGCGCCGAAACTGGAACAAAATAAAAAAATGCGAAAAAGAAGAGAGCGGACAGCGGCATAAAGACATATTTTCCTTTCCCAGATCCCTTCCGGCCCTGTTCAGGGCACAAAGGGTTTCAGGGCGGGCGATAAGCAGCGGTTTCGAATGGCCCGACATGGATGGGGTGCTGGCGAAACTCGATGAAGAGATCGAGGAATTGAAAGAAGCGCTCGCCTCGGGCAACCGGCCAGGGATCGAGGACGAAATCGGCGACCTGCTCTTCACCATGGTCAACGTTTCCCGCAAGGCCGGCTTCGAAGCGGAAACCATCCTCCAGCGTTCGACCGAAAAATTCACCAGACGTTTCACCCGGATGTCCGAGCTTGCCGCCCAAAAAAACGGCTCCCTTGAGGAACTTGATATCCTTGCCATGCAGGAATTATGGATCCAGGTAAAAAAAGAGGAGTAATCACTTGGGCTCCGACGCAAGCCCGGCATCCCTATAAAAGGTTTGACACCGAAACCCTCCCGTGTTATCTGAACAGCTTACTTTTTCTCCCCACGGTGGGGTGAAAGATACTCCTTGCTCTCCTTCCCGCAGATCCGCGGGCTGGGGGGCCGCAATCTTTAAGTCCATAAGGAGATTTAAATGCGAAGATACGAAACAATTGTAATTCTGAAACCATCCCTGGGTGACGCGGAAAACCAGGCGATTATCGACCGCGCCGTCGCAACCATTGAGCAATTCGACGGTTCCATTGTCAAGATTGACAACTGGGGCCTCAGAAAAACCGCCTACCCGATCGACAAGGAAACCCAGGGCTACTACGTCTACCTGCAATACGCCGGGCTCCCCGCCGGGGTCTTCGAAATGGAACGGGTATTCCGGATCGATGAAAAAGTCATGAAATACCTCACCGTCAAACTGCAGGATGTCTTCGCCGCCCTGCCGGAAGATGAGGCCGTCGAAGAGACGGAAAACGCGGCGGAATCCGCTCCGGAAACTGTCGAAGTGAAAACCGAAGAGGAAGTGAAAACCGAAGTGAAAGATGAAGAGAAAGCGGGAACATCCGAAACCGCCGTCGATTGATCACCAAGAAGTAAAATCGCTTTCGACACGCCGCCGAATAGCGGCTCGTATTTAATCCATCAACGCAACAATCCATCATTTTGACGGAGTACAAAGATATGGCTGGCAACAAAAACGAAAGAGGGGGGAGAAAACCCGCCCATAAAAAAGGGACATTTACCCGCAAAAAAGTCTGTCGCTTCTGTTCCGACGATAGTCTGGTAATCGATTACAAGGAAACCAGAACACTGAAGAATTTCATCACCGAACGGGGCAAAATCATCCCGCGAAGAATTTACGGCAATTGCGCCAAACACCAGCGCCAAATGACCGAAGCCATCAAGAGGGCTCGACAAATCGCGTTGCTGCCCTACAGCGGCGACAGCAACTTCTAGTTGGGCGTGTCCGCGAGTTAGGGACAGACACCAATTGAGAAAACCGGTTCGGATACTGCATGGCTGATTCCCGGGACGGGATCATCTCCCGTCTGAAAATAGATCCGGCGGGGGTGGCGATAGCGTTTACAGTCTGGATTCTGCCGATCGTAAGTATCGAATTCATCTGGCTGCAACTTTTCACTCCGCTGCCTCTCTTCTATTATCTGGTCGAACCGGGCCGAGGCCGCGGCGTTAACACATTAGCCGCCGCCCTGCTGATTACCGGCTTGGCCGCCACCGCGTCCGGAGCGGCCACCGCCTTTTTCTTTCTGGTTACCATGATGCCGGCCGGCTACATGCTGGCCGCCGGGATGGCGGCAAATACCGGACCGGTACGAACGGGACTCGGCGCCTTTATCGCCCTTCTGTTAAGCTGGTGGGCATGGTCGTTGCTGTACAGCATCAGCAACCATGCCGGTCTTTATCAGGATATTCTGACCAGCCTTGACCAGGGGCTTATCGCCGCCGGCGAGGCGGTGCTCGTCAGTTCGGAGCTGTCGGCCGAACACGCGGCGGCCTTCGAAACCGCCATTGAACGGCTTGGTGACCTGATTCCTCGGATCATGCCGGGGTTGTTATTGGTCTCCCTGCTGAATGTGGTTTTCCTGAACATGATCACCGGCCAATGGCTGTTGAAAAGAAAAGACCCGGCCCTGTCCTCCTGGCCCCCTTTTGCGGAATGGCGGCTGCCGGAACGGATGGTAGGGGTAATTATAGCCGCCGGCATTTTTTTGCTGTTGCCGGGCGGTCTGCTGAACGACACGGGACTCAACCTGATCCTGATTGCCGGCACCCTCTATTTCTTTCAGGGGTTGGCCGTGATAAACGGCCTGCTGACCAGATGGAACGCCCCCCTGTGGATACTGTTCCTGAGCCTGATCTTCTTTCAGGTGTATGGGATAATTTTTCTCGCCGTTTTGGGCTTGGCGGATGTATGGGTCGATTTCAGAAAAAAACAAATCGAATCGGACAACGATAAATCGGAAGAATGACGCTCACCACGTTATTTACCAGTGAGGAGGAATAAAAAAATGGAATTAATTCTTAGACGGACTGTCGACAATCTCGGCGAAGAGGGCGATGTGATAAGCGTCAAGCCCGGTTACGGCCGTAACTATCTGCTTCCGCAAGGTATCGCGGTGCAGGCCAACCCCGGCAACCTGGCCGTCCTCGAAAAAGAAAGGGCGGCAATTGAGACCCGCAAGGCCGCCATAAGGTCGGAGGCGGAAAACATAGCCAAAAAAGTCGACGGCACCACCATCGTAATCGAGCAGAGAGCCGGCGAGGACGACAAGCTCTTCGGCTCGGTCACCTCGGTTGATATCGCCGAAAAACTTGCTTCCCTGGGTCTCGCTATCGACCGTAAAAAAATAATCCTCGACGACCCCATCAAGACCCTGGGCGAGTTCATGGTCAAGGTCAAGATCGCCTACCAGGTAACCGCCGAGGTCAAGGTCCAGGTAACCCCGCCGGCTATGGAGGAGAAGGCTTAATCCCTCTGCCGGCACACCGTTACCCTGCTTTATAAACTGCCCCGGTTCCGTCATCAGGAAGTAGCCGGGGCAGTTCCGTTAACAGGTTATTCTGGCCATAAAATTTGTGGACGAACGCCCTTATTTTTTATAAAGCTGAGTT
>JARGFN010000019.1:4793-23890 GCA_029210665.1 Desulfobulbales bacterium
TATAAAGCTGAGTTGAGCAGCTCGCCTGCTTAAACGAAACTTATGCCCTGTGGGTATAAGTTGACGATTATCCGGCTTCTTCTAATTCTTCTCTTTCCAGAACGTCAAGCTGCCAATGGAATCGGCCAGAAAGCAATCATCAACAATTCATCGTCTGCCGCCCCAGAATATCGAGGCGGAGCAATGCGTACTCGGTTCCATCCTCCTCCATCAGGGTGCTATTCTGAAAGCGGTGGAAACCCTGGTCCCCGACGATTTTTACCGCGCCGAACACGGCCTGATCTACATGGCCATGATCAAACTCTTCGACAAATCCGAGCCCCAGGATCTGGTCACCGTCACCAACGTCCTCAAAAACGAGAAAAAACTCGACAAGGTCGGCGGTCCCGCCTACCTGGCCACCCTTACCGACATTGTCCCGGTCGCGGCCAATATCGGCTATTACAGCAAGATAGTCAGGGATAAATCGATCCTCCGCCGGCTGATCACCACCTCCACCGAAATTGCCGGCCGCTGCTATGAACAGCAGGACGATATTAACGCCCTGCTCGACGAGACCGAGCAGACCATCTTCGAAATATCCAGCGCCAAGAGCAGTCAATCCTATTATCCGATCAGTTCGGTAATTAACGACAGCTTCAAGATGATCGAGAAACTTTCGGAAAGGCGGGAAATGATTACCGGGGTGCCTTCCGGTTTCATCGACTTCGACAAAATGACCGCCGGACTTCAGCCATCCGACCTGATCATTCTGGCCGGCCGGCCCAGTATGGGTAAAACCGCCCTGGCCATGAATATCGTCCAGAACTCGGCCATGCTGAACAAGGTCCCGGTCGGAGTTTTCAGTCTGGAGATGTCGAAGGAGCAGCTCGGCATGAGAATGCTCTGCTCAATCAGCCGGGTCGACTCCCAGAGATTGCGGACCGGCCGGGTCCGGGACAACGACTGGCCCAACCTGGCCCGGGCCCACGGCATGCTTTCGGAAAGTCCCATATTCATTGATGACACCCCGGCGATTTCGATCCTGGAAATCCGGGCCAAGTCCCGGAGGCTTAAGACCGAACACGATATCGGACTGATCGTGGTCGACTATCTGCAACTGATGCGAGGCCGCGACTCGGCCGAAAGGCGTGAGCAGGAGATCAGCGAGATATCGCGATCCCTTAAGGCAATGGCCAAGGAGCTCCACGTTCCGGTCATCGCTCTCTCCCAGCTGAATCGAGGCCTGGAAAGCCGGCCCAACAAACGCCCTCAGCTCTCCGATCTGCGTGAATCCGGCGCCATCGAGCAGGACGCCGACCTTATCTGCTTCATCTACCGGGACGAGGTCTATAACAAGGCCGAGGACAATCCCAACAAGGGCATCGCCGAGTTAATCGTCGGCAAGCAGCGGAACGGGCCGACCGGCACAGTACACCTGACCTTTATCGATTCGATCACCACTTTCGAAAACCTGGCCCGCCACGATTATCCCGAAACAGCATAAATATTAAAGGATCACATGTCCGATCAGAAAAATATCAAATACGATTTCGCCGCCATCGAAAAAAAATGGCGCGAACGGTGGCTAACCGAGAAGACCTTCAAGGCAGAGAAAGACGCCTCCCGCCCCAAGTATTATCTGCTGGAGATGTTCCCCTACCCGTCCGGCAAGATCCATATGGGCCATGTCCGCAATTACACGATCGGCGACGTGGTGGCCCGCTATAAAAGGATGAAGGGCTTCAACGTCATTCACCCGATGGGCTGGGATGCCTTCGGCCTGCCGGCCGAAAACGCGGCGATCAAGAACAATACCCATCCCGCCAAGTGGACTTACGAAAACATCGATTACATGCGAACGCAACTCCGGCGCATGGGATTCAGTTACGACTGGGACCGGGAGCTGGCCACCTGCGATCCCGCCTACTACCGTTGGGAACAGCAGTTTTTCATCGAGCTCTACAATAAAGGCCTGGTCTACCAGAGGATCACCACCGTCAACTGGTGCGAGGACTGCCAGACCGTACTGGCCAATGAACAGGTGATCGAAGGGCTCTGCTGGCGCTGCGACCACCCGGTCCGGCTGCGCAAGATGAACGGCTGGTTTTTCAAGATCACCGATTACGCCGAAGAGCTTCTGGCCGAATGCGACAACCTCACCGGCTGGCCGGAAAAGGTTTTGACCATGCAACGCAACTGGATCGGTAAATCAACCGGCGTCGAGGTCGATTTCCCCCTGGAGGGCAGCGACATGACTCTGTCGATATTCACTACTCGCCCCGATACCATCTTCGGGGTAACCTTCATGTCGCTGGCCCCGGAACACCCCCTGGTCGAGAAGCTGACCGCCGGAACCGACCGGCAGGCCGGGATCCGCGAATTCGTCGCCAGGACCGTCGCCCTCAAACAGCAGCAGGAACTCGATTATGAACTCGACAAGGAAGGGGTCTTCACCGGCCGTTACTGCGTAAATCCGTTCAACGGCGACAAGGTGCCGATCTACGTGGCCAATTTTGTCCTGATGGAATACGGCACCGGCGCGGTCATGGCGGTCCCAGCCCACGATCAGCGCGACTTCGAGTTCGCCCGCAAGTACCAAATCCCGATCAAGGTGGTGATTCAACCGGCCGGCCAAACCATCGATCCGGCCGGGATGGCCGAGGCTTGTACCGAGCCGGGCGTCCTGACCGGATCAGGTGAGTTCTCCGGGGCAGACAGCGAGGAAGCCAAGGGCAAGATCATCGCCCACGCCGAAAGCAAGGGCATCGGCCGCGGCAAGGTCAACTTCCGCCTCCACGACTGGGGCATCTCCCGCCAGCGTTTCTGGGGTACGCCGATCCCGATGATTCACTGCCGAAAATGCGGAGTCCGGCCGGTCCCGGTCGAAGAGCTGCCGGTGGTTCTGCCCAAAGTCGTGGCCATCGACCGAAGCGGCAAATCGCCGCTCCACACCCTGGAGCACTTCTACAAGGTATCCTGCCCCGCCTGCGGCGGCGAAGCCCGTCGCGAAACCGACACCATGGACACCTTTGTCGAATCGTCCTGGTACTTCGCCAGATACTGCTGCCCCGATTTCACCGAAGGCCCCCTCAAAAAAGAGGCGGTCGATTACTGGCTTCCGGTCGACCAGTATATCGGCGGGGTGGAACACGCCATTCTCCATCTCCTCTACTCCCGCTTTTTCACCAAGGCCCTGCGCGATCTCGGTTATCTGACCATTGACGAGCCCTTCACCAATCTGCTGACCCAGGGCATGGTGATCAAGGACGGCGCCAAGATGTCAAAATCGAAGGGCAACGTCGTCGACCCCAACGAGCTGATCGAACGATACGGCGCCGATACGGTCCGGCTGTTCAGTCTTTTTGCCGCCCCGCCGGAAAAGGATCTGGAGTGGAACGATCAGGGCGTGGAGGGCGCTTCGCGCTTTCTGTTCCGGATCTTCCGCTTTGTCATGGCCAACCGGGACATGCTTAAAAACGCGGCGGCCGGGGTCGTTGCCGATCAATTGAACGACAGCGGCCGGATCCTGCACCGCAAAACCCACCAGACCATGCGCAAGGTCGGAATCGACATCGAGACCCGTTTCCATTTCAATACCGCGATCAGCGCCGTCATGGAGCTGACCAACCTGCTGTTCTCGGCCACCGCTGAAAGCGCCAAGGAACCGGTTGAACCGGCCGTGGTTCGGGAAGCGGTCGAGGCGGCCCTTGCCCTGCTCGCACCGATGACCCCGCACCTCTGCGAGGAACTCTGGCAGGAAATCGGCCATGACCTTACTTTAAACGAGGTATCCTGGCCCAGCTACGACGAAGAGGCGGCCAGAGAGGATGAAATAACCGTGGTCCTCCAGGTCAACGGCAAGGTCAGAAGCCGTCTCCAGGTTGCGCCGGACATCGGCGCGGAAGAATTGCAGGAGAAGGCGATGGCCGACCGGAATATCCTGAAATTCAGCGAAGGCAAAACGGTCAGGAAAGTTATCGTCGTCCCGAAAAAACTGGTAAATATAGTTGTCTCGTGAAAAAAATCGCCACCTTGCTAAGCCGGATTTTTATCGTTGTTCTGCTCGTGCAGGGTTGCGGGTATCACAACCCCTACCTGGCCAAGATCGAACGTGGGGAACCGGCCGCCGTCGTTTATATGACGGTCTGGGAGAACCGGACCAATGAATTGGGTCTCGAAAACTTGATCTTCCGGCAAACGGCCGACTGGCTTCAACAGTCCCGCCATCTACGAATCACCAGGGACCGCAGCCAGGCCGACTATATCCTGACCGGCACGATTCTGTCGGTGGATTACCCGGCCACGGCCTTCTCGATTACCGATGTAGCCTCGACCCTGAAAGCCAAGATCAGAACGTCGTACCAGCTAACCGAGCGATCAACCGGCAAAACGGTCTGGCGGGTCGAGGAAACCCTCCGGCAGGCCGATTATCCGGCCGGCGGCAATGCGGTCCGCAGCCAGGGCAATAAAAAAACCGCTTTGACCACGATTGCCGACGAGCTGGGTGAACAGATCTACCTGCGGATAACGGAAACCCTTACCGCAATAAATTTTTTAAAATGAGGAACAATATGCCGTCACGTAAAGAACTCGCCAACGCCATCAGAGCCCTGAGCATGGACGCCGTCCAGAAAGCCAACTCGGGCCACCCCGGCGCTCCGCTGGGCATGGCCGACATTGCCGAAGTACTCTGGAACGATTTTTTAAAGCATAATCCCGCCAACCCCAAGTGGTTCGACCGGGATCGCTTCATCCTGTCCAACGGGCACGGTTCGATGCTGATCTACTCGCTGCTCCACCTTACCGGCTACGATCTGACCATCGACGACCTCAAGAATTTTCGCCAGCTCAACTCCAAAACCCCCGGCCATCCCGAATACGGCTATACGCCGGGAGTGGAGACCACCACCGGCCCCCTCGGCCAGGGGATCGCCAACGCGGTCGGCATGGCGATTTCGGAACGGACCCTGGCCGCCCGGTTCAATCGGCCCGACCACGAAATCGTCGATCATTACACCTACGCCTTCATGGGCGATGGCTGCATGATGGAAGGGATCTCCCACGAAGTCTGCTCCCTGGCCGGCACCCTCGGCCTCGGTAAACTGGTCGCCTTCTACGACGACAACAACATCTCCATCGACGGCGAGGTGGGCGGCTGGTTCACCGACAATACCCCGCAGCGCTTTTCCGCCTACGGCTGGCACGTAATCGAGAATGTCGACGGCCACGATGCCCAGGCGGTAAAAAAGGCGATCGCCGAAGCCCGGCGGGTCACCGACAAGCCCAGCCTGATCTGCTGCAAGACTATTATCGGCTACGGCGCCCCGAACAAACAGGGCAAGGAAGTATGCCACGGCGCCCCCCTTGGCGACGACGAGATCAAACTGACCAGGGCGGCCCTGGGCTGGAGCCATGCCCCCTTCATAATTCCCGCCGAAATCTACCGCGGCTGGAATGCCACGGACAAGGGCGCGGCAATCGAAGAGGCCTGGACCCGCAAATTCGCGGCGTACAGCCGGGCCCATCCCGAACTGGCCGCCGAATTCACCAGGAGGATGACCGGCGAGCTGCCGACCGGCTGGCGGGAAGGCGCCGGCGCGTTCATCAAGGCGACCGATGCGAAGGCCGCAAAGGTCGCGACCCGCAAGGCCTCCCAGCTCAGTTTGAACGGTTACGGGCCGCTGCTGCCCGAACTGATCGGCGGTTCCGCCGACCTGGCCGGCTCTAACCTAACCATCTGGGACGGCAGCAGGGGTATCCAAAATGAAGCCGACGGCAACTATATCTACTTCGGAGTCCGCGAGTTCGGCATGGCGGCAATCGCCAACGGCATCGCCCTGCACGGCGGCTTCATCCCATACACCTCGACCTTCCTGATCTTCTCGGATTACGCCAGAAACGCCCTGCGGATGGCGGCCCTGATGAAACAACAGTCCATTTACGTCTTCACCCACGACTCCATCGGCCTCGGCGAGGACGGCCCCACCCATCAGCCGGTCGAGCAGGCGGCAACGCTGCGGATGATCCCCAACATGAGCGTCTGGCGCCCCTGCGACGCAGTCGAGACCGCCGCGGCCTGGAAACACGCGGTCGAGTACCGGACCGGGCCCACGGCCCTGCTCCTCTCCCGGCAGGGTCTGCCGCATATGGCGCGAAACTCCGAGCAGCTGGCCAATGTCGCCAGGGGCGGCTATATCCTCCACGACTGCGGCTGCGCCACTCCCGATGCCATTATCATCGCCACCGGTTCGGAGGTCGAGCTGGCCGTCAACGCGGCCAAGGAGCTTGCCGGCAAAGGCACGAAGATCCGGGTGGTCTCCATGGTCTCGGCGGACGTTTTCGAGGCCCAGACCGAAAGCTACCGCCAGTCGGTCCTGCCGGACAACATTACCGCCCGGGTCGCGGTCGAAGCCGGGATCAGCGCCGGCTGGTACAAGTATGTCGGCAGTAACGGAAAAATCATCGGCCTCGACCGTTTCGGCGAATCCGCCCCGGCCGGCGAACTGTTCAAACTGTTCGGCTTCACCGTCGATAATATAGTAAAAACCGTCGAAGGACTCTTGGCTTAACGGACCTTGCCGCACCCCCCGCGCTCGGTTCGGCCAATGGGATGGATCAACCCTACTGAAATGCGGATCGGCAACGTCATACTGGACAACCCCTTCATCCTGGCCCCCCTGGCCGGTTACAGCGACCTGCCCTTCCGTCTGCTCTGCCGGGAATACGGCGCCGCCCTTTGCTATTCCGAGATGATCAGCTGCCACGGGCTCGTCTACCGGCAGCAAAACACCTTCAATATGCTCAAAACCGTCGCGGCGGAACGGCCGGTCTGCATTCAGCTCTTCGGCAGCGAACCGGAAACCATGGGCGAGGCCGCCGCCATCCTCTCCGATTATCCGATCGATTTGATCGACATCAACATGGGCTGTCCGGTCAGGAAGGTGATCAAAAAGGGGGCCGGGGCCGCCCTGATGAAGGAGCCGCAGCTGGCCGGGGAAGTAATCCGCCGGGTCTGCGCCAAGACCACCCTGCCGGTCACGGTCAAGATCAGAAGCGGCTGGTCCCACGACCAAATAACCGCCCCGGCTTTTGCCAAAATGGCCGAGGAAGCCGGAGCCACGGCAGTGGCGATCCATGCCAGAACCTGGACCGACGGCTTCGGCGGCACGGTTGACCGCGCCGTGATCAAAGCGGTCAAACAGGCGGTTGCAATCCCGGTGATCGGTAACGGCGACATTTCAAGCTACCGGGAAGGCCTGGCAATGATGGCGGAAACCGGCTGCGACGCGGTGATGATCGGCCGGGGGGCGCTCGGCAACCCTTTTGTCTTCAGGCCGGAGAGTCGGCCGGCCAACGCCGCCGGAATTGTTCCGGCCCTGTACCGTCATCTGGAACTGATCGAGGAGTACTATCCGCCCGAGAGGGTCCTGGCCCGGACCAAAAATCAGGCCGGCCGCTACTTCAAGGGACTGCCGGGCAGTTCGAATATCAGGCAGGCGATCTACAACGCCCAATCCTTCCGGGCATTGAAAGATCTGCTCAATTCCTGCCGGTAGACCTTCCCCTCCCCGCCACATATGATTATAATGTCGGCAATGGATTCAGGCTTGCTAAACTCACCAAGAAAAGGCTGCCGATGAACGACACGAGATCCCGATTAATCAAATGGACCGCCCTTCTCGGCAGCGGCCTTATCGCCGTTCAGATCGCGACCATTCTTTTCAGGGGTGAGGCCTTCTGCCTGAACCAGGGCTGCAAGATCGTCGAGAACCTCACCCTCGCCCCCCCCATTTACTTCAATCTGGCCGGCCTCCTCTATTTTATCGCGGTTTTCACGGCCGCCCGCCGTTCCGGCCGCAGGTATGAAGGGGTTTTTGACCTGCTCGATCTCCTGCTCCTGGCTGGGTTGGCCGGCGAGGGGGTACTGCTCGGCTATCAGCTCTTCGTCGCCCAGACCATCTGCGCCTACTGTCTGCTCGTCCTGAGCGTGGTCGTCCTGCTGAACATTATCCGCGGCAAAAACCAGCTGCTGATCGGTCTGCCGGTCTTTCTTTCGGTACTGGCCGTTTTCGCCGCCCTGAACTTCGGCGCTTCGCGGATCATGATCCAGTCGCAAAGTCTTGCCGCCGGGACTTTCGCGGCAAAAAGCCCCGACTACCCGACCGAGCAACTGTATCTCTTTTTCTCTTCGGACTGCCCCCATTGCCAGAATGTGCTGGACGCCATTCAGGATGACAATTCCTGCGAAATCAACTTCAATCCGATCGACCGGATCGAATCCCTCGCCCTGACCGGGCTTGACTATTTTCCTGATTACAGCCCCGCCATCAATCGGCTGCTCCTTGCGCTCCTCGATATCAAGAACATCCCTGTCCTGCTGACCGGGATGGAGAACGGCCCCACTCTGCTCAAGGGGGAGCGGGCCATTGTCGACTATATAAACCGAATCTGTCTGGCGAAGGAATCCGACCCTTATACCGGAACCTCCGGCTACGATGAACCGTTTACCGGTTTCAGCCGGGACGACGCCGCGGACGGCGAATGCGAAATAGAGGTGGCATGTCCGGACGACCTTCCGGCACAACCGCCGGCCCCATAAACAACGAGGAAAACCGCCATGCTTGAAAACATCATTCTCTGGCTGATTATCGCAGGCGCCGCCCTCTATTGCGGGCGGACCATCTACCGGACCCTGTCCGGCCGGTCCAGGGGGTGCGGCTGCGGCTGTGATTGCGGCGAAGAAAGAACCTCCCCTCCCCTCCAACAGAAGTTCCCCGACCTGACCGGCAAAAAAGACAAACCCCGGGATTGACAACACCCAGTCCCTGATTACCAAGGCCCTTCCCGGATTTACGCTTGACATGAGAGGGGCAAAGCTTGCATCCTTTGTAAGAACGACGGGCGGGGATTTTCTTCCGGCTCGAAAAAAAAACGACCCGAGGTATTCCCAATGGACATGATTCTGAGTTTTTTCCCCGATTTCACCTGGGATACCGTGATTAAGTTCGGGCTGCGCATCACTTTGATCCTTGTTTTCGCCTGGCTGGCGGTAAAGCTGGTGAACAAGTTTCTCGAACGCATCAAAAAAAGTCTGATCATCAAGAGCGAGCAAGAGGGAGAACCCCCCTCGGAATCGGAGAAAAGGGTCGAGACCCTGGTCCGCCTGATAAAACAGGGCGCCCTCCTGGCCCTTTGGCTGACCGCCAGCCTGATCATTCTGAAGGAATTAGGCATTGAAATCGGCCCGATTCTAGCCAGTGCCGGGATCCTGGGTCTGGCCATCGGCTTCGGCGCCCAGAACCTGGTTCGCGATATCATTGCCGGCTTTTTCATTATCCTGGAGAACCAGATCCGGGTCGGCGACGTGGCGATCATCAACGGCACCGGCGGCCTGGTCGACAAGATCAACTTCCGGACCACCGTGCTCCGCGATCTTGGCGGCGTGGTCCATGTCTTCCCGAACGGAACAATCACCACCCTGAGCAATATGACCAACGAATGGTCGGCCTACGTCTTCGATATCGGAGTAGCCTACAAGGAAAATACCGACCGCGTTACCGAAGTCATCCGGGAGGTTGCCGACCGGATGCGGGCGGACGAGAAATACGGCAAGATGCTGCTGGAGGATGCGGAAATCTTCGGAGTGGACAAATTCGGCGATTCCGCCGTGGTCATCAAGGGCAGGCTCAAGACCAAGCCGATCCAGCAGTGGCAGGTGGGCCGCGAGTTCCTGCGCAGAATCAAACTCGCCTTCAACGAAAACGATATCGAAATCCCCTTCCCGCACCGGTCGCTTTACTTCGGTGAGGCCAGCAAGCCCTTCAGCTTGCAGATGCTGGAAAAAGGAGCCGAGAAAGCATCGGAACCGGCCGATAAGGCCGACGATCAATCAACGAGTTAAGCACCGCCGTTCGTCTCGGGGTATTTCATAGTCTCATTGCATTCGCTAAGCCGCGAAACCGCCAAGCGGCCAAGCGCTTCGCCCAGAGCCGGGCGATCAATTTTTTCCCATTCCGGTTCGTAAGCGATAACCGGCCGGCCAACCTGCTCCCTGCCTGCACCCTACCAGGTATAGTCGATCCCGACCCGGTAATGGGTGTCGGTTCGTTCCGTGCCCGCCGCCGGGCGATTGTCCCATTCGACATCGACCTGAATCGCGGCGTTAAAATTCCTGTACAGGGGCAGACCGAGCCCGGTTTTGGCCTGAAGAATGAGATCTTCAAAATCTTCCAGACCGATCAGCAACTCATGCTTATGGAAAAACCGGGCCGCCGTGTCGAACAACTGCCGGTCATAACCGGCTGCCCACCGGGCTGACGGATAATGCTCATCCGGCGCCGACTCGTAATCCACATCGGTATAACCCAGCCCCGCCTCGAAAGACAGGTTCCTTGTTGCCGACTCCCAGATCTGGCGACCGGCGCCGAAGCCGACAAAGGTCCGCAGATTCAGATCCCTGAAACGGTCCTTGGCTGCCGCGCCATTCGCGTAAAGATACCATTTATCGCCCAGGAAATAGTCGTATTTCAGGTGTCCCTTGCCGTTCTCCTCGGTTCTACGGCCCTGATCGGAGGCGGCATCATAGGAACCGCCCACCGTCAGCCGGTTCTTTTCGGCCCGGCCGACAATTTCGCTCTCAAAATGATGGGTTTTGGCATTGCGATTGCCGTCGGCAAGGTAAGCGGCCGCGTTCAACCGCCCCTTAAAATATCTATCGTCCTTCTTGCCGGGCGATGCGATGCCCTTGACCGTGTTGAAATCATGGAAGGTGATTTCGGCGGTCCCGGCCGATCTGATCCCTATCCGGCCTTCCTCCACGGTCGGCTGGGCGACGCCTTCGATAACAGTGCCGTCGGCAAGCGTAAAGACCAGCACCCCCGACGATTTCAACCCGCTTATCTCTTCGCGGATAACAACGATTTTTCCGCCGTAGGAAGTTTCAAAAGTCAGTTTTTCTCCGGCCATTTCGACGATGAGCCCGGTCAGGCGATCGTTGTTTTTCAAAAACAGCTCATCGGAAATAACGGCGCCGGGGAAAAGCAGCAAAACCATCCCGCCAAAAAAGATTGAATAGATCAACAACCGGTAACTCATCCCGCCACCCCGAGAGATTTCCGCAGTTAATATCTGGAACCTGCAACGAGGATCCCTGGGTTTGCCGACTCCCTTATCACAGGGTAAACCGGAACCGCCGCCATTTTCAAATTCTTATCCGCGGAGGGCAAGGTGGTAACTTCGCAAAAAGTGGCGGGACCGGCGCCGCCTCTGGTCCTTTACATAAAGCGGCGGCCGGATAAGCGAACCGGAGCACCCGGATGACGGGGGGGCTTCCGGCAGAATACGCCTGGCCGGTCTGGTGCCGGCTTTACCGGGTTGATCTCCCCAATAAAAAAAGGGTTCCAGACCTAAGCCTGAAACCCTTGAGAATATCATGGTAGCGGGGGCCGGATTTGAACCGACGACCTTCGGGTTATGAGCCCGACGAGCTACCGAACTGCTCCACCCCGCATCGCGAACTGGATATTATAGCTTACAGGTTGAATTTGTCAATACACTTTATCAATAAAACTGTATTCCATCCGGGCAAACCCTCTGCCTGAACTTGCTGAAATTGTTAAAAAAACTCACAATAGCAGCACGATGGTTCCCAAGCGCTACTCACCGGCGATCAGCCGTAATTTTTCCCGGAAATAATCGGGGAAAGGGGTCAGCTTGCCCTGAGGATCGACACAGGCATGCACGGTATATCCCTTGACCAGCAGCCGCTGATCGTCCACCCGGCTGAGCCGGTGATTGAATCGGCAGGACATCTTTCTGACATCGTGGACCGAGGTTTCGACGAGCAACAAATCGTCATAGCGGGCCGAGGCCTTGTAGCGAATGTGACATTCCACCACCGGCAGGATGTAGCCGTTCTCCTCCAGCTCGCGATACGAGGCCCCATTGGCGCGGAGAATCTCGGTCCGCCCCGCCTCGAAAAAATGCAGGTAATTGCCGTAATAGACCACCCCGCCCGAATCAGTGTCCGCGTACAGGACCCGGCGCTCGGTGCGATGAATATAATCCCCCATGACCTCGTCGACCGCTTTTCCCATTATTCAGCCGCCCCGCATCAATCGGTTAAAAAAAGCCTGGCCGTCGGCATAAAACACCCCGGTTTTAAGGCCGTTTCGTTCGGTATAGGCCAAACCGGAAGCCGGCTCACGCCGTTCAGAATCGTAGATCGCGACCGGTACCGGCATTGATTCATGGGTCATGGTACTTAAAGGGGTAAAATGATCCATTGCCACCACCAGCCGGAAAGGCGGTCCCTTTCGCAACCCCTCCAGAACCGGCTTGACGACCTTGGCATCGAAATCGGCGATGGCCTTAAGTTTATCGTCCCTTGAACCCTGATGGCCGGCCTCGTCCGGCGCCTCCACATGGACCACGACCAGATCGCCGTCGACAACTCCACGCAGGGCGGCTGCTACCTTACCCGCGTAATCGGTATCGAGATAGCCGGTGGCCCCCTCGACATTCACGATCCGCAAACCCGCATAAACGCCGATCCCCTTGAGCAGGTCAACGGCGGAGATCAGACTGCCCTCGATGCCGTACTTTGCCGATAGAGTCGGCATTACCGGCGCCCGGCCCTGTCCCCAAAGCCAGATGGCGTTGGCGGGTTTTTTGCCGTCGGCCAGACGTTGGCGGTTAACCTCGTGAGAAACCAGAATACCGCAGGCCTTGCGGATGGTTTTCCCGAGCAAGGGCGTCTTCAGCATGTCGTTCCACGGACCGGTAACGTCTTGCCCGGTGAAGTCATGGGGCGGCGGCGCCTCGTAATTCTCGGGACCGTCCTTGACGACCAGCAGATGCCGATAACTCACCCCGGAATGAAACCGGAGATTGTCGTCATTAAGCGCTTCCGCCAGCGAATCGATCAGCTCCCGGGCTTCCGGGGTGGAAATATGGCCGCCGCTGTAATCGACCATGATGACCCGGCCGTCGGCGGCCCGGTCGAGGGTGACCAGATTGCACCGGAAGGCCGTGTCCCGCCGGCCCAATTCGACTCCCATGCTGGCCGCTTCCAGCGGGGAACGGCCGGTATAAAATTCCTCGGGCCGATAGCCGAACAGCGACAGATTCGCCACATCGCTGCCGGGCGGAAAGCCGTCCGGGATGGTCTTAAGCATGGCCAGTTCGCCGTTCGCCGCGACAAAATCCATGGCCGGGGTATCGACATACTCCAGGGGGGTAAGGCCGCCCAGTTCGGCAATGGGCAAGTCGCCCATGCCGTCGCCGATCAAAATTACAATCTTATACCCACAAGGCATGAGTTTCGTTTGCACCCCAAAGGGCATAAAAGCAGGCGAGCTGCTCAACTTAGCTTTAGTCTTCGCCATTATCCCGGTCCTGAAGGATTCTGATCTTGACGGTTTTCGCGGGGCAGATATCGAGGCTGTCGATTTCGGCAAGCGCCTTTCGGACCGACGACTCGGCGGCCTCATAGGTGAGGATCACCACCGGCACCGTACCACCCTCCTCGCGGCCTTTCTGGATCACCGACTCGATACTGATCCGGTTTTTACCGAGAATCCCGGCCAGGGTGGAAAGGACCCCCGGTTCATCGACGGCCGAGATTCTGAAATAGTAGGGACAGCGCAACTCTTCCATCGGAGTGATCCGGCCGGGCACGATATTCTCGGGCCGATAGGAGAGGCTCGGCACCCGGTTAACCGAACCGTGGACGATATTCCTGGCGATATCGACCACGTCGGCGGCCACGGCGCTGCCGGTGGGCATCTTGCCGGCGCCGAGTCCGTAGAGCAGGACATTGCCGACCATATCGCCGGTGAAATGGATGCCGTTGTAAGCGCCGCCGATATTGGCCAGCATATGCCGTTCCGGCACCATGGTCGGATGGACCCTCGCCTCGACGTGATCGCCATGGTTGATGCTGATCGCCAGCAGTTTGATCCGGTAGCCGAACTCCCGGGCGAATTCGATATCGATCGGCTCGATAGAGGCGATGCCCTCGGTGCTGATATCCGCCAGCTTGACATGCATGCCGTAGGCCATGGTCATCAGGATCACCAGCTTGTGGGCGGTATCGATCCCCTCCACATCATAGGTCGGGTCGGCCTCGGCATAGCCTATCGCCTGGGCCTCGGCCAGGACCTCCTTAAACGGCGCGCCTTCGTCGGTCATTTTATTCAGGATATAATTGGCGGTGCCGTTCATGATCCCCATGATCGACACGATGTTGTTGGCGACCAGCCCTTCCTTAAGGGCCTTGATCACCGGAATACCGCCGCCGACGCTGGCCTCGAAACCGACTTCCACCCCCATTGCGGCGGCGGCGTTGAAGATCTCCATGCCGTGCTGGGAGATCAGGGCCTTATTGGCGGTAACCACATGTTTGCCGCCGGCAATGGCCTTCAGGATAAAGGTCTTAGCGGGTTCGATGCCGCCGATCAATTCGATGACGATGTCGATTTCCGGATCTCCGAAGATATCCTCGACATCCTTGGTAAGCTTGACCGCGCCGAAATGGGCCGGAATCGCATCGACATTTAAGTCGGCGACGGTTTTAAGACGGATAAGATGACCGGTTCTTTTTTCCAGGCGTGCGGCCTGTTCGTGCAACACCTCGGCGGTGCCGCTGCCGACCGTCCCGAATCCGATAAGTCCAATGTTGATTGTTTTCATTAAGTTTACCTTTTTGTCTTTGCCTTGCCGCAAACGAATCCGCATGGTCGAAAACCATTTATTCGGAAATGAGCTGCCCATCGAAATAAACGGTAAAAATTACCCTCTTTGGATATGGATGTCAAAACAATAACCGCGATAATCCATAGACCGCGCGGTGGCCGGCGGACGCTTACCGGCTGAATATTTTATCCGGCCGGGCCCTGTTCCGAAGAGGTCTGCATTGACATCTTAACCAAAAATCATTACACGTACCCAGATATTTTGCAGTTGCCCGAGGCCTTCAATTCAGTTTGAAAAACTCTCTTTCGAGGTAGAAATAAAGTGGACAATCTAAGTCTTTTCGCGATGTTCTGGCATGCGGGGGCAGTGGTTAAATTTGTGATGCTCCTCCTGCTGTTTTTTTCGCTCGGCTCGTGGTACATCATTTTCAACAGGTACCTGCGTTTTAAAAACACCGCCCGGAACAGCGCCGATTTTCTAAAGAGCTTCTGGAATTGCAAAAGCCTGAGCGAAGTGAATCAATCGATCGATCCATCCCTTGCCTGCCCGGAGTATGCCATCTTCAAATCAGGCTACAAGGAGCTTCAGAAGATTATCAAAAGCAAGCCCCACGAATCCGATGAGAAATCCCTGGCCATGCGGATGGCCGGGGTCGACAACCTCAAACGCTGTCTGCAAAAAGCCGAGACCACAACGGTCAACGAACTGAGCCGCAATCTCGCCTTCCTGGCCACCACGGGCAGCGCCACCCCGTTTATCGGCCTGTTTGGAACGGTCTGGGGGATCATGGCCTCGTTTCACGAAATCGGCAAGAGCGGCTCCGCCTCCCTTGCCGTGGTGGCGCCGGGCATATCCGAGGCCCTGGTGGCCACCGCCGCCGGTCTGGCGGTCGCCATCCCGGCCGTCATCTTTTACAACTACTTTTCCAACCGGGTTGCCGAAATGGAAAGCGAGATGCAATCCTTTTCCGCCGACTTCATGAACCTGATCGAACGCGATCTCATCTCCAGGGCGTAAAGATCATAACCCCGCACTTAACTGGTTAATTTCTATGGGCTTTACTCCTCGAAACGGAAAAGGCAGGCTGGTTGCCGACATCAACGTCACCCCGCTGGTCGACGTTATGCTGGTCCTGCTGATCATCTTTATGATCACGGCGCCGATGATGAGTCAGGGAGTCGATGTCGATTTGCCGGAAACTACCGCGAAACCCTTGCCCCAGAAGGAGAAACCGATAATGATCTCCCTCGATCGGGAAGGGGCGATAACTATTGATCGGATCGAGGTAAACCGCCGCCTGCTCCGTCAGAAACTGGAAAAACTGGCGGTAGATGGCGGCAAGGACCGGCCGGTATTCCTGAATGCCGACAAGAACGTGCCCTACGGCCAGGTGGTTGGTATAATGGCCGACCTCAAAGACTCCGGCTTCGATAAACTGGGGATGATTACCAACCCCCTCCCCTATGACAAAGCGGAAAAATGAGATCGGGGTTTCAAGAATTCTTCAGCGACCTGGTCACGTTTTTCAGAGATCCGCCGACCCCGGGAAACAGCCGCACCGTTTCTCAGGGTTTTACCGGCTTCTGCCGTGATATTCGCGCGGACCGGTACCGGAAAATCCCGCTGGTCCTGACTGTGGCATTCCACCTCGCGGTTCTGCTTTTCTCCATCGTCACACCTTTCCTCATGGGTGTTGGAACTCCGAAAATTCCCGAGGTGTATACGGTCAACCTCTATAGGGCCCCGTTGGAAGCCGCTCCTCCGGCCCCGGTCGTGGTCAAGGTGACCGCCCCGACCCGGAAGAAGGCTGTGGTCAAACCGGTTAAAGAAGAGATCGCGGTGGCACCGCCGGTTAAAAAAGAGGCGGTTTCCCTCGCCCCGGTCCGCCAGCGCCTTGTCGAAGAGCTGAAGGAGAAGGAGGCCCGGAAGCTGGACGAAGAGCTGCGCCGCCGGCAGATTGACCAATTAAAGATGGAATTCATGCGGGACCGGGCCGAAAAGGCGGCGGAACAGGCCGAGCAGACTCTTGCCGAAGCGAAAACGGCGGGTGCGGCCCGGATTGCCGAACTTTACCGGACCTCGGATTACGGCAGCCGGAACCATGCCGAATCGACCGCCGGCGATACCGGCAAAAGCGGCCCGAGTCCGCAAGAACTTGAAGCACTGGGCCGTTACAAGGCCAGGCTTTTCAGTCACATATCCCCCCACTGGCAACTGCCGGAACTTCAGGAGTGGGATGAAAGTCTGCGCGCCGTTATCGTTATGAATGTCAATCGGGACGGCACCGTCACCAGCAGTTACTTCGAAAAGAGATCGGGAAACGCCCGCTTTGACAAATACGCCGAAAAGGCCATTGCCAGTGCCCACCCCCTGCCGCCGTTTCCCCTTGATTTTCACGAAAAAAGCGAGGAAATTGTAGTGACATTTTCCCCGGGTGGTTTAATCTGATCGCCTTCCGCCATCCCAATCCCGGCAATCTCAAGAGACATCTCTTTTCCGACATGAAACAATTTATCGCGCTCCTCTTTACCGCCCTGCTCTCCCCTCTTATTGTGGCCACCCCCGGCGAGGCCCGGATTGATATCGATATTTCCTCGGCCGAACTGCGCAAGGTACCGGTAGCCGTCCCCTATTTTATCGAGAGCCGGACCGGCGAGACCTCCCGGCCCGGCATCGAGATGGCGGAGATTATCGCCGGGGCCCTGGAGTTCCACGGCTTTATTTCGGTAATTCCACCGCAATCCTACGGCGGCGGCCGGCAGGAAGATTGGCTTGCGGCAGGAGCCGACTTCACCGTGGTCGGCAGCTATGCCGAAATCGACGACAAGGTTACCATGGAGATCAGACTCCTGGACAACTCGATCGGCCGCATGATCCTGGGGCGCCGCTATCGGGGCGAGGCCGGGAAAAACCGGATAATGCTTCTCAAGTTCGCTGATGAAATAATCAAGACCATGACCGGCGAAGCCGGCGTCAGCCTGACGAAAATATCTTTTGTCGCCGAAAAGAACGGCGTCAAGGAGATTTATCTGACCGATATCTTCGGCGATGAATTGCGACGGGTAACCAAGCACCACAAGATTGCCGTCTCGCCGCGCTTCACCCCCGACGGTCGCTTTCTTTCCTACACGTCATATCACAGCGGCAACCCCAACCTGTACCTGACCGAACTGGCCCAGGACAAGACAACCACGCCAATCTCCCGGCGGGAGGGTTTGAACATGGCGCCGGCCTGGACCCCGGACGGCGAGGCCATGGCCATAACCCTCAGCTCCGGAGGCAGTCCCGATCTTTTCCTGATAGGCCGGGACGGGGAAATGATCCGCCAGTTGACCAGAAACGCGGGCATCAATGTTTCGCCGAGCTGGTCGCCGGACGGCAGGAAGCTCGCCTTTGTTTCCGACCGAAGCGGAACTCCCCAGATCTACGTAATGGATATTAAGAATAACTCAGTCAGACGATTGACTTACCTGGGTAATTACAATTCCACTCCGGCCTGGTCGCCGAAGGGAGATCAGATCGCCTACTCCGGTTACTACGAGAACCGCTATCATATTTTTTTGATTCCGGCCGAGGGAGGCCGGCCGACCAGGCTTACCCGGACCCTGGGAGATCATGAGTCCCCCAGCTGGTCTCCGGACGGGCGGCAACTGGCTTTTTCAAGAACGCTGGACGATGACCGGAAGATCTGCGCCATCTACCGGAACGGTTCCGGTTTCCGGGTGCTTTTCGACTGGGAGGGCAATGAGTCGATGCCCCAGTGGTCCCCCAGACCCGACTATTGACAGCCTCATTAAAGATCGCCGGGCCAACAAATAAACTTGCCCCAATTTCGTTTTCTTCTGGCAAATTGTCCTTTTAAGGCTATATTTTGATGGATGATATGCACCAAGGTTTCGCAAATATTGCCGGCATCGCAAAAAAGCAAGATCAGACCGATTCTGGCAACGGCAAAACAACAGGTAAAACAAAGCTGCCGACCGGTCTCGCGATTTTTCGAACCCCCACCGCCTTGGCCTGCCTGCCGGCGGGACCGGCAAAATAAATGGGAAATATACGCATGAAATATATTATAAAACACCGTCTCCTGATCTTCTGCCTGCTCATCTCTCCTCTTCTCACGCAGTGCATCGCCACCCAGCAGGATATGAAATCCCTGGAACTGCGCCTTAGAACAGTGAACAACAAGATGCACAGTCTCGAAAGAAATTTTGAAGACCTCCATGAAGAGACCACCAATCGGGCCAACAAGAATACCGTTGAGGCCCTCCAGAAAAATCAGGCCAACTCCGCCAACGCCATTGACCAGTTACAGATCCAGTTACTGCAAGTCAAGGGGCAGATGGAAGAGAACTCCCATCATTATCTGAAGCTCCAGGAAGAGGCCCAGGATTACCGGGATAATCTCAGCACCAGATTTC
>JARGFN010000202.1 GCA_029210665.1 Desulfobulbales bacterium
CGATTTTGTCCGCAACATGCCAAGGATCGACCATGATTATTAAACCGTTATCCGCCTCTTCCCCGGCCGGGCTCGAAAAAATAGCCGATCTCCAGGACCGTTTCCAGGCCAGCGACAGCAGCTGCCGGGAGATTGTCGCCGAGATCATCCGGGATGTCAGAAAACGCGGCGACGCGGCCCTCCTCGAATATACCCGCAAATTTGATTCACCCGGAATCACCGCCGAACAGCTCAAGGTGACCGAAGCCGAAATCGAGCAGGCCTTCCGGGAAGTCGACGAAGCGCTTAGTGCGACCCTGGATCTGGCCATCGAGAGGATCCGGACTTTCCATGAACATGAAAAGGAGGAATCCTGGACCGTCACCGGCGACCACGGCATCGTCACCGGCCGCCTGGTCAATCCGGTCGATTCGGCCGGCCTTTACGTGCCCGGCGGCCAGGGCGGTAAAACCCCCCTGGTCTCCTCGGTCCTGATGAACGGCATCCCGGCCGGGATTGCCGGTGTGGCAAGAAGGGTAATGGTCACCCCCGCCAACAGCGAGGGCCGGGTGAATCCCGCCCTGCTGGTCGCCGCCGGCAAGATCGGCATCGATGAAATCTACAAGGTGGGCAGCGCCTGGGCTATTGCCGCCCTGGCCTACGGCACCGATTTGATTCCCCGGGTCGATGTAATCGTCGGCCCCGGCAACCAGTTCGTCGCCGAGGCCAAGCAGCAGGTCTCCGGCCGGGTCCGGATCGACATGATCGCCGGCCCCAGCGAGGTGCTGATCATCGCCGACCATACCGCCACCCCGGCCTACGCGGCGGCCGATATGCTGGCCCAGGCCGAACACGATCCCCAGGCCCTGGCCATCCTGGTCGCCACCAGCGCCGAAACCGCCGAGGGGGTGATTAAAGAGCTGGCAAGACAGCTGCCGGAACTGAGCCGGGTTGAGATCGCCCGCCGCTCTTTAACGGAACGGGGAGTGGTCCTGATCGCCGATTCCCTGGACCAGGCGATCGACATCGCCAACCGGCTCGCCGCCGAGCATCTCGAACTGATGATCGAGAATCCCCTCGATCAGGTCAAGAGGATCCGGCACGCCGGGGCCATCTTCGCCGGCAACAACGTGCCGGAATCGACCGGCGATTACCTGGCCGGACCCAACCACGTCCTGCCCACCATGGGCACGGCCCGTTTTTCCTCGGCCCTGGGGGTCGAGACCTTCGTCAAGAAAACCAGTCTGATCTCCTATTCCCGCGAGGCCCTGCGGGCCGACAGCGAACATATCCAACGCCTGGCCAACCTGGAAGGATTGACCGGCCACGCCCGTTCGGCGGCAATCAGGACCGATGAACCAGAGTGAGCTTTTCCACCGGGGCCTGGCCGGGCTCGGCCTCGAACTTGCCGAGCCAGCAATCGAGCAACTCCGCGCCTATCTCGCCGAACTGCAAAAATGGAACAGGCGAATCAACCTGGTGGCCAAAGCGCCCCCGGAAACCCTGATCGAAATTCATTTTTTCGACTCCCTGACCCTGCTGCCCCTCGTCCAGGGCTGTCCGGAACCGGGACTGATGGATATCGGTAGCGGGGCCGGCTTCCCGGGTCTGGTCCTCAAGATCGCCTGCCCGGAACTGCCGGTCATCCTGGTGGAACCGCGCCGGAAACGCGCCGGTTTTATGCGCCAGGTGATCCGGACCCTGAAATTAAAGGGGGTTACCGTTCTGGAAAGCCGCCTCGAAAGAGACAACCCGGCCCTTGCCGGTTTACAGAACGCCATGCCGATCATCACCAGCCGCGCCTTCGCCTCGGTGCACCTCTTTCTCGAACTGGCCGCCCCTTTTTCCGCCCCGGCCGGCCGGGTGATCTGCATGAAGGGCCGCAAGGCGGCGGCGGAGATCGCCGAATGGCAACAGCTTTCGCCCGCCAGCCCCTTCCGGCTGACCGAGACCATCGAAACCGTTTTGCCCTTCAGCGCAGTCCCACGAAAGCTGCTGCTCTTCACCAAAAGGCCGAGCCGGGAAGGTGGGTTGCCGCTCTAAACCTAGCCTGCATTTCTTGCTTAAGAATGACGCAAAATCTGTTATAATTGTCGCTAATGCAAAGAATCCACAAAACATTCGCAGCAGAAAAATCCGGGCCGGCTCCGGGTTTACGGTTCGCCGCCGGACTATGCGCTGCATTTTTCCTGGCGGTTTTGCTGGCGGCAGCACTTCTAACTCCGCCGCCGGTCATTGCCGAAGAGCAAACCCCGAAGAGCGTTTATGTAATCGAGGTTGAGGGAGAGGTGGAACCGGCCATGACCGCCTATCTTGAGCGGGCGGTGCGGGAAGCGGCGGAGGAGCCCGGCTCGTTAATCGTTCTGGAACTCGATACCTTCGGCGGCCGGGTCGACTCGGCCCTGAAAATCATCGAGACCATGACCGGTATCGAGGAGCACCGGACCATCGGTTTCGTCAAGGACAAGGCGATCTCGGCCGGCGCCCTGATCGCCCTCTCCTGCAACACTCTGGTAATGCGACCCAATACCACGATCGGCGACTGCGCGCCGATCAGTTTTACCCAGGAAGGTCCGACCATGCTCGGCGAAAAGTTCCAGTCGCCGCTCCGGGCCAAATTCCGGGCCCTGGCCCGGCGCAACGACTATCCGGTCGCCCTGGCCGAGGCCATGGTCAGCGCCCGCCTGGAAATCCATGAGGTAAAAACAGCGGCGCGAACCTTCTACCTTAACACCGACGACCTTGAGGCCATGAGCGAGACGGAACGGCAAAAGATCATCTCCCGGAAAGTGGTGGTGGCCAAGGACGAACTTCTGACCATGGACGATACCGAGGCACGCGACCTCGGATTCTCCGAAATGACCGTCGCCTCGATCCCCGCAATGCTGGAGCGGTTCGGGTTCAGCGACTATCGACTGGTCCGCCTTGAACCGAGCTGGTCCGAAGCCCTGGGCCGCCTTCTCGCCTCGATTGCCCCGATCCTGATGCTGATCGGCTTTGCCGCCCTTTACGCGGAATACAAGGCGCCCGGTTTCGGCTTGCCCGGCCTGGTGGGCATCATCAGCCTGGCCCTGGTTCTAGGCAACCAGTATATCGTCGGGCTGGCCAATCATACCGAACTGATTTTGATCGTCCTGGGCCTGGTCCTCCTGGGCTTTGAGATCTTCGTGATCCCCGGCTTCGGGGTGGCCGGCATCGCGGGCTTCATCTGTATCGGTCTGGGCATGCTGCTCTCCTTC
>JARGFN010000020.1 GCA_029210665.1 Desulfobulbales bacterium
GACATAAGTTTCATACGAGCGGACAAGCTGCTCAACTCAGCTTTATCAGTTTGTTATTGCATCAAATAATTGTTCTGCCCTGGGTCTCCATCATTCCCCGCCGCCCTGCGGTCCGCCCGATAACTATTCCAGCAAGTCTCGCAGGACCGCCAGGTTTTCCCGGTCTTCGTGCAGGTCTTCCGATTTGGGGGTTTCGAGGACCATCGGGTGCCTGGCGAAACGCGGGTCGTTGACCAGGTTGCGGAAACCGGCCGTGCCGATCCACCCCTTGCCGATGTGGGTGTGGCGGTCGATCCGGCTGCCCAGTTCCTTGGTGGCGTCGTTGAGGTGGAAGAACCGGAGGCGGTCGAGGCCGATTTCAGCGTCGAACTCGGCCATGGTCCGGCGATAGGTCTCCGGGGTTCTGAGATCGTAGCCGGCGGCGAAGGCGTGGCAGGTGTCGAAGCAGACCCCCAGCCCCTGGGGATATCTCGATCGGGCGATGACCCCCGCCAGTTCTCCAAAAGAAGAGCCCAGGTTGGTGCCCTGACCGGCGGTAATTTCGAGGAGAATCATCACCCGTCCGCCGCTGTCGGCTTCCTCGACGGCCAGGTCCAGATTGGCGGTAAACCGTTCGATCCCCGCCTCGATCCCCGCGCCGAGATGGGAGCCGGGGTGCATGATCAGATATTCTATTTCCAGGGCCGCACAGCGCCGCAGTTCCCCGGCCAGGGCGCCGAGCGATTTTTTTTCGGTTTCCGCCTTCGGCGAGGCGAGGTTGATCAGATAGGAGTCGTGGGAGGCCACCGGCGGGCTGCCCGCCGCCGCCCGCGTTTCCTTGAACAGCCCGACTTCTTCCGGGGTTGGCTCTTTAACGCGCCACTGTCTCTGGTTGGCGGTAAAGATCTGCAAGGCCTCGCCGTCCACCCTTGCCAATCGCGCGAAGGCCAGGTGCAGGCCGCCGCTGATCGACATATGCGCACCAAAAAGAGGCATCGCTTAATCCTCCAGGCCGGCGAATCTTTCCATGCTGTCCTTCTTGATGTTTTCCAGCAGGTGGGCGGGATTGTCGATGAAGACCCCGACCTTGCGGGAAGGGTCGTAACTGCAGGCATTATAGGATGAGATCAGATTCAGGTGCTCCCAGCGAGCCATATAGTATTGGATCAAGTCCGGTATTTTCGAGTAAACCGTCACTTGCTCCTCCGCGGGATTCCGATAGCTGGAATTTTGCAGGCGACGGGGGGACAGGGTCTGGGTCTTGTAAAAATTTTCGAGAAACATCAATTCGCCGGGCATTCTCGCCTCTACCCCGACCCGGCTGAATACCCTCACGACCTCTTTCAGGATTTGCTGGCCGAGTTTGGCCAGGGGATAGGGCAGATAGATCTCCTTGGGAATGTGAAGGCCCAGATAACGCTTGATGGCCAGGATCACCCCGGCCAGTTCCACCGGTTCCGGATCGACGAAATTATAGGTCCGGCCGCTGAATTCGGCGCGATTGTCGAGAACATGGTGGACAAAGGGCGGCAGTTTCTTGGCGTGGGTATAGGAGTGGCGCACCCCCTTTCGGGTCAGCATCAGCAGCATCGAGCGGTTCATGATCGAAAAGAACAGGCGCTGGAAACCCTGGATCTTGTGGTCATGCTTGCCGTAAACCACCCCGAGGCGGATCGAGGTATAGTCAAGCCCGCCGGTCCGGTGCATATGTTTCAGGGTCTCTTCGGCCAGCAGCTTCGATTTGGCATAATTCGACAGGCCGGCGGTCAGCGGCAGTACGTCTTCCTCGTCGAGGTTTTCGCCATTCGGCATGATCGCCGCCGAGCTGAAGTGGATATAGGGAATGCCGAGGGTCACCGCGACCCGGGCCAGGTTTATCGCGCCCAGATAGTTGACCTCGTAGGCCAGCTGGGCATCGCTGTCGATGGCGGCGATAGCGGTGTTGATGATGAAATCCGGGCGGTTGCGCCGGAAATATCGCCTGATATCGTCCGGCTCCCGGAGACTTAGTTTTTTGCTGTTCGGGGCGAGAAGGTCGATTTCTTCTCCGACCCGGGTCTTGAAATAGTGCATCAAGGCGCCGCCGATCAGCCCGGAACCGCCGACCAGCACCCCGAGTTTTCTCTCTTTGCGAGCAGGATTTTCGTCAGTCATATCAATATCATGAGGTTATATCTGAATCCGTGCCGGCTGCCGGCTCGGCAACTCGTTGATCTCCCGCCGGAATAATCAACATCGTCGCCGCCTTACATCCAACCCGTCGTTTTCGAAGGCGCACGGTTTCAGGATTACAGGTTGATTTTCCGGGCGAAAGTCGGCCCGTCTGGCACTCTTCAATTATATCTGTTTACACCATAACAATTTCAGCTATTTTTAACCGTTTTAAAAAAATCCAAACCGTGTAAATTGACAAAATATGGCCACCTACAAACGTCAACAGCTTCCGGATTTACTGCGGACAATCGCTAAGGGCGACTCCACCCAGGTCTACCTGATCTTCGGCGAACGCTATCTCTGCCGGCAGGCCGCCGACCAGATTGTCGAGCGGTTGCTGCCCGATGAAAAGCAACGGGCCGGCGGCTTGGTCCTGATCGATGGCGACCGGGAGGAACCGGGCCAAACCCTTAATCAGCTTCGTACCTATAGCCTGTTCGGCGGCCGGCGGGTGATCAGGGTCATGGATTCCCGCCTCCTCCATTCCAGGGTGGTCGCCAAATCCCTCTGGGAAAAAGCGGTCAAGCACTATCGGGATAACGACTTGGAAGCGGCCGGCCGCTATCTCGGCCAGGTTCTCGAGATCGGCGGGATGACGCCGGCCGATCTCGAGGAACTGCCCGGCGCCGCCTGGAAGAACAAGCTGGGTTTCCCGCGGCCCCAGGAAAATTTGCGCTGGGCCGTTGAGGTTCTGGAAAAAAAAGAGCCGGCCGTGGCAACAAGCGGGACCGGGGGCGATCTGGACATCACCGAGCTTTACGCCCGCGCTTTCGATGAGGGGTTGCCGAGCGGTAATATCCTTGTCCTGGTTGCCGACGCCGCCGACAAGCGCAAGAAGTTCTATAAGTATATCGCCGAGCACGGTTCTGTCGTCGACCTGTCGGTCGACAGCGGCACCAACAAGGCGGCGGCCGACTCCCGGAACGAAGTGCTGACCGAGATCATCCGCACTACTTTGGCCGGGTTCGACAAGAAAATCGAACCGCGCGTCCTGGCGACCTTTCTGGACAGGGTAGGTTTCCATCCGGTCGCCGCCGCCCTGGAGAGTGAAAAACTCGCCCTCTATGTCGACGAGCGGGAGCGGATCACCATCGATGACCTCAATCAGGTGATCGGCCGGACCAGGGAGGAGGCGGTCTATGAACTCTCCGAAGCCTTTTCGGATCGCGATCTTCCCAAAACACTCGCCATTACCGGCCGTCTCCTCGAAAGCGGCCTTCACCCCCTGGTTATTGTCGCCGCCCTGCGCAATCATCTCAAGAAAATGCTCCTCGTCAGTTCGTTGCGCGATCTCGACAATCCATCCTATGCGCCGGGCCTTTCCTTTCCGGCCTTCAAGGGCGGGTATCTGGACCGTCTCAAAGAGGAACAGCCCGACTGGCCCAAGGAGCTGCCGGGGCACCCTTACGCCCTGTATATGATGTTTCGCAAGGTGGAAAAATTCCAGACGCCCTCGCTGATCAAAAAATTGTCCGAGCTGCTTGAGGCCGAATACCGTTTGAAAAGTTCCGGGCTGCCGGAAAAGATAGTTCTGGAAAATATGTTTTTCAGGTTGCTGGCTCCCGGCCGGGCCAGGTAACGAGGTATCCGTCTTTCGCCCCGCCTTGCGTGCCGCTGCCGCTGAGCAAGGCGGGCTCAAGCGGGGGCTCTGCCGCCCGCTTTCGGGATTGACAAACCGTGCATTGATGGAAACTTTATGTCCGTGGCGGCTTACCGCCGCGGGAAAATAACATGAACCACTCAGGCAATTGAAAGATGGGCAACAGCCGTAGCGAACACGAAGGCCTGGTCATCACCGACACTCGGCGGAAGACCGAGGAGCCGCCGATGTACAAGGTGCTGCTCCTCAATGACGATTATACCACGATGGATTTTGTCATCATGATCCTGGAGGTTGTTTTTTACAAGGACACTCAGGAGGCGGCCAGAATAATGTTGCAGGTCCACCGGGACGGCAAAGGGGTGGCGGGGATTTTCACCAGGGACGTGGCCGAAACCAAGGTGGCCATCGTCCATGACCTGGCCCACAAGAACGACCACCCCCTCAAGTGTTCCATTGAGGAGGCCTGAATCGGGAAGATGAAAGATGATTAACCATGATCTCGAAATGGCGTTGTTCAGAGCCATTCACGAAGCCAAGAAGCGAAAGCATGAACACGTGACGGTGGAGCATATCCTCTATGCCCTTCTCCATGAAGACATGGCGCTCTCCATCATTACCGACTGCGGGGGCGATCCCGCCGGCCTGAAGGAGAAGCTCGAAAAGTTCTTCGCGACCAATATGAGTACCGCCAAGGAGGAACCGGCCGAGGACCCGATCCAGTCCATCGGTTTTAATCGGGTCTTGCAGCGGGCCATCTCCCATGTCCAGAGCTGCGGAAAAAAGGAGGTGGATTCATCCGACGTGCTGGTCGCGATTTTCGCCGAGCCGGAATCCCATGCCGTCTACTTCCTGAAATCGGAAGGTTTGCGGCGCTTGACCGTGGTCGAACATATCTCCAGCGAATATCCCGCCCCCGGTCTCGGCAATATCGAGATTGAGGGCGAGCGGGGCCGGGAGCCCGCCCCGATGTCGGATTTTGACAGATTCACGATCAATTTTGCCGAACGGGCCGCGAAAGGGCTGATCGATCCGCTGATCGGCCGTTCCGGTGAGCTGGAAAGGATTATGCAGATCCTCTGCCGGCGCCGCAAAAACAACCCACTCCTGGTCGGCGAGCCGGGGGTCGGCAAGACCGCCATTGCCGAGGGGCTGGCCCTGCGGATTCACGAAAAGAAGGTGCCGGAGATGCTGGCCGATGTCGAAATCCGCCTCCTCGATCTCGGCGGCCTGATGGCCGGGACCAAATACCGGGGCGATTTCGAGAAACGGATGAAGGCGGTGATCGCGGGGGTCGAGGAAAAGCCGAATATCATCCTCTTCATCGACGAAATCCACATTATCGTCGGGGCCGGCGCCACCAGCGGCAGCAGCATGGATGCCTCCAACCTGCTCAAACCGGCCCTGCAGGCCGGCTCCCTGCGCTGTATCGGTTCGACAACCTATGAGGAGTTCAAAAATCATATCGAAAAGGACCGGGCCCTGGTCCGCCGCTTCCAGAAAATAGATATCGCCGAGCCTTCCGAACAGGAAACCTACGCCATTCTCAAGGGGCTTAAATCTCGCTACGAGGAGCATCACGGCGTCCACTATTCGGCCCCGGCCCTGAAGGCGGCCTCCGAGTTGGCGGCCCGTTACATCACCGACCGCTTTCTGCCGGACAAGGCCATCGACGTCATGGACGAGGTCGGCGCCGCCTTCCGGCTAGCCAACCCGCATCGAAAGAGTCCGATGATCACCGTGCGCGATGTCGAAGGGGTGGTCTCCAGGATGACCAGGTCGCCGGCCCGCCGGGTCAAGGGTTCCGATATCGAACAGCTGCGGAATCTCGACGGGTCGCTCAAGGCCGTGATCTACGGACAGGATCAGGCAATCGGCACCCTGGTTACCGCGGTCAAGAGGTCCCGGGCCGGGCTGAAACAAAACGACAAGCCCACCGGATCCTTCCTGTTTGCCGGTCCGACCGGGGTCGGCAAGACCGAGGTCGCCCGCCAGCTCTCAAACGTGCTCGGCATCCACTTCGAGCGCTTTGACATGAGCGAGTATATGGAAAAACACGCGGTGGCGCGCCTGATCGGCGCCCCGCCCGGCTATGTAGGTTTCGACCAGGGCGGCCTGCTGACCGAGGCGGTGCGCAAACATCCTTACTGCGTACTGCTGCTCGATGAAATCGAAAAGGCCCATCCCGACATCTTCTCCATTCTCCTGCAGATCATGGACCACTCCACCCTGACCGACAACAACGGTCGCAAGGCCGATTTTCGCAACGTAATCCTGGCCATGACCACCAATGTCGGGGCTCGGGAGATGAGCGAGCGGGGAATCGGTTTCACGGCCGACAACCGCGGCAAGGAGCAAAAGGCGATCAAGTCGATGTTTTCGCCGGAGTTTCGCAACCGACTGGACGCGACCATTACCTTCAACGCCCTCGACCGGAAAGTCATGATCATGGTAGTCGACAAGATGATCAATGAACTCCAGGAACAGCTAGCCGAGAAAAAAGTCCGCATCGAACTGACCCCGGCCGCCCGGGAATGGCTGGCCGGCAAAGGATACGATCCGGCTTACGGGGCAAGACCGTTGCGGCGCCTGATCATGCAGGAAATCGGCGACAGGCTGGCCGAAGAGATTCTGTTCGGCGCCCTGACCAAAGGCGGCCTGGTCCGGATCGGGGTAAAAGGCAAAAATTTACTATTCAATTATCCCCAAATTGATTAGTCTGCTTTTTTTTATTTCAGCGAAGCACCATCCCGAGGAGAATAGTAATGAGTTCAAGGCTGGCCAAATTTATCCCCTTGCTGGTCCTGATCGGCCTGGTTTTCATCCTGGCGGGCTGCAGCCGGGACGAAAGGGGCCGGGACGCGGAAAAGACGCAACCGTCCGGCGGCGCCGACCAACAGAATCAGGCAGCGGTTGCGCCGCCCGAGCCCAAGGCGGTCTCCATAGAGGGCAAGGTCCTCGAAGTTCTAGATTCCGGCAGTTTTGTCTTCATCCTGCTCGACAGGGGCGAAAACCAAATCTGGGCAACCGTGCCCGCCGTCGAGGTCGAAGTCGGCGAACGGATCACCCTGCTGGACGCCAACGTCTTCCGCAGATTTCACAGCAAGGAGTTGGACCGGACCTTTGAAGAGCTTATTTTTTCCACCGGCGTTAAGGGCAAATCCGAAGCCAGGAGAGCCGCTTTCGGGCGCGGGATGAGAGAAGCCGAAACGAGCCAGCCGGCCGGCAGTCGATAGTCCGGTGCATTTAAACCGCAAGAGATCAGCCTATTCCCGGTCGTAAAAATGAAAATTGCCGTCATCGGCCCCGGCGCCATGGGGTGTTTGCTGGCCGTTTCGCTCTGTGAGGAAAACGAAGTGGCGGTGTTGGATCACCGCCGGGAGCGGGCAGCCCTGCTGAACCGGCAGGGGTTGCTTCTTGAAGAACCCGGCCGGAGCCGGGTCGGCCGGGTCAACGTCACCGCCGATCCCCAGCGGCTCGGCCCGGCCGAACTGGTAATTCTCTGCGTCAAATCAGTTGGTTTTCAAGCGGCCCTGCGGAACGCCCGGTTGCTGTGCAACCGGGACTCGCTGCTACTCGCCCTCCAGAACGGCATCGGCCACCTCCCCCTGTTAGCTGAATTACCCGCCGATACCGCCTGGGCGGTGGGGGTCACCTCCCACGGCGCCACCCTGGTCGGCCCCGGCCATGTTATCCACAGGGGGCAAGGGCTGACCCGCATCGGGGCGGCGCCGCAACTCGCCGCCCCGCCGGATCAGACCCGGGAAAAACTGGTCCGGGCCGCCCGGGTGCTGACAAGGGCCGGGATCGAAACCGAACTGGTCGATGAGATTCTTAACGAGGTCTGGGCCAAACTGCTGATCAATATCGGCATCAACGCCCTGACCGTCATCCACGACTGTCCCAACGGCGCCCTGCTCGAAATACCCGATGCCCTTGCGATGATGCGAGCGGCGATTCGCGAGGGGCAGCAGGTTGCCGAGAAAAGCAACATTGTTCTGGCCGGCGATCCGTTAAAGGCGGCTGTCGAGGTTTGCCGGGCCACGGCGACCAACACTTCCTCTATGCTCCAGGATGTCAGGCATAAAAGGGCCACCGAGATCGACGCCATTAACGGCGCCTTGATCCGCAAAGGCGCCGCCCTGGGCGTTGCGGTCCCGGTTAACCGGGAGCTGACCCGCCAAATCAAGGAAATAGAGGGAAGCTACCGAAATTCCATCGCCAATCTTATTAGCTGAATCCGTGCGCGTTCGATAACGATGTGGCGGCAGCGATATTGATAATACTAAGTGATTTAATCCTTTTCTCCTGGCATCCGACTCCTGAATTCAGTATTCTCCTTTGATAATCGATCCAAAACAACTAAATGTTTTTCTTTTTAGCGGATCGTCATGTTTAATCAGGCAGTTTAGGCGGCAATCCGCATGGCAGGGAGCCGGGAAGGGAGTATTTTTCCCAGAGCAGCGATTTTTTTGGCGGGTGAAAAGATGAGCGGCGGCGAGTTTGCCCTTTCAACCTCGAAACGGCTGGAGTTTATCGACATTACCGACCGGCTCGGCAAGGCAATCGCCGTTCCCGGCCGGCGCGACGCGCTATGTTTCGTCTTCAACCCCCATACCACCGCCGGCCTGACCATTAACGAAGGGGCGGACCCGGCTGTCCGGGCCGATATCCTGGCCGTTTTGCCGCGGATTATCCCGATGGATTATCCGTATGAACATCTGGAAGGCAACTCCCCGGCCCATCTCATGGCGTCACTGATGGGCAGTTCGGTAACGGTTATTGTCGAACAGGGGCGCTTGCGGCTCGGAACCTGGCAGAAGATCTATTTTTGCGAGTTCGACGGCCCCCGCACCCGCAAGCTTTTCTGGCGGCTGACCTAGCCTTTCTCTTTCACGCCGCTTTATCGATAATCGACGTCGGAAAAAACACTTTCACCTCGGAAATGCAGCCCATGGCCGAACAGAAAAATTCGCAGCCGGTCGCCGGCCGGTCCGGTTCCATGGTTTTCGGCTTTGACCGGGCCACCGACGAAACCTCACTGGCCGTTTTTCTAGAGAAAATCGCCGGCCGGCCGATGCTGCAAACCCTTGTCCCCCGGCTAGAGAACCATGAAATCGAAGGCATCGTCGACCTTTTTACGGGGTTAATGAAAAAACATCTGAGCAAAGAAGAGTATCACCGTTTCTTTCTGGGCGAGGCTGACTAACCCCCGTTCCGAAATCGCCGTTACGCCCCGTTATCGGGCCGCAACGAATAGCGAATAACCCATGGGAAGCAAAGTGATCAAGGACCTCCGCGATTTTATCGCCGTGCTGCGCAACAACGGCGAACTCATCGAAATTGCCGCCGAGGTAGATCCCTATCTCGAAATCGCCGAAATCCACCGCCGCGTCATCAGCCTGGGCGGTCCGGCCCTTCTCTTTACCAACGTCAAGGGGAGCCGCTTTCCGGTGGTGACCAATCTTTTCGGCTCAAGCCGGCGCCTGGAGCTGGCCTTCGGGCGCCGCCCCCTCGATTATGTCGCCGAGCTGGTCAGGGCGGCGGAGGAACTGACCCCGACCCTGGGTAAACTCTGGTCGATGAAGGGCCTTTTGGCCCAGACCGCGAAAATCGGCGCCAAAACCGTGCACAACGCCCCGATTCTGGAGGAGTGCATGATCCCGCCGCGCCTTAGCGAGTTGCCGATGCTCACCTCATGGCAATCCGACGGCGGCCCCTTCGTGACCCTGCCCCTGGTCTACACCGAGCACCCCGGCGGCCGGGGCCACAATCTCGGCATGTACCGAATCCAGCGCTATGACGACAACACCACCGGCATCCACTGGCAGATTCATAAGGGCGGCGGCTTCCACTACCACGAAGCGGAACGGAGAGGCGAAAACCTGCCCCTTTCCCTGTTTATCGGCGGCCCCCCCGCCCTGATGCTGGCGGCCATTGCCCCCCTGCCCGAAAACATTCCGGAACTGATGATCGCCTCCCTGCTGATGGGCGGTAAATTTCCCCTGGCCAAGGACCCCCTGGGGGGCCATAAGCTGGCCGCCTTCGCCGAATTTGCCGCCAAGGGATATGTCCCTCCCCGCCAGCGCCGCCCGGAAGGTCCCTTCGGCGACCACTACGGCTACAATTCCCTCAAACACGACTATCCGGTTTTCCATGTCGAGCGTCTGTATCATCGCCGCGACGCGATCTACCCCGCCACCGTGGTCGGCCGACCACGGCAGGAGGATTTCTTTATCGGCGACTTTCTTCAGGATCTCCTGTCGCCCCTTTTCCCCCTGGTGATGAGCGGCGTCAAGCAGTTAAAAACCTTCGGCGAGACCGGTTTTCACTGCCTGGCCGCGGCCAGGGTGACCAACCGCTACCCGCGGGAGGCCTTTGCCGGCGGTTTACGGATTCTCGGCGAAGGGCAGCTCTCGCTCAGTAAATTTTTAATCGTTACCGACGGCGACATCGACGTCAGCGATTTCAAGAAGCTCTGGGTCCATGTCCTCGAACGCATCGACTGGCAGGCGGATCTTTTCGTCTTTGCCAATGTTTCCCAGGACACCTTGGATTATACCGGCCCTTCGGTAAACAAAGGCTCAAAGGCGATGCTGATGGGACTCGGGGAAGAGCCCAGAAGAATCTTGCCGCAAAATTTTACCGGCCGGCTGCCCCCCGGCTGCACGAACCCTCGGGTCTATCTGCCCGGCACCCTGGTGGTCCAGGGCAGCGGTTATCAACTGGACCCGGATCTTCCCAAAAAAATCGCCGCCCATAAACCCCTGGCCGATTGGCCGGTGGTCCTCCTGGTCGATGACAGCCGGGCCGCGACCGCAAGCCTCCAGGAGTTTCTCTGGTCCTTTTTCACCAGATTCGAGCCGGCCGCCGATATCCATGCGGCTTCAACCACCCTCTTCCGTTTCCACCCCGGCCTAACCCCGCCCATCGTCTTCGATTGCCGGATGAAACCCTGGTATCCCCAGATACTTGAGGTCGACGAGGCAACCCGAATCAAGGTTGACGCAAAGATCGGCCGTATCCTCCCGGCCCGCTGGATCCCCTGAACGGCTCGGGGTTCTTGCGACGCCATCACACCGGATCACTTTACATGGAAGAACGACTGCAAAAAATCCTGGCCGGGGCCGGGATCTGCTCCCGCCGACGGGCCGAGCAGCTGATCCTGGCCGGCCGGGTCAAGGTCGACGGCCGGGTTATTACCCAACTCGGCACCAAAGTCGACCCGGATCGACAGACGATCAAATTTGACGACCAACCGCTGCCCAACCCCGCGCCGGTCTCTTATCTTCTCAACAAGCCCCGCGGTTATGTCACGACCATGAACGATCCCCAGGGACGACCGCTCGTCACTTCCCTGTTGAGAGGCGTCAGAGAGCGGGTCTTCCCGGTGGGGCGGCTCGATCTCGATAGCGAAGGGGCGTTATTATTGACCAACGACGGGGATCTGGCCCAGCGGATCCTTCATCCCAGCCACGAGATCAAGAAAACCTATGAGGCGACCGTCAAGGGTTGGCCGGCAAAGCAAAAACTTGCCGAACTGGCCGGCGGTATCGTCCTCGATGGCCGCAAAACCTGGCCGGCCCGCCTTCGCGTCCTTAAAAAAAATTCCGCCACCACCACCATCGAGGTCGTGATCCATGAAGGGCGAAAACGCCAGGTTCGCTTGATGTTCGCCGCCATCGGCCACCCGGTTCTCGAACTAAGGCGGACGGCCTACGGAAAACTGTTTTTGGGTGATCTGCGGCCGGGAAAGTTCCGAAAACTGGCCCCTTCCGACCTGAAAAAGATCTTTACGTAAAAAAAGTCTTTACATTCGAATAGTTACAGTATACCAATTATTTTTGAAAAAATTTGTTGTTGGGAGATTTTTAATTTTTTCAAGCACTTGGAATCTTGGCGATATTAATGTTTCGGATGGCTCTCGGCCTGGCGCCGGGTGGCCAATTGCTATTGCCCGTCTTCCTTGGCAGCCGGCGGGGCTGATTTTTTTTCACTGGGTTTAACAGGGTAGGGAAAAATGAACAAGTCACAGTTGATCGAAGCATTGGCCGAGGAGGGGAACATCCCGCTCCGCGAGGCAAGTCCCATAACCGACACTATCCTTGGCGCCATGGTTGAGGCCCTGGCCTCCGGAGACAGTATCGAAATCCGCGGCTTCGGCAGCTTCGTAGTCAAGGAATATGACGCATATACCGGCCGCAATCCCAAAACCGGGGCCAGCATCAAGGTTCCCCCCAAAAAACTGCCCTTTTTCAAGGTAGGTAAGGATTTAAAGGAAAAGATCAACAAGTGAGGCGGCGTCAGGATTCGACCATCTCTCCAACCAGGTCATAGGGATGGGCCTCGGTGATTTCGACCTCAACAATGTCGCCTGGGCGGCCGTTGCCGGCGGTTATATAGACACAACCGTCAATCTCCGGGGCCTGAAAACGGGTTCGCCCCTCCAGTAGCAGGTCGCTTTCCCGGCTCACCCCCTCCATCAGCACGGGCTGGGTGGTCCCGACCAGCCGGCCGTTCAGCTCAAGGGAGATTCCGGCCTGCAAGGCCATCAAGCGCTCCTTCCGCGCCGCCTTAAGCTCTTCCGGACAGTGGTCCGGCAGTTTCGCGGCTTCACACCCCTCCTCGTTGCAATAGGTAAATACTCCGACGTGATTTAACCTCTGCGCCGCCATGAATTCGGCCAGCTCCTCAATATCCTCCTCGCGCTCCCCGGGAAAACCGACCAGGAAGGTTGTGCGAATCGCCGCGGTCGGCAGCTGTTCCCTGATGGAAGCCAACAGTCTCTCGACGCCCGTCCGGTCATAGGGACGATTCATCGCCTTCAGAACCCGATTGCTGATATGCTGCAGGGGAATATCGAAATAGGGCAGGATCCGCTCATTGGCGGCAACCAGTTCGAGAATTGCCTGGTCCAAACGCATCGGATAGAGGTAGAGCATTCTGAGCCAGGGAATTTTCGTCTTGGCCAGGAGTGCCGCGAGCAGGTCGTTCAGCCTCTCCCGACCGCTACCAAGATCGAGGCCATAGGCGGTCAGGTCCTGGGCGATCAGGGTCAACTCCTTGACTCCGGCCTGTTCGAGCCGCCGCGCCTCCCTGATCAGATCGTCAAGGGGACGGCTGCGCAGGGGACCGCGCAGGCTGGGGATCAGGCAGTATGAACAACGATTCGAGCAGCCCTCGGTCGCCTTGAGGTAGGCCCGAAACGGCGGGGTCGAAAGAACCCGCGGCGTATCACAGTTCATCAGGTAATCGGGTACGCTCGGGTCAAGCTTAAAGGAGGCGGAAACGGTGAGCTTTTCCAGCGCGGTCACCACCGTTTCAATCTGGTCGACCCCCAGAAAGAGATCGACCTCCGGCAGTTCCCGGCGGAGTTCAGCGCCGTAACGCTGGACCATGCAGCCGGCGACCACCAGCTTGATGGAGGGATTAGCCTTTTTGGTTCGGGCCAGATCAAGGATTACCTCGATGCCCTCTTCCACCGCCGGCTGAATGAATCCGCAGGTATTAACCAGAATGATCCCCGCCTCGGCCGGCTCCTCGACCAGCTGATATCCCGCCTGCCGCAGACAGCCGCTCATCACCTCCGAATCGACCAGATTCTTGGGACAACCGAGGCTTTGGATAAATACCTTATCGGCCATGATCGTTACCGTTATCGATAATTTTTGCCAGCAAACCGGTAAAGACCTGCCGGGTTTTGGCGAGAAACACTTTGCTTTTATAGCCAGGCCGCCAGCTCCGTTGCCAGAGTTGATCGGAGACCAGGAAGACGGCCGCCAGATCGATGCTCCGGTAGGTCGCCACGGCAGCCATGGCACTAAACTCCATATCGACGCCGAGAATCGATTTTCCGGCGTATTCGCTCACCTTGCCCCGGGTTTCACGATAAGGCGCGTCAGTGGTCCAGACAGGGCCTTCCCGACAGGCTAGTCCCGCCGCCCGGAAATAGCGGGCCAAATCGTCGCGCAGGGGTTCGCTGCTGGCCGGCCTTCCCTGAATGGGGTAGTGGCCGGAGGTTCCTTCCTCGGAAAACCCCCAGGTGGGCAGGAGAATATCGCCGGTGCGCAGCTCCGGACTCAAGGAACCGCACCAGCCGCAAACGATAATCCTTTCGGCCCCTAAGGCAATGAGCTTTTCGAGGGTCAGCGCCGCCATGGGCGCCCCAACCGCCGGTCCGGCCAGGAATACCCCACCCGATCCCGAATTTCCAGGGAGAACCAGAAGATTGCTGTTAAACAGAAAATGACGGGCGGCACCCAGCTTCGCGAGCCCGGCGCCAAGATATCGCGCCTCGCCGGGATTAACGCAGAACAGCCCGGCGGCGGGCAAGATCGGCTCACCCTTCTCCCGGCGGGGGTTGATGATAATTTCTTCAGCCATAAGAATGATTCTACTTTCCTGAAGGCCAATGTAAAGCAATAACCCGGCTATTTCGGCCGGCGGCGCCGGAATGGCAGGCTCGGGATCCGGACCGGTTAATTATTTTTCCGGCGCCCCAAACGGGAAAAGGGCCGCGGGTTATGCACCCGCGGCCCCAAAAGCAAGGAAACTATGTACCCGGCTTAGCCAAGCAGCGGGTTGGCGAACAGCAGGATCAGGGAGATAACCAGACCGTAAATGGTCAGCGACTCGATCAGAGCCAGACCGATAATCATGGTAACGGTGATCTTTCCGGAAGCTTCCGGGTTACGGGCGATACCGGAACAGGCACCGCCGATACCGGTACCCATACCGATGCCGCAGCCGAGGGCGGCAACACCGACGGACAAGGCGGCAGCCAGACAGATCAGGGCGAGATTGGCATCGGTGCCCATCGCGGAACCACCTTCGGCCGCCATTGCTACGGAACTTACGGCCAGGGCCATCATCACAGTGAGTGCGCTTACGACTAATTTTTTCATGACAGAGATCTCCTTTAACTTAAGTTTATTTATTGGCCTTCTTTCATGTATGAACATTTCAAACGAGTTAATGGGCATGCTCCATGGAAGCCGAGAAGTAAAGAATCGACAGGAGCACGAAAACCAGGGCCTGGACGATGGAAACGAAGACGCCCAGAACTAAAATCGGCAGCGGCGCGAAATAGGCGCCGGCCAGGATAAAGAGGATGCCGAGCAGGGTCTCCTTGGCCATGATGTTCCCGAACAACCGAATGGAAAGGGAGAGAATTCTGGCCAGATGGCTGATGATCTCGATCGGGGCGATCAAGGGGATCAACCACCAGACCGGTCCGAGGAAATGCTTGTAGTAGCTGAGGCCGTGAAACTTGAACCCGAGAATGTGGGTCGTGCAGAAAACAATCAGGGTGCAGCCCAGGGTGATATTGAGATTCGAGGTGGGCGACATGAAACCGGGCATCAGACCGATCATGTTGGCCACCAGAATATAGAAGGCAAAGGTGGCCAGCATCGGGAACATCATCCTGGCCCCCTCCGCGCCCATATTCTCGGCCATGAAACCCTCCATGCCGCTGATGATCGCTTCCCAGAAATTCTGGGCCTTGCCGGGAATCATCTCAACCTTGCCGATGGTCAGTTTGGGCATGACGATCAAAAAGGCCATCACCAACCAGGTATAGGTCAGGTGGGGCGAAACCAGCTTGGCCAGCAGGGTATCCCCAACCAGGCCGTGGGGCACCGGCAGATGCAGGGCCTCAAGAATAACTGAAATGAATAATATCGGATGTTCCATATTTTTTATGATGCCTCCTTGATATTTAACTCTTTCCGTACCCCGGCGACCGCCACCACCGTGACACTGACGAAAACGGTCGAAAGGCCAATCAGCAGGCCGGCAATCTGCAAAACGCCGGATCTGATAATCAAAAACAGCAAGACCGCCAATATGAACAAGCGGGTATAATATTTAATAAAGAATCTGGCCTTGACCGCGGTCAGCTCCCCTCGAAGCAGGCCGAGCAAGTCCCTTTTCAGCAACCAGAAACTAAGATTGGCCAAGACCCCCCCGACCAATAAGGACTTACCGACCAGAGGCGCAAAACCAAACCAGCCGACAACTACCATCACAGCCAACAAAACCCAGCTGGCGAGCTGCACCATCGCAAGCAATCCAAGTTCATTTCTTGCCATCGCCGATCTCTTTCCTGGTGGCCATCCGATAGAGGTTTAAAAAAGCCGCCGCCACACCGAAGCCAAGAAAGATCAAGGTAAACCAGGGCTTGGTCCTACCGGCAAAAACGTGGGTATCCAGGTAGTAACCGAATCCAACCCCGATGAAAATCGAGAAAGAGACCGTCATGCCGATCGTGCTGAAGTCAGCCAGCATTTTGATCATTTCCTTGCGAGTCCCGGACATGGTCCCCTCGATTCTCGTTCATTCAGGCCGGCCAAACGCCAAACTGAATAAGCGTTCAACCATTAGCATGGCTTTTTAGCAAAGTCAACGGTTTTGAAGCTATTCGGCCAATTTTATGAATACTGATTCAGCCTTTTTCAGGGTCGTTTCGAGATCCTCGGCCGTATGGGCCGCGGAAATAAACATCCCCTCGAACTGGGCCGGCGCCAGATATACGCCTTCCTTGAGCATCTCCCGATAATAGCGGCCATACATTTCGGTATCGGACTTCATCGCCGAATCGAAATCGGTGACCGGACCTTCGGTGAAAAAGAGGGTCAGCACCGACCCGACCTGGTTCATGCAGACCTTGTCGCCCAAATGCTTCCGGGCCAGGCTGAGCAATTCCGTCCCGAATTCGATGGCCTTGCGGTCCAACTCCTCGTAAAAGCCCGGCGTGGCCAACTCGGCAAGAGTCGCCTTGCCCGCCGCCATGGCAAGCGGATTTCCCGACAGGGTGCCGGCCTGATAAACCGGGCCGAGCGGGGCGATCATCTCCATGATTTGCCTTTTGCCGCCGTAGGCCCCGACCGGCAAGCCACCGCCGATAATCTTGCCGAGGCAGGTAAGGTCGGGAGTGATGCCGAACTTGGCCTGAGCGCCGCCAAGACCGGCCCTGAACCCGGAAATCACTTCATCAAAGATCAAGACGATACCGAGTTCCCTGGTCAGCTCCCGAAGTTTTTCGAGGAATCCCGGCCGGGGCTGGATAACCCCCATATTGCCGGCGATCGGCTCGATAATGACGCAGGCGATATCAAGATCGGGGTTTCGGAGGGTCACTTCAAGTTTTTCTAAATTGTTGTAGGGAATTGAGATCGTGTTCTTGACGATATCTTCCGGCACGCCGGGACTGCCGGGAATTCCCAGGGTGATCACCCCCGAGCCGGCCTTGACCAGGAAAGAATCGGCATGGCCGTGGAAACCGCCATCGAACTTGACCACCACATTACGGCCGGTATAACCACGGGCGAGGCGGATGGCGCTCATGGTGGCCTCGGTCCCGGAACTGACGAAGCGAACCATCTCGATCGAGGGCACCGCATCGATTACCAGCTCGGCCAAATCGATTTCCAGTTTACACGGCGCCCCGTAGCTGGTGCCGTTTTCCATGGCCGCCTTGATGGCCGCGATCACCGCCGGATGGTTATGCCCTAGAATCATCGGACCCCAGGAACCGACAAAATCAATATTGACGTTGCCGTCGACATCATAAATTTTCGAACCCGCCGCTTTTGCGATAAAAACCGGGTCGCAACCAACCGACTTGCAGGCCCGGACCGGGCTGTTTACCCCGCCGGGGATTAATTTTTGGGCCTTGGCGAACAACTTTTTAGAAGTATCTGTCTTCATTTGGAATATCTCCGGGTAGATATTTGGGTTCCGCATTCAATTTAGGAGCCGTTCAGGGATAACCGGGCCATTTGTCCAGCTCTTCTGTACGGCTCCTTATGCCGTCCAACTGTCTAAAACAGCCATGTTGTTTTTTGACAACGGCTTAAGGTTTCAAAAATTGGGAATATAGCACGCCCTTCCTGTGAATGTCAAAGCCTAGTGTCGTGTCAAGGATGAAATGTTGTAATATCGCGCCGCAATTTTTCATGCCTGCAAGGCGGGGCTTCAGGGGCATAGCAGCGCGATGTGACTGAAGCCGCAACGCGGCAGGCATGAAAAAAAGGCAAGCTGCGATGGTTTAGGGATTACGGGGGTAGTGTTCTTGCCGGTAAAGAAATCCGCCCTGGTCAGCGGTTCTAACCCTACCGGTCCATGCCGAACTCGATCGATCAGCTGATTATCAATTCCTTGAAATAAGTGATCGAGTGGAAGCGTGCCGATTTTATGGGAACCATTTTGCTGCTCGGCTTCGCCACATAGACGAGATTTTCGATGCCGGCCTTTTCGGCCGAGACCAGAACCTCCTCGGTATCGTCGGCAAGCATGGTCCGGGCGGGATCGTAATCTATATGGTCCTTGAGCCGCTCCCAGAAAATCGGCTCCTCCTTGGCGACCCCGATCTGCTGGGAGCAGATGACCTTATCGAAATGATTCCACAAAGCGGTTTTGGCCATCTTGATATCAAGGGTTTTGCCGTGAGCATTGGTAACCAGACAGACACACTTGTTTGCCTTCCGACAATAATCAATAAAATCAAGCACATAAGGGTGAACCGCGATCAGGTGCTCGATCTGCAGTTTCAGGGCGGGAATATCAAGGCCGAGCTCCTCCGACCAAAAATCAAGATCGGCCCACTCCAGGGTGCCCTCCCTGCTTTTAAACCGGGCGGACAACTCCTCCCTGGCCAGGTCGAGTTCGAGACCATGTTTTTCGGCATAGGTCTCGGGGACGAGAGTGGCCCAGAAATAATCGTCAAAATGTTTATCCAGCAGGGTGCCGTCCATATCGAGCAAGACATGCTCGATCCTGCCCCAGAATTTATGAAGATCGACAAGCATTGTATGGGCTATCTATTTGTTTTAACGAATTTATTTACAGATCAACCGGCAATTGAACAAGCTGCTAAGGACAAACTGCCTGGATGCGCCACGGCTTTCAGGGTAAATCCTGATTCCGCCCGGAAAACGGTAAGGGCGGATGAGATCGGTTGCGGTTAGCCGGTTTGCAGGGTCCCGATGATTTCCCGAATCGGCCGCCCGCCGTTTTGCTCGACATAATCGAGCAGCCCGTCAAGGACTTTCTCCGTCGTATCCGGCTCTATCAGGTTGGCGGTGCCGATCTGCACGGCCGAGGCGCCGGCGATCATGAACTCGAGAACGTCTTCGACGGTCATAATCCCGCCGATGCCGATTACCGGGATCCTTACGACATTGGCGGCCTGCCAGACCATTCTCAGGGCCACCGGCTTAATGGCCGGACCGGAAAGGCCGCCGACAATATTGGCCAGCCGGGGCCGCCGCGCCCGATGATCGACCGCCATGCCCAGCAGGGTATTGATCAGGGAAATCGCATCGGCGCCGCCATCTTCGGCTGCTTGGGCGGTGGCGGTGATGTCGGTAACATTAGGGGAAAGCTTGACGATGACCGGCCGGGAGGTCCGGGATTTAACCGATTCGGTAACCTGAAACACCATTGCCGGATCGGTGCCGAAGGCCACCCCGCCCCGCTTTACATTGGGGCAGGATATATTCACCTCTATAGCCGATATCCCGCTGGTATCATTGAGTTTCTCGGAAAGGGTCTGATACTCTTCGAGGGAATCGCCCAGGATATTGACGATTACCGGCGCCTTGATTTTCCGGAGAAAAGGCATCTTTTCGCTGATAAAATTATCCAGGCCGACATTTTCCAGACCAATGGCGTTGAGCATCCCGCAACTGGTTTCGACAATCCGAGGAGGAGGGTTACCCGGTCTGGGTTTCAAGGAAATCCCCTTAACGATTATGGCGCCCAAGCGATCCAGATCGACGAAGTTGCTAAATTCATTGCCGTAACCGAAGGTGCCGGAAGCGGTCATGATCGGATTGTTAAGTTGCAAACCGCCGGCAATGTCGACCTGCAACCTGTCATCTACAATTCCCATGCCACCTCCCCCGCTTCAAACACCGGCCCTTCTTTGCAGACATGCAGATAACCTCCCCCTCCGGCGAGGCCCGTCGGGCCGCGGCCGGGGACAGCACAACCGAGACAGGCCGAAATACCGCAGGCCATCAGGGTTTCAAGGGAAACCTGACATGGCCATTGCCGGTCGAGACAGTAGAGCGCGACGGTTTTCATCATCGGGTGAGGCCCGCAGCTATAAACGCGCCACGACTTGCCAGGCTCCAACCGGTTGAGCAGTTCGGTGACCAGACCGTGGTAACCGGCAGAGCCGTCATCGGTGGCAATCTCGACCGGCGCGCCGAGAGCCTTGAAATCTTTTGCCAGAACCATGATATCGGTCGCCGTAGCTCCGCCAAGAAAGACCTTGACCGATTCGGGTTTTACGGACCCGCCAAGCAGCCTGCTGGTCAGATAAAAAAGGGGGGCGGTGCCGACTCCTCCCCCGACAATGCAGACATTCCCGGACTGCTCGGGGAGGACAAAGCCCCTGCCCAATGGCCCGACCAGGCTGATCGTTTCACCGGGCCGGCGACCGGCGATAAATTCGGTGCCGGGGCCGACAACCTTGATTAACAGCTGAATTCGGGCATCATCCAAGACCTGATGAATGGAAAGGGGCCGACGCCACAGGGGCGGCCCGCTCCCCTTGCTGCCCTTGGCCATGACAAATTGCCCGGGGGAGGCGACGCGGGCCAGGGCCGGAACCTCAAGGGTGAGTCGCCAAATATCGCCGGTAATTTTTTCATTACCGCGTACCTCTGCATTGCATTTAAATGGCATCATAGGTTTTAAAGAGATCATGTAGCTTGCTGATGGCGCAAAAGTCGCCGGATAGGAAAAGCGTAAATTCCTTGAAACAAAGCATCCTCATAATGGCACTGAAGAGCCATGGGATAGCCTTCTGGATCAGGCCACCGGCGGCGCCTTGGTGATCAAGCTGACCAGACGCTCCAGATCATCCAGGGAATAATACTCGATTTCAAGCTTGCCGCGGGCGCCGTTCTGAACAATCGCGGCCTTGGTGTCGAGATGCCGCGCAATATCTCCGGTCAGGGTCTGACAATAGGAATCCGGAATTTCCTGCCGTTTTTTCTTTGGCGAAGCGCGGCGGGAAGTTTCACCACCGCCGCCAGCCAATTGATCTTTCATCTTTTTGACCAGCTGCTCGGCCTGCCTTACCGACATATTTTTTGAAACCATCTCGTCCCGCAAAACCTTCATACTATCGCGGTCGGGCGCGGAAAGCAGCACCCTGACATGGCCCATGGAAAGAGTGCCCTTAAGCAGGTCATTCTGGGCGTAATCGGGCAGGTGGAGAAGCCGCAGGGTATTGGCCACCGTCGAGCGGTCCCTGCCAACCTTCTTGGCGACCTCCTCTTGGGTATGGCCGAACTCCTTGATTAATCGGTTATAGGCATCCGCCTCTTCAAGGGCATTGAGATTTTGCCGTTGAATATTTTCAATAATGGCCAGCTCCAGACGGTTGACCCGATCCGCCACGATCACCAGAACCGGCACTTCCTTCAGGCCGGCCATCTTGCCGGCCTGCAAGCGTCGCTCTCCGGCAATCAGTTCATAACCGCTTTCGTCCTCTTTTTTTCTGACAACCAGCGGTTGAAGGATACCTTTTTCCCCGATTGAATCGGCCAGGTCCCTCAGCCCGGCCTTTTCCAGCTTTTTCCGCGGCTGATAGGGGTTCGGGACGATGTCGTTCACCGGACACATCAGAAGTATGCCGCTCGACGACGTGCCGCCGCTTAAATTAAAATCCGCGGAAGGCAACAAGGCGTCCAGCCCCTTTCCAAGTGTTCTCGATTTAGCCATTTATCTCACCGTCTCTCGATTTACGAGCCGTCCAGGAAAGGCATAACACCATTTTTCCGGCTCTCCGGAACGGCTCCTTATGCCGTCCACCTGCCCAAAACGCCCATGTTATTTTCTGGCAACGGCTAAGTTAAGCCCGTTGCCTTTTCAGGAATTCCTTGGCGAGGTTCAGATAACTTAATGCCCCCACCGACTCGGGCGCGTAGGTCAACACCGACCGCCCATGGCTGGGACTCTCGCTCAAACGAACATTTCTGGGAATCACCATGTCATACACCGTCCCTTGGAAATGCTCCCGGATCTCCTTGGCAACTTGAAAGGTAAGCCGGTTGCGGCGATCATGCATGGTTAACAACAACCCCTCAATTACCAATCTTTTATTATAGGAATTTTTCACCAGCCTGATCGTGCGAACCAGCTGACTCAAGCCCTCAAGAGCAAAGTACTCGCATTGCATCGGAATAATAACCGAATCGGCCGCCGTCAAGGCGTTAATGGTCAAGAGCCCCAGCGAGGGCGGACAATCGATGAAAATATAATCGTATTTATTTTTAACGGTCCGCAGGGCCCGGGTCATGAACTCCTCCCGCTTAGGGGCCGAAACCAATTCGATTTCCACCCCGATCAAGTCGATATGGGTCGGCACTAAATCCAGGCAGTCGTGATCTTTGATACTACAGATGGCCTGGTCGGTAGAAACCTCGCCGATCAGGCAATGATAGAGATGGTGCGCCTGCTCCCTGGAGTTAATACCCAGGCCGCTCGACGCGTTGCCCTGCGGATCCGCATCGACCAAAAGCACCCGCTTGCCGGACATGGCAAGGGCCGAGGAAAGGTTCATGGCGGTCGTCGACTTGCCGACCCCGCCCTTCTGGTTGGCCAGGGCGATAATCTTCGCCGCGCCTCTGTTTTTCTTGTTTTTCGCCTGCCGCTTGTCGATATTAGTCATCTGAAAACTCCGGGTTGCCTTGCGCGTTAAAACCCAAACCTGCCTGCAGTATGCTTACCCTTAATCGGACCGCCGTGCAATTTAAAAACCGCCGGTCCTTTCTTTTTTACCCAAAAAGTTCCGGAAATGTTCCACGTGAAACATCGGGGCGGGCTTCACCTTCATGCCTTTGCTCCATTCGCAACCATAACGGGCCG
>JARGFN010000203.1 GCA_029210665.1 Desulfobulbales bacterium
CGCCCTGGACCTCGTGGTCGTACTGGCGGATAACATATTCCTTGCTGCAGACGTTCAGGCGGCCGAGCAGCCCTTGCAGTTCACGGCCGAGATCGGGGGCGGCGGCCAGGACCGGTTCGTCGTATTGTTTTTGCTCCCAGCGGGCGGTCATCTGCATCGGCGGCAGCCCCTGGTGGACGAAATCCATGTCCATGTAGGCCACGGTCTTGCCCTCGTAGAGCACGTGGAACTTGCCGGAATCGGTGTAGGTGCCGAGGACGGTGGCCTCGACGTCCATCTTGGCGCAGAGGGCCAGGAACTGGTCGAGCTTTGCGGGCGGCACCGCCAGGGTCATTCGCTCCTGGGCCTCGGAGATGAAGATCTCCCAGGGCTGCAAGCCCGCGTATTTCAGGGGCGCCTTGTCGAGGTGCAGTTCGAAGCCGTTGGTGTCCTGAGCCATCTCGCCGACCGACGAGGAAAGGCCGCCGGCGCCGTTGTCGGTCATGCAGTTGTACAACCCCCGGTCGCGGGCGATCAGCAAACAGTCGAACATCTTCTTCTGGGTGATCGGGTCGCCGATCTGGACCGCGGTGGCCGGCGAGTTCTCGTTCAGTTCCTCGGAGGAGAAGGTGGCGCCGTGGATGCCGTCCTTGCCGATCCGGCCGCCGGTCATGACGATATGGTCGCCGACCTCGGCCTTCTTGACCTCGGAGGGTTTGCCGTTGATTATAGCCGGCATGATGGCGACGGTGCCGCAGAAGACCAGGGGCTTGCCGGCGAAGCGGTCGTCGAAGACCAGGGAGCCGTTCACGGTCGGGATGCCGCTCTTGTTGCCGCCGTGCTCGACCCCTTCCCGGACCCCCTCCATGATCCTTTTCGGATGGAGGAGGCGGGCGGGCAGCTCCTTGTCGTAAAAGGGCGAGGCGAAACAGAAGACATCAGTATTGCAGATCAGTCTGGCCCCCATCCCGGTCCCGAAGGGATCGCGGTTGACCCCGACGATGCCGGTCAGGGCCCCGCCGTAGGGATCAAGGGCCGAGGGGCTGTTGTGGGTTTCGGCCTTGAAGACCGTCGACCAGTCGTCATTGAAACGGACCACCCCGGCGTTGTCCTTGAAGACCGAGAGGCACCAGTCGTCATCGCCCATGCTCCGGCGGATCTCGGCGGTGGGTTTACGGATATAGGTATCGAAGAGGCTGTGGATCCTTTCCCGGGCGCCGGTCTCGGCATCCTCGTAGTCGATGTCGCCGGCGAAGATCTTGTGCTTGCAGTGCTCCGACCAGGTCTGGGCCAGGACCTCAAGCTCCACGTCGGTGGACTTTTCGCTTAAGCCCCGGCTGCGGCGCGCCTCGATGTTGGCCGGATCGGCCAGATAGTCGCGGATGAATTTCATCTCGTCCAAAGTCAGGGCCAGGACCCCTTCCCGGCTGATCCGGATCAGCTCTTCGTCGGAGACCTCGAGATCGATCTCGTTGACCTCCGCCTCGCTTTCGACCAGGACCTTGGGGGCGAAGGGCTCGATGCCGCCGGCCGTTTTGAATTCGTCACGATTCATGACGGTGCAGCGCTGGATCAGTTCGTTGGCCAGGGATTTCCGGGCGATCTTCTCGGCCTCCGCCCGGCTGATTTGGCCGGAAAGCAGGTACTGGATCGAGGTATAGACCGCCTCGTCGCGGCCGAGCTTGCGGCCGATCATGATTTCCAGGGCCTGGCCGGCGGTCCGCCCCTCGTTATCGGTGACCCCGGGCCGGAAGCCCACCTCGATCAGCCAGTCGAAAGGGTGGTCCCAGTCGAGGGCGAGGGGCGAAAGCGACCAGTCCTGGGTGACCGGGTCGCTGTAGGGGCCGGCGGCGGCTGCGGCAAGCTGCTCGGGGCTGATCCCGGCATCGACCGTAAAGACCTTGACGGTCCTGACCGCGTCGATCGTGAGCCCCAGATCGGTGCGGATCTTCCGCCGGGTGTTTTCACCGAAGGAATCGTTTAGGGAAGGTTTAAGTCCTACCTGAATGCGGGCGAGCATGGATTTTTCCTCACGTATGTTTGGGTTGCCGGCGGAGCAACTTAGTGTCGGCCTGAAATTTTCTATCGGGGAGCAAAAAACTAAATATACTAAATCGGCCCTGATTTTTAAACGGCGAAAAAGAAAATATGGAAATTCCGTCATGCCGGCAGGTTTTTAGCCGGCATGACGACAAGACTAAACAAATTTTATGTTTGGCGTGATTTTATTAAAATATTTTACATTTGTCGCTACGCGAGTATAAACGGGTTTTGTTGCACGCTGGTTGTAACTTCCCTGAATTAAATGGAAAACCGGTTTTCATAAATTTGTTTTGATTGTGGTATAAAGATTGCGTAAGACAGTATCGGTTATCAGGCCCAATTCAATTTCCGCTCAACAACGGATAATCCATGAAAATAAACAAACCGACAGCTAAAGCGGCAAACCGGGGCAGCCGGGGCTTTTCCCTGGTCGAGTTAATGGTAGTGGTCGCCATTCTGGGGATCATGTCGATTGCCGCCGTGGTGAGCATCAATACGGCCAAGACCAAACTGAAGACCTTTGTTTTCAATACCAAGATCCGCTTCAACCAGGCCCGTTTCGAGGCGGTCAAGCGCAGCCGCGATGTCTATCTGGATTTCGATTTCAATGATGACAGTGTTTTAGACGACCGATTTACAATCTGGGTGGATGAGGACGGCGCTAAACCGGTGATTTATGATGCAGCGAATGACGAGATAATAGGTGAGGTGGTCTTTAAGAGCCAGACGTCACTTGGTCAGTACGGTCCGGAGATCTTTTGCACCGGCTGCGGGATTACCGGCGGCCCCGCCAGTGGCCCGGGGGGGAAAACCATTGATGACGGGGTGTCCGCCGGCGGCGATCGGTTCAAGTTTCAGCCCAATGGCGACATCCCCCCCGGCACGGTCTATTTCTATTCCCCCCAGGATGACGGCGGCAGTAAAAAGGTCAAGTCGGGGCCTTGGGCGATCATCGTCACAGCTGGGGGCCGGACCCGGATCGACGAATGGCAGTCCGCCGGGATGGGTTGGAAGGTTAATTAGTGACAACTCAAGGGCGGTCGCAGGTTACCGGAGAAGCGGAGAGGAGGCGGGCGGCGACCAGCTATGGGGGAACTTCCTGGGATCAAGCGGCGCCGACAG
>JARGFN010000204.1 GCA_029210665.1 Desulfobulbales bacterium
CATGTGGTAGAGGAGGGGCGGTGCGAATCCTGATTCTGGGCGGAGACGGCATGCTGGGCCACCAGCTGCTTAAGTCGTGGCAGGCAAACCATGAGGTTTGTGTTACCCTGCACGGCGGGGCAGACCGCTATGGGCTGTACGGCCTGTTTAATGAGGCCAACAGCTGTTACGGGGTTGATGTTCGGGACTTCGCCCGAATCGCCACTGTTGCCGCCGACTTTAAACCCGAGGCCATCGTCAATGCGGTGGGCATCGTCAAACAGCGTTCCGAGGCCCATGACGCCATCGTCAGCCTTGAGGTCAATTCCTTGCTGCCCCATCGTTTAAGCCGGTTATGCGGCGAGATCGGCTCCAGGTTGATCCAGATTAGCACGGATTGCGTTTTTTCCGGCGCCAAGGGGATGTATACCGAGGATGATCTCGAGGATGCCAGGGATCTCTATGGCCGCACCAAACTCCTGGGCGAAGTCCATGACCGCCAGGCGGTGACCCTGCGCACCTCGATTATCGGTCTGGAATTGTCGCGCCGGAAGAGCCTGGTCGAATGGTTTCTCGCCCAACAAGGGGAAACGAAGGGCTTTACCCGTGCCATCTACAGCGGGTTCACCACCCTGGAGATGGCCCGGATTATCGAAAGGGTGCTGACCGTAGATACGGATCTTGCGGGGCTGTGGCACGTGGCCAGCGCTCCGATTAACAAGTATGAACTGCTTAAACGGTTGTCAACTGAACTGGGCAGGACAGACCTCAAGCTGCTCCCCGATTCCGACTTCTTCTGCGAACGCAGCCTCGACGGCTCAAGGTTCAATCAAAAAACCGGATATGAGCCGCCCTCATGGGATATGATGCTGGCGGATCTGGCCGGGCAGATCCGGGAGAGAGGCCTGATCCGGTAGGATGAAGCTGGTCGCACGCCATTAACTTTGATAAATTAGCAAAAGCCTCGGAATTGCCATAAAGCCATTTCGCAATAATTTAGGAGTTTCAGATCATGTTTAACAATAAAATCCTGATGATTACCGGCGGCACCGGTTCATTCGGCAATACCGTCCTCAAGCGCTTTCTGTCGACAGATGTCCGCGAAATCCGGATCTTCAGCCGTGACGAGAAAAAACAGGAAGAGATGCGGATCGCCCTGAACAACGATAAATTGAAGTTCTATATCGGCGATGTCCGCGATTACGACAGCATCTATCAGGCCATGAAGGGGGTGGATTACGTTTTCCATGCCGCCGCCTTGAAGCAGGTGCCGTCCTGCGAATTTTATCCCATGGAGGCGGTGCGCACCAATATTATGGGTACCGAGAACATGATGGCCTCCGCCATCGCCCAGGGGGTCAAAAGGGTGGTGGTGCTGAGTACCGATAAGGCGGTCTACCCCATTAACGCCATGGGGGTGTCCAAGGCGATGATGGAGAAACTGATGGTCGCCAAGGCCCGGATGCAGGGGGAGGGCGAAACGGTGATCTGCGCGACCAGATACGGCAATGTCATGGCTTCCCGAGGTTCGGTGATTCCCCTCTTCGTTTCCCAGTTGAAGGAGGGCAAGACCTTGACGGTTACCGATCCCAAGATGACCCGTTTTCTGATGTCGCTGGAGGATTCCGTCGATCTGGTTTTATATGCCTTTGAACACGGTACCCAGGGAGATATCTTTGTCCAGAAAGCCCCCGCTTCGACCGTCGAAGTCCTGGCCTTGGCCCTTAAGGAGTTGTTCGGCAAGGATAACCCGGTCAGGATTATCGGCACCCGGCACGGCGAGAAGCTTTTCGAATCCCTAATCTCCCGAGAGGAGATGGCGAGAGCAGATGATCTTGGAGATTACTTCAGGATACCAGCCGATAACCGGGATCTTAATTACGCGAAATTTTTCAGCGACGGCGAGGAGAAGATTTCCCGGTTCGATGACTACACCTCCCACAACACCGAACGGCTCGATATCGAACAGGTGAAGACCCTGCTTCTTAAACTGGATTTCGTCCGGGAGGAACTCGATGCTTAAGGTAATGACCATCGTCGGCACCCGACCCGAACTGATCAAGATGAGCCGGGTGATTGCCGAGTTCGACCGCCACACCGAACATATCCTGGTCCATACCGGGCAGAATTTCGATTACGAGCTCAACCAGGTCTTCTTTGAGGACCTGGAGATAAGAAAGCCGGATTATTTCCTGGGCGCGGTCGGCGAGAACGGGGCCCAGACTATCGCCCAGGTGATCATGAAGGTTGATGAGGTGCTGGCAAAGGAGGAGCCCGATGCGGTTCTACTCTACGGCGATACCAATTCCTGTTTGGGGGTGATCGCCGCCAAGCGCCGGAAAATCCCGGTCTTCCATATGGAGGCGGGGAACCGCTGTTTCGATCAGCGTGTTCCCGAGGAGCTGAACCGCAAGGTTCTCGATCACCTGAGCGACATTAATCTGGTTTTGAGCGAACATGCCCGGCGCTACCTGATCGCCGAAGGCATCAGGCCGGAGACCATCATTAAAACCGGTTCCCACATGCGGGAAGTTCTCGATTACTACAAACCGAAAATAGCCCGATCCTCCATCCTCACCAGTTTGAATCTCGAAAAAGGGAGGTATTTTATCGTCAGCGCCCATCGGGAGGAGAATGTCGATACCCCAGCCAACCTCCGGGAACTGGTCGACACCTTTAACGCCCTGGCCGAAAAGTGGCAATTTCCGGTGATCGTCTCGACCCATCCCCGCACCAGAAAACGCCTGGAAGCCCTGGTCTCTGTGCCGGTCAATCCCAAGGTCCGGTTCCTGAAGCCCTTTGGTTTCTGCGACTATATAAAATTGCAGCAGGAGGCCCACTGCGTAGTCTCGGACAGCGGCACGATCACTGAAGAAGCCTCGATCCTCGATTTTCCGGCGGTTACCATCCGGGATACCCACGAGCGTCCCGAGGGCATGGATGAGGGTACTTTGATCATGTGCGGCTTAAAGGCGGCACAGGTTATTGCAGCTATAGAGGCAGTGGTCGGCCAGGTCAACTCCGGCGGCGCTGCGCTTAAACCAGTCGCGGATTACGAGGTGGCAAATGTCTCGAAAAAAGTGTTCCGCATTGTGCTGAGCTATACCGACTATGTGAACCGGGTCGTCTGGCATAAGTGATGGCGTCACAAAAACT
>JARGFN010000205.1 GCA_029210665.1 Desulfobulbales bacterium
GTCGACCATTGCCGCCATCCATCCGAATTGATCAGGCTTCCCGCTGCTCATCCGGCCCGATGCACATTACTATACGCACGTTGGAAAGGAGGTGAATATTATCAGATTCTTTCAATCTTTAAACCTATAAAAGTTGCACTTCACTTTTGAATCCGCCTGTCCAATTGATTAGGCTGCTTATCGGAAAGAACACCGGTCATACCGGCGACGAGAGCAACGCCCTTGATATAGCCAAAAGAAGATATGCCGCCGGCGAGATCAGTCAGCGGGAATTCGACGAAATGAGAGCCAAGCTCTCCTGATTGTTCCGCCGGGCCAATCTCTCAGACAAACGCGCCAAACCCTCCCCTCCCGAACAGAACGGCCGGGCAAATCGCAGCCTGTCGCCTCATGGCGTCCGGACTATTGCCGATTCAGCCCGGCCTCCCTCTTTTTATTTTTCTACCCGGAACAGAATTGCCTTTTCCGGACCCCCAACTTATATTAAGTTCCGTTAACTGTTTTTATAGAGTCGGCGTGATCCACCGGGAACATGGCGGACTGAAGATTGGAGCCGGTACATAAACTAATCAACCATCTTATAAGGGAAGGGAAAATGATAAACAAAGCGATCCTGATCGGCAACCTCGGCGCGGACCCGGAAGTGCGCTACACCCAGAGCGGCACCGCCGTGGCCAACTTCAATATGGCCACCACCGAGACCTGGACCAAGGACGGCAACAAGGAAGAAAAGACCGAATGGCACCGGATCGTCGCCTTCGGCCGTCTCGGCGAGGTCTGCGGCGAATTTCTGTCCAAGGGCTCCAAGGTCTACGTCGAAGGCCGCATCCAGACCCGGCAATGGGAAGACAAGGACGGCAACAAGCGCTATACCACCGAAATCGTCGCCCGGGAGATGAAGATCCTCACCCCCAGAGGCACCGCTTCGGGCAATACCGGCACCGACGAGGAGCCGCCCCTGCCGGAACCCTCGATGGGCGACGACGTCCCTTTCTAGCCGATACCGTTGAAGGCCGCGAAAACATCCGGATCCCGCCGACCCGCGACAAGACCCGGATAGCTGAGTTGAGCAGCTTGTCTGCTCAAACGAAACTTATGCCCTTGCGGTATAAGCCCGTTTTTAACAACAAGCCCGGTTTGTCTGTGAAAATCGTTTAATGGACACGCCGTTGCCTTTTATGGTTTGATTTATCAGGTGCGTGAATCAAACCAGCAAATCAATTAAAGCGACACTATGGATTACTACGAAATTCTAGGCGTCGACCGCAATGCCGACCAGGCCGCCATTAAAAAGGCCTACCGCAAACTGGCCCTGAAATATCATCCCGACAAGACCAAGGGCGACAAGGCCTCCGAAGAAAAGTTCAAGGAAATCAGCGAGGCCTACGCGGTCCTCTCCGATCCGCAGAAACGTAAGCAGTATGACACTTACGGCTCGGAGGGATTTCAGCAGCGCTACAGCCAGGAGGATATCTTCCGGGATTTCGACCTGGGCGATATCTTCAAGGAATTCGGGATCAACTTCGGCGGCGGCGGCCGGACGACCTTCAGATCGACCGGCGGCGGCTTCGACCAGTTTTTCCAGCAGGGAGGCGGCGCCCCGTTCGGCGACAGTCGCCAGGGCGCAACCATGCAGAGACCCAAGGGTGAAGACCTTCTTCTGGAATTATCCGTTACCCTGAACGAGGTATTGCACGGCGCCCAAAAAACCATCTCCCTGCGGCGGACCGGCAAACCCGAAAAAGTCTCGATAAAAATTCCGGCCGGGATTGATTCCGGCAAGAAACTGCGAATCAGCGGCAAGGGCTCCCCCTCCCCGATGGGGGGCCAGTCGGGCGATCTTTATTTGCAGATCAAGGTGCTGCCCCACCCGACTTTCCGCCGGGACGGCGACGATCTGATCGTCGACCGCAAAATAAAACTCACCGATGCCATTCTGGGCAACGAAATCGAGGTGCCGAGCCTGGACGGCCAGTCCCTGAAAGTCAAGGTCGCGCCCGGCACCCAGCCGAATGCCAAACTCCGCCTCAAGGGCAAGGGGTTGCCGGCGGGGCCGAAAGGACCCCGGGGCAATCTTTACGTCAGAATCAACGTCGAAATTCCCAAGTCCCTCAGCAAAGCGCAACTGCAGATGGTCAGGGATCTCCGGGAAAGCGGCCTATAGGGATTTACCGGCGAGGCGCTCCAGCGCTTCCCGGTAGCGGGCGCCGGTTTTTTCGAGAATCCCGGCCGGCAGCGGCGGCGGCGGCGGAGTCTGGTCCCAATCGAGGGTCAAGAGATAATCGCGCAGGAACTGCTTGTCGAAACTGGGCTGGCCGCCGCCTACCCGATACTGGTCTTCCGGCCAGAACCGCGAGGAGTCCGGGGTCAACACCTCATCGATCAGAATCAGCTCTCCCTCGTACATCCCCAGCTCGAATTTGGTGTCGGCGATGATTATCCCCTTGGTCCGGGCATAATCGGCGGCCCTTTCGTAGACCTTGACGGAGATCTCGGCGATCCTGGCGGTCTGCGCCCTGCCGAGCATCTCCTCCATCTTTTCCATGGAAATATTCTCGTCATGCAGCCCCTGCGCCGCCTTGGTGGAAGGGGTGAACAGCACCCGGGGGAGCTTCTCCGACTCCCGCAGCCCCTCGGGCAGCTTAAAGCCGCAGACCGTGGTATCCTTCAGATACGCCTTCCAGAACGAGCCGGAGATATAGCCGCGGACGATGCATTCAACCGGCAGCGGCTCGGCCTTCCTGACCAGCATGCTCCGGCCCCGGAGGATCTCCCTATAGGGCCGGCAAACCTCCGGGTATTGCTCGACATCGGCGGTGATCAGATGGTTCGGGACGATATCCTTCAGGAAATCGAACCAGAACAGCGACAGCTTGGTCAGGACCTTGCCCTTGTCGGGCACCGGTTCGTTCATAACCACATCGAAGGCGGAAATCCGGTCGGTGGCAACCATCAGCAGCTTGTCCTCCACCTCGTAAAGGTCCCGGACCTTGCCGCGATGGATCAGGTTGAGATTTTTGAAGTTGGTTTCGGTGATTGGTTCAGCCATTAGAATTCCTCTTAAACTATTACCTGAATCCGTGTGCGTTCGAGAACGGTGCAGATGCATGGCGGCAACGATGTTG
>JARGFN010000021.1:0-3684 GCA_029210665.1 Desulfobulbales bacterium
AATCTTTCCACCTATGTCACAAACTGTCCCCGATATTCGTGAGAATATTGAATCCATCAAATAGTTTGCCAGTTCTATATAGTGCCCCTGGAACTCGGTATGTTTCAGAAGAACTGCATGTCAGGTGAAAAACTCGCGGGCGGCGGCCTGTTGTATTTCCCTCGAACTTTGCTCAATGGCACTGAAGATGTCCGCCACTCCCTCCTCAGATTTTTCAAGGTCCGGGCGGAGCCTGCGATTTAACGCCCGCTCTGCGGCGTCAAGCCGATCGATAAACGAGGAATAGCTGTTGAAATTTTCATACATGGAGCGGACAAGACCTTTATAGTCCTGCCCGGTGGTCATCAACAATGATCGGTAATGCTCGACAAGTATGGCCAGAAGATTTTTCAATGCCTGCCGTGCCTCTTCCGGCATCTGCAGCACAAGACTATCCAGCTGTGAATCCCGACCCTCTTTTATGATTGCTGCTGCTTCTTCAAGAGCCCTTTTCCTGGTGGTCAGATAATTCTCGACAAAGGCATCTCTGCCATCCTTGTATTTCTTCAGGTCATTCAGATAGAAGACAAAGATGATGGGGATCAGAATCATCCAGATATGCATCTGCGGTTTCTGCAGAACCCTTGCCGCGAGAATTTCGGCACACCGCCGCTCATGATCACAGATACATCGCATTTTCAGTTCTGCTTCTTCCATACCCTTCGACACCCGGCTGAGGACAAAAAAAATCCCCCGGCATTGCTTTCCGCTCTGCCGGGGGAATGGATTGTTATTTAACGGGCCCGGTCGGGGGATACTCCATCGTCCCCCTGCTTCCCAGTTCCGCCATGGCTGCCTCCTCAACTTCTGTATAATAGAGGGCGCCGGCGTCAATGCCGGTTTCCTCTACATAGGCAGAAAGCGTCTTCACCATTTCAATCTTCTGAAACAACGGCGCCACCACCAGAATGAAAAGCCAGACCAGGCAGAATCCGCAGATCAGGGCCGTCCACTTGGCAAAAGTCGATGAGGGCTTCTGCATTCGAACAACTTTGGCTTCAGCATATTCCATCATCTAGATCCTCGCGGTAATCTCTGGGAAGACCAGGTAGAACATGATGTAGGCCATGGTCAGGGTCAGGACCAGATTGAAACTCTGGCCGCAGACGTAAAGGATCAAAGGCTTGCCGCCCTTGAAGTAATCTTTCAGTTCACGGAAATCGGTGGCCAGACCAATGCTCGCGAAAGCAAGGCAGAAGAACCAGCCCCGGAAAAGACGGCTGAACCCCCTGAGTACTCCATGGTCAAGCATCGCATAGCCGACATCACTTCCCATGCTTGCGTACATCAGGGAAAAAATAATCGAGGCGACAATAAAACCGATGACGAACTTCGGAAAACGATACCAGATCTCAATCGCTTGCACTTTCTGGCCGGGATCACATTCATACCTGGCGCACCAGTAGACTGCGACAGAAAAGGCAATGACACCGATCAGCACGTTCTGGATCATCTTGACGGTGGCGGCTGTATACAGGGCTTTTTCACCCAGAAAGGCACCGGCCGCTGCAACCGCGCCGGTGGCATCGATGGTGCCGCCCATCCAGGCACCGCCCAAGACTTCAGGCATGCCGACCGCCTTGATAAAGGCGGGCATGACGATCATCATGATTGAGGTGAAAACAAGCGACAGACCAACCGCCAGAGTCAACTCTTCTTTCTTGGCCCGACAGGCCGCAGCGGTGGCGATGGCAGCAGAAACGCCGCAAACCGACATATCAGCTGAAATGGTCATGTTCAGAGTCGGGGAGGGGATCTTGATCACTTTCTGGCCAAACCAGAAGGTGGTGACCAGAACGATGGGAGTAACCACCCAGGCGACGAAAATACCGGGAATGCCGATGGAGAGAATCTTGCCGAAGAGGATCTCGGCGCCGAGCAGAACCAGACCGGTTTTAATGTAATACTCGGTCTGGACCGCCGGCATCACCCACTTGGGAGTCCCCACCGTGTTGCTGATAATCAGGCCAAAGAGGATGGCCCAGGCAGCGTAGCCGATGCCGTACTGCTTCATGGTACCCTGGCCGGCGGCAAAATAGGCCAGGACCGCGATCAGGAAGACAAAGGCGAAACCGACCACGAACTGGCCGAAGCTCTTGCCCATCACCTGGAGACCGATCCCGAAAAAGATGGCCATCACGATCATCAGGCCGATCAGCGACCAGATCTGATTGTAGCCCTTCACCTTGGTTTTACCCTTGGCCTTGCCGGCCTTGTAATTTGCGTCACGCCACTTGCTGATGGAAGCCCTAGCCTCTTTGTTCAGGGACTCATCCGAAAAGTTTGTCGCTGCAGCCGCACCCTGGGCCGTATTTGCTGCAGATAAGGCTTCAGCCTCTTTGGCCTTGGCCTGCTCATATTTTTCCTCAGCCTTGGCTTTCTTGGCCGCCGCAGCACTTTCGCTCATCATAAAGGAATCAAGCGGATTTGCTTTCCAGCCGTGGGGTTTATTGGTAAAACTCTTGATCTTCTTGCCGATATCACTGCCCGAGGCCTTATGCTTGCCCTTGGAGTCGGAGGCTTTATACCACTCTATGGTCTTGAAAGGGGCCCGCGCCGCCTCCTGCTCCATGGTGGTGTTGGCCTTGGCGATCTTCTCTTTCAACCCCTCCGGCGGGTTGGGCAGAAAAATCGCCATGCCGACAAGCAGGATTACCACCCCCAGCCAGATTGCCCACCAGTCCTCCGTTTTCCAGAGCTGGGACCACTCCCATTTCGCAACATCGCGGACAACCTCGTTTCCACTGTTTTCAGCCATTTTCATTCCTCCTTTGTTGTTTCCACCCCGCAAGAACTGCCACCCAACAGCTGCTGAATCAATAGCCTGCTACTACGACAATAGTGAGACAGCAGCGGGCTCCCGCTGCTGTCTCACACTCTAACTATCCAATTAATCACCACTCTACTACAGTGTGCACCTCGAAACAACTTTATTAATACCTATTTACTACCAGTCAGCTTTTTCACTTCCGCTTCTAGCGCCTTAACCTTCTTCTCCAGTTTCTTGATGGACTTGTTTACCTTGTCAAAATTGTACCATTGGGCTCCGTTTGGAGCTTCGATGGGATTGGCCGCGTGCAGGTCAGAGCCATACACCCGCCAGGAGTCGTCCCAGTTGGCAGGATCCTTAAAGCCCATCAGCCTGAGTTGCAGATAAGTGAGGGTGGAACGGGTACCGGTCTGGCAGTAGGCGATGGTCCGGACGTTCTTGTCCAGTGAGGAAAAGTTTGCGCCCACCGAATCGGCGGTAAAAACATCCGTCTCTTTCATTTTCCCGGTTTTAGTGTCTTTAACCTTCACCAGGGTTTTAAGATGAGAAACACTCACCGCACTGGGCACATGACCACCGTTAAGGGCACGCATATCACTGCCGGCAAATTCTTTTTCCGACCTCGAGTCGATCAACTGAATACCTTTGGTCTGACCCTTGGCAATGGCAACGATTTCTTCGGTTGAAGCATAACGACTTTTAATTACCTTGGCCTTGAATGTGGTGGCCTTTTTGATGGTTGGCTCCTTGTCAAGCCGGTTTCCTGCTTTACGCCAGGCTTCCAGCCCGCCATCAAGGAAGTGAACTTTATCATGACCAAGATATTCCATGACCCAGAAACCGACCGTTGCATCATTTAAGGTTTTCAGATCACC
>JARGFN010000021.1:3784-22472 GCA_029210665.1 Desulfobulbales bacterium
GATATTCCATGACCCAGAAACCGACCGTTGCATCATTTAAGGTTTTCAGATCACCATGGTAGAAAACCACATGGGTGTCGTTACCGATACCGGCTTTGCCCAGCATACTTTCATACTTGCCTACATCCTTGAAGACCCTGGCGGTGGAATCACGAAAAGCGCTCTTCCCTCTCTTGCCAAGACTGATGGCCCCGGGGATATGTCCTTTTATATAATCTTTAAGATCTCGGGTATCGACCACAACCCAATCGGGTTTGTCGATATTTTCCTTTACAGCCGCGGCATCAACCAGAAGTTCGGGGTTGGCCCATTGAGCCGCCATAGCGGTTCCAGCACAAGTAATCACAAACGCCGTGACCGTTAACAACACCTTCAATTTCAATTTCATAGACTTGCCTCCATTAATTTGCCCAAAGATACTATGGATTTGTTTCGTCCCATTTCCAGATCTCCAAGGATTTAAGGTACGCAAATTGAATATAGCAATATGCATACCAGTCTTGATTTCATAAAATTAAGGCTTTACGGGCTTTTTAAAGAGACAGATTGTCCCAAATCGGACAACCTGAGAAAAAGAGGTGGCCGGATACGGCCAAACGAGATCAAACCATGAGAGAAAAAAATGTCGGCAAAAAGAACAGGCACAGCGATAAGTTTATGCCCTTCAGGGTGCATTCCTCGCAGCTCAAAGTCTCTCGCTGTTCGCTCTCTGCTGCGGGGAGCTTCAATCCAAATGAAGAACCAAATATGCAGTGTCGGGTTTCCGTGATTCTTCCCAACCACAACGGTGCCAAAACCATTGGTCTGTGCCTTGAGGCTCTCCTGGCCTCAGAGCATGATTCTTACGAGATAATAGTGGTTGATGATTGCTCTACAGACGATTCTGTCGCCATTATAAGTAAATACCCCTGCCGCCTTATCAGAATGCCTGAACATTGCGGTGCCGCTGCGGCCAGAAACAGAGGCGCACTGAACAGTAATGGAGAAATACTGTTCTTCACCGATGCGGATTGTCTGGTTCTCCCAAACACACTGTCCCTGGCCGAGAAAGAAATAATCAAAGCCGAACCCAAGACAATTATTGGTGGCACTTATACCTGCAGACCGCACGACAAGGGTTTTTTCAACCTGTTCCAGTCCGTCTTCATTCACTATTCCGAATTAAAAAACCCGGACGCTCCTGATTACATTGCCACCCATGCCATGGCTCTTACAGCTGCAACATTCAAAAATTCCGGCGGATTCAAGGAAGACTTTCTACCGATCCTCGAAGATGTCGAATTCAGCCACCGGATGAAACAGCGAGGGTGTCGACTCCGGATGGCGCCAGAGATACTGGTCAGGCATATCTTTGATTTTTCCTTAGCCCGCTCCATGGGAAACGGCTACCGGAAAGCAAAATTCTGGACCAGATACTCGTCAATGAAGGGCGACCTGTTTGCTGACTCCGGCACCGCCTCATGTGAACTGAAAGCTTCTGTTGTTCTTTTCCATATGATGGTTCTTCTTACTATTGGCTGGTTGCTATTACCCGATGCAATCCCTCCAGCCCCGATTCTGGTTTTGTTCTTCATAAATCTGCTGATCTGTCAAAGAATGCTGGAACTTTATTATTCAACCGGTGGAGTCATGCTTGCCTTTGGGGCTGCAGCCTATTACACCTTGCTCTACCCCATGGCGGTCGGAACCGGGGTTCTTGCCGGCTTTCTCTCCCGTAAAAAAATATCGCTATAAAGCGAGCTGAGAATTCATTATGCCCTACTCTCCTTTCCGACATCTTGGCTCTGTTTTCTGGAAGAAAAACCCGATTCAGTTGACTCTTTTTCTAACCCGCCGCTGTAATGCCAGATGCCCATTCTGCTTTTATCTTTCCAGCAAGCCGAGTCGTTCCGACCACGAGCTCTCTCTTGCTGAAATCGAAAAGATATCAGCCTCGCTTGGCAATCTGTTATGGCTTGCATTCTCGGGAGGAGAAATATTCCTGCGCGACGACCTGGTTGAAATAACCGAGCTCTTTTATCGACAGAATAAACCGGCCATTATCCTATTACCGACCAACGGTCTGCTGGCGGAAAAGATTTATCGCGACACGGAATCCATCCTCAAGAGTTGCCCTGACAGCATTATCACCGTGAAATTGTCCCTGGATGGCCCTGAAGACACCCATGATACGCTGAGAGGTGTGAAGGGGGCCTTTGAAAAAGTAATGTTCTGCTATCAGGCCCTCGCGCCGCTTTTGGAAAAATATCCGAATTTCGAACTGGGGATCAACACCGTGTTCTGCGCCGAGAATCAGAACCGGATGGCAGAAACAATCAAGCTGGTCAAGAGTCTGAAGCAGATCAAGACCCACACCATTTCACTGATCAGGGGCCTGGTCGCCAACGAAAATCTTAAAAGAGTCGATCTGGATAAATACAAGGCTGCTGTTGATCTTCTTGAGTCCAACCTGAAAAACCCGGGGGGGGCACGATATGGTTTCAGCGGTGGCAGATTGAAGGCAGCCCAGGATATTGTCCAGCGCAGGCTGATCCATAAAACCGCAACCGAGAACAAACCGCAGCTCCCCTGTCTGGCGGGGAGATTGACGGTGGTGGTAACGGAAACAGGGGACGTTTATCCCTGCGAATCATTTACCGATAAACTCGGAAATGTCCGGGAAGATGGCTATGACCTGCAAAAAATTCTCGCCAACCACAGAACCGCAGATGCCCTTACTGCCATTACAGAGAGGTACTGCTGTTGCACCCACGAATGCTACATGATAATGAACATTCTTTTCAACCCCGCACAATACCCCGGCCTGCTGAAGGAATACGTCCAGCTGTGATTTTTTTCAGAAGGGAGTTCCTTTTCTCCGAAAAATCTTTAAGGAGTCACCGAACTGGCAACACGAAAGATGTTTAATCCGGTTATCACGAGATTGCCGCGTCTCTTCGCTTCTCGCAATGGCTTACAGGTAGAGGCTTAAGAGTAGCTGAAATTGAGCGGCAATCAGATTTCTGAAAAACACCCCCGGCTAACCATATCCAGAACAGACTGCGGATTCCGGTGAAAGCCGCCCGCAGATCATGCAGGCTTCTGATTCCAAAGAGGCGACGGAGCAAGAACCGGGGGCGGGAATAAAAAGATCTGAAGGCCATCTGCCGTAACCTGGCAATATCGCCTCTCTTCATGGTGTGGGGGGTGAAAGCCGCTCCCTGGTAGGTGTAATCAGACAGATCTTCGGAAACCGTGCCGTATTTTTCAAGTCCGTCATATAGCTCGGTTCCGGGAAAGGGGGTCACGCTGTGGAAATTGGCCACATCCGGATTGAGTTCACAGGCAAACCGGATCGTTTCAAGACCATCTTCAAAAGTTTCACCCGGCAACCCGAAAAGAAACGGGGTAAAGACCTTCAGCCCTGCTTCTTTTGCGGCAGCCACGGCCTTTCTGGTCTGGTCCAGGGTAATGCCTTTTCTGATCGTATTCAGGCTCTTCTGAACCCCACTCTCCGCGCCCAGCAAAATGGCCCAGCAGCCCGCCTTTTTAAAGGCCTGGAGCAGGGGTTTATCCACCTGATCTACCCTTGCCGAGGCAAACCAGCTGAAATCTAGCCCACGCTTATTTATCTCATGGGCCAAACGCATTGCCCGGTCATAATCCCCGGCCAGCGTCTCATCGATAAACTTGATCTCCCGATATCCCTGGGAGAGGCATACTTCAATTTCCGCCATGACATTATCGATACTTCTATACCTGATCCCGCTTTTTCGCTGCCGGTCTATCTGAAAGCAGTAGATACAATGTTTATTGCACCCTCGGGAGGTCATGACCACCGCCACCGGCTTACGCTTATAGGTTGCCGGTGGCGGGATATAGCGGCCAGTCTCGCCAAGCAGTTGCCGGGCTGGAAAATCCATCCGGTCAAGATCGGTCACCAGCGGACGCAGTGGATTGCTGACAACCGCATCACCATGCCGGTAAACAACCCCGGCGACACCAGACAGACTCTCCCCGGCTACCAGACGATCGACCATTTCGACCACCGTCAACTCACCTTCACCGGTCACCACCGCATCAATAAAAGCGCAGTCCAGACATTTTTCCCGGACGGCAATGGGATACGGACCACCCACCACGGTGAAAGCATTCGGCAGAAGACTCCTGATCTCTTCAGCCGCCTGCCGGGCTTTCGGCCAACCGAAAGTTGTGGAATACAAGCCGACAAACTCCGGGCAGGATTTGGCAACCGCTTTGAGGATTTCCTCCCGGGACAAAAATGCCCCGTTCAGGAACTCAACTTCATGTCCGGCCCGTAACAAGGCGGCAGCAACATACAAAGTCCCCAGGGGCTGCCAGTAATTGATCTGGGAGGCGGCAGTTTTGGTCGGGAAGATCTCTTCCGGTTGCCAGGCAGGTATGATCAGCACGCATTTCATTGACTCACCTATACACGGCATGGACTTGCGGCTACCCTCTCGGGATAACTCAGGTTCGCGCCGGGACGCTGCAGCACTTTCTCCGCCGCTTCAATGCCGCTTTCCATGGCATGGTCCATATTCAGATAACTGTATCTGCCGCTCCGGCCAATAAGATGCAGATTTTCGAAGCGACCCAGCCAGTCGGTCACCACCCGCAGGTGCTTTTGATAATCGACACTGAAAACCGGGTAGGCATGGGGAATCTTCAAGACACAACTGTCGACAATTTCCCGGGAGGTAATAAATTCCAGGCGCTGCAGCTGCTCTGCTGTTTGAGCAACAAGCTTTTCCTCGGAAGTATTCCAGATATGGTCACCCTGATCGCAGAAATATTCAATCACCAGATGGGTATGCCCCGCCGGGGCCATGGCCTCGCTCCAGTTTGTCGGTTCGTGGATCCTGCCGAAGGGGATATCCTTGCCGGGAAAATAGAGCCAGGTCATATCCGTCACCCTTTTTTTTCTCAGCATGATCGAAACCACCGCCAGGGAGCGGAAACTGATCCGGCTTACTGCCGCCAATACCTCAGCCGTCGGTTTAGGACACATCTTCTCAACCAGCAAGGTCAAGGGAATACTGGAAAGATAATTGCTGCCACGAACCAGAGACCTGCCCCCGCTATCCCCTACTTCTATACCGGTGATCTCCCGGCCGGTATGATATACCTTCTGAACTTCAGTACCGACCCTTACCTGATTGCTGCGAACAATAAACTCTCTCAACCGATCCGAAAGGACACCTATACCAAGTCTCGGATAAACGAAATGATCCGTCAGAGTCTTACAGCCGTTACTTTTCAGCCTGAATAGCGCGTGCCTGAAGGCCTTCCACAATGATAAGCCGTCAATGCGCTTTGCAACCCACTCCATACTGATCCGTCTGCAGTCAAGTCCCCAGACCTTTTCACTGTAATCCCTGAAATACAGTTCAAACATTGTCCGGCCAAAATTTGCCACCACCCAATCTTCAAGGGAAATCAGGGGGGACCCTGCCGAGATGAGCCGGCGAATTTTTTCTCCGGCATAATCAAAAATGATCGCGGTGGTGGTGGAAAGACCCAGACCAAGAAGAGCATTGGCCGGGCTGAGAGGATAATCGACATATTTGCCGTGCATAAAAATCTGGCTGCTGCGCGGCACCGTTAACAGCTGATCACCGAGCAGGCCAGAAACAAGGGACATGATCTGCTTATTGTTCGTGAGAAAACGGTGGCCACCCAAATCAAACCTGAAACCGCCATGCCGAATGGTCCTGGCCAGACCACCGACTGTACCGCCTTTTTCAATCACCGTGGCCGGACAGCCCGCAGCTGTCAGTCTGTGACCGGCAGAAAGTCCTGCCAGGCCACCGCCCAGAATAATGTTGGTGTTATCCGCTAAACCCAGCGGATACTCTTCGTTTGGTTGATTGTTTACATCAGACTTTCTCACAAACCCTGCAGAAGAAAGTGAACAGCGTGAGACTTCGTGTTGCGGGGAAATCATTTCACCCTGCATGCTCATCTCAACAGCAGAACCGGGATTTTTGCGTTGTTTGCCACTTCCCGGCTGACACTGCCCATGACCATGTTGTGCAGCCGCTGACTGCGGGAGCCCATGACGATCAGGCCAACCTGTTCCTCCTCGGCTACCGCCATGATCTCCTCGGCCGGATGGCCTGCCCGAATAATTTTCTTCACGGAATGGATACCCTTTTCAGCAAGACATTCTGCGTGATATTCAAGGATCTTCCTGGCCTTTTTGTCCATCAATTCCTGATGCTCAGTACCCTGCAGAGATTCTTTCAAGGTTGATATCTCAGAGTCACTCAGCAGGAGATCATCCATCACTGAGCCGCCCTCCATTTTCTCCACATACAACAGGACGACCTGCCCCGGCAGGCAGCCGCCCAGAACCTCGATCAATATCTCACAGGTTCTGATGGAACTCTTGGTGTCATCCACCGCAAGTAAAAAATTTTTCATCAGCCATCTCCTTTATTCAGTGGCGATTCATCGTCTGGAGGAACCTATTCTTGCTGCAACGACTTGTAGTAGTCGTTCATCTCGTCGCTCACGCCTTCTATCTTATCGCCACCGCCACCGTACCCTGCAGCCTCAACCGCGCCAAAATAGCCGGGTTCGGTCCCGGTGTGGGCCGAAAGTTTATAGCCACCGAGAAAACAGGCCGCAGCTACAAGTACAATTATTACCGCAAACTGGCTCAACTTCATTGACCCCTCCTTATTCCTCGGTATCCTTATAAAGATTTTCATACTGCTTCATCAGGTCCGCATCGGGAACTGCTCCGGCCCCGACATTCTCCCCGCCTCCAAAACCAACCTCAAGAAACGGTGGCAGGCTGTAACCCAGCATAAAAGTGGTGAATCCGACCACTATGGCAATTATTATTACCAGGTGTTTTTTCACGATTAACGTCCCTCCTCTTCTGTATCTTTAGCGCAGATATCGAGCAACGCTCTCATCCTTTGACAATTTTGAATGTGTACTTTCCACCATCGGAAATCTTCTCGACGATCTCGTTGCCATTGTTATCGCACATGGCCGAAACCGATTCTGAAGAAGATGGATTATCGAAAACCACTTCCAGCGTATCACCGCTCTGGATTTTTTCGAGGGCCTTCTTGGTATAGATCTGGGGATGCGGACACACGTAGCCTGTTACATCAAGGGTGTAGACACCTTCTTCTTTTTTTGCAAATGACATAGCCATAATTTTACCTCCGGTTCCATCAGGTGATCTGACGGTTTTATTATTGTTAGAGATCAAAGCCGGCCATTTCACTGGCCATCTTTCTTTCCGTATACCAGTTGAAAAACTTGACCCCGATATAGGCCCCGCCGATCATGCCAAGGCCAAACAACCAGCCCGACATATCGCCGTTGGCGGTGCGGACGAAAAAGGCGCCGATATTACAGCCAAGAGCAAGTCTGGAACCGATACCCATCAGGAAGCCACCGATAATCGCCCAGAGAGCCAGCTCCATGGTCGGGGCCTTGAACTTAAACTCACCATGCAGAAGTGCCATAACGGCCGCGCCTCCGATCAGGGCCACAGACATCCAGTCGGCCGGGTTGATGGCGGGACTCGGAATGCCGTTCACCCAACCAAAATAGATATTGTCCATGTTATTCATCCCGAGCTTTTGCAGCATCCAGCCCACCCATTGGGCTTCCTGGGTCGTCACATACCAGTAACCGGGATCAAAGACGGTGCCCTTGGCCGAGATGCCGTAGTCATGGCCCAGTCTCACCAGAATGGTACCGGCATTCTTGACTCCGAACTTCATCCGCAACCCTTCAATAACGAACATCTGCAGGCCGCAGGCGATACCAAGCAGGAGGCCGGCAATTGAGGTTCTCTTGGAAGCCATGACCATGCCCCAGAAACCACGCAGATGGTCTGCAATACCAATAGCTGTGGTTTTTTCTTTGCTCAGTTTTCTGGCATAATTTTTCCGAACCCAGAAAAAATAGACGGCCACCAGGATCAACAGGGCGGGGACCAAAACGCCTGCCAGGCCATTGCCCAGCATGGCGCCAGCCAGGGTGTCGTCTTCCATCCCCAGACTTTGGGCGTATGTGACAACCGGCTGATCCCAGACGTAGCCGGCCAGGTACTGGTCAATAAAACCATCGCCGACATTAATGGAATCGGGCAACCCTTTCTGGAGTGCTGATTCATGCCATGAATTCGGAACAAACTTGTTGAGAATCCCACCCCAATCGACAAAGAGCGACTGGGTTATACTGATCGATAAGATAACCAGCATAGAAACCCCGTTTCCCTCCCCGGTTTTATAAAGCGAACCGGAAGCACAACCGCCGGCAAAGACCATCCCGACTCCGAAAATCAGGCCGGCAATGGCCGCATGGATGCTGACCGGAGCGGCGTGAAAGGTGCTCCACCCTGTGGCCGCAACAAGCGCCGAGGTAACAGCGAAAAGGACGGTGGCGATCATGATTCCAACCACCATTCGCGGCACCCCCACGGCGAAGAGATCCCGGAAGGCCGAGGCAAAACAAAATCTGCCGTACTGCAGACACATGCCGTAAATGAAACCGAACCAGAGATACGCCGAAAGGTAGATGTAATATTCGTGGATTGCAAAGGTCATCACGCTTATCAGGCTGAAAAAGCCGACGATTACATAGGCCCAGATCACGTTCCTTCTTGGGACAATAATTTCCATTCCTTCCTCCTAAAATATGTACAGAAAAAAACACCGGTTTTCGTTTAGCGAACTTCCATGGCGGGGGATTGCCCTTACACTTTACGACTTGAGCAATGTTCGTGCCACGCACCACCCTGGTGGCGACACCCTGCTCTCCATCTATAAATAAAACCATTATTATAAGCAGATAGAGAAAATGAACGATTTCACAAAAAAGGACAGGGGTTGAAATTGGCTGATGTTCGTTCGACGGTGTCTGTCCCGAATTGGCCAGTCAGTTCAGGGGTCTGGCCACAATAGAACAGACACAGGGGCAGAGACTTTCAGGCAGGTTTTTCGGGAAGGAATCAGAAGAAGATAAAGAGATTGGTTTTGAAGCGAAAGACACCTGACTCACTGACAAATTGCCTCATCCCGCTCCTTGCACCAATGACAGATCCGAGTGCATTCTCCGTGCTCGCCAAACTGTCGTCGAAAATAACGACCAGGGGAGGACTTTTTTCAGCAGGGTCAGGGGTGTAAAAAGAGGGTCTGCCTATCTTCCAGGAAAAAAGCAGCGGTGCCAAAGAAGGCTGGCGGCGGGCTTGTTCCGTTATCCAGTCCTGTCGGCTGACCATCTTTTTATGGGTAAATAAATCAAGCTGGGGGATGGCCAGAACTGTATTGCCCCCAGACTTGCTCTGGGGCAAGGCATAGACCTCGACAGTTTCGCCCGGCAGACTGTCGAGAAATCGACCCGCCTGCATGATATTCATCATGCCTGTGGTCCTGAAAAATGGCAGATAACCCACATTTACAATAATCAGGGAATATGAAATGATGATCAGCCCTGCAAAACGCCGCACCTGTTTCTCCCTGATGGCCTGCAAACCGAAAGAGGCCATCAACGCAAGAAGTGGCAACAGAGGGATAATGTAACGGATACGCTTCATCTGCAGGCCGAAAACCATGACCGCAAAAAAAGCCGTGATCAGAAAATAGCGATCACCGGTTCGATACGCCCGATACGCTGCCCATACCGCCAGGAAACTGACGAGGGGGCTGATCTGAAAAAAGAAGGTGGACCAGTACCCTTCCTGCCAGAGCTTCAGGGCCGGTCGCTGATAGTTCAGCAGAATGTCCAGCTGACCCTGAAAAAGCTCAAAATTCAGGGTGATCAGCACCACCAATAGTGCGGCAGAAAAAGACAGAACCACCCCGGCACGATTGAGAACCGCACGATCCTCCCGGTTCCAATAAACCAGCGCAGAAAGAGGAAGCACCAGCAGCATCGGCCAGATGGAATATTTGCCAAGCAGGGCAAGAACATTTGTCAGTATCGAGAAGCCAATCCACCACCCTCCCCTGGCAATGGCCAGCAGAAATACATACAGGGCGAGAGCGAGAAAAAACATGACCGGGATATCCACCAGCATCAGAGGCACCTGGGTCAGCAGATAGGGCATTCCCAGCAGCAGCAGGCCGGCATAAAAACCGGTTTCTTTATCCCACAACTCTTCGCCGATCCTCGCGGTTACAACTAATGTAAGGCCGAAAAGAATGGTGTTGAAACACTGAATGGCAACCCGCGTTTCTCCTGCTATTTTGAAGATCAGACCATAGAGGAAAGGGATCAGGGGCAGATCTGTCCAGGCGGGTATCTCCCGGCCCCATTCACGGATGAAATAAGAAAGGCCGTACTCGGACAAATGCTTGGCCTGGATAAAATAGCGCCCGGAGTCGAGCAGCAGTTCGGGCTCAGACCACAATGGAAGAATCATCAGGACAGCAAGGACAAACAACACTGGTGAGGAAAACTTCTCAAGAGGGAGCCTCAATGAAATGAGGCCCGCAAAAACCACCGCAGCCAGCAACCAGATAAAAACCGGCGCCACTGAAGAGCTGTCAAAAACCCATCGCCAACTGACGAGAGTATTATTATCGAGAACCCGACAGATATAAAGGATCGGAAATACAAGCAGCAAAACAACAGAAAAAAGCAGGATACTTTCGAAGGCCTTGAGTTTTCCCACGCGATAACGATCCCCCGGTCATGATCACAACACGATAACCTTGTCCGCATTATGGTTCATTGAAGCATTATTGTACTGGCTGCTGCGCTCAATCGCTTCAGGAAGGGGCTCTTTTTTCACCCCTATTTCAATGGCGCTGTGATCACAGTAACTCATTGACACATTGGCAAGCTCAGACAGGGAGACACATCCCGGGTCTTCCAGCAGCCATGTCCCCTCGTCCATGGCAAAGATGACAACTTCATGCCCCTTGCCGCTGGCCGCCCGGGTAATTCCTGTGAGGGCCTGAAAATTCCTGTTCGTATTCACCAGTATACCGAGTTTCATAGTCAGCCTGCTCCTTAATATTTACGGTTCTGATGAGAACCTACCATGAGATGACCTTGTCAGCGGCGACAATGCTGTCAACGATTTTGTCATACTCCCTGTTTGTCCCGAGATCTATGGTCTCAACTTTATGCAGTTTCTTCTGTTCACTAAGAATAGCCAAAAAGGTCGGGTCAGGTTTTCTGGTCAACAGATACAATATGGTCATGAACCTATCTCCTCTTATAAAAATCGACACATTATGAAAAAGGGCCTTGCAGCGCTCATTCTAATAGGCGAGCACGTGGTCATACCCGACAAGTCTGGCAGCAATCTCCTCATTGGAAAGATATTCCAGACCTTCGTTTTCTTTTACGTTGGTATACGCATTCATCTCCATATCCACTATGGTCTCCAGGTACAGTTCATTATTGCCGGAACTGTCTACCTTCCGGTCGAGAACGTAGACATCTATCACGTCATCCAACAGGATGATCCCGACCGCCATTCTCAGGGCTTCTCCCTGCCTGTCCCTTACCAGCACCGCAATTTTTTTCTCCATTCCTGCCTCCGATACAACTCTTTGATCTTCAAATCATTTCACAACCAGAAAGGCATGCCCGGCAGGTAGGACGTCCACCGGGCATGCCAAGTGCCGTTCACGCCACTGCTCAAAGCAACAGGCTTGATGAAGGAGGATGGCACATTTTATTTTCTGATCATAAAGCGGATAAGTCCTTTTTCTGAGGTGGTCCCAACCAGTTCATATTTTCTCTTCCGGCAGAGGGCCACAATCGCCTCTTTGGCTGCTCGATCACTGCAGATAACCTCCAGCATTTCACCCTTACCCATATCAGAAAGCCTTTTCTGGGTGATCAGACTGGGATTGGGGCAGAGCAAACCGTTTAAATCAAGAACCCTGTCAACCCTTTTCGCTTCATCCATTTCACGCCTCTCCCGAACCTCTTCCGGCCTTACCGAAAAAATATCTCGCAGCTCACAACATCACTGCTGATAAGATAAATTTGCAAAGATGGTGCCACCGGGAATGAACAATGGTCTCAACAATGTCACCCACCGACAACCGGAGAGGACGTCAGCCATTGCAACCAACTGAAATTAAAGGTTTTTTTACGCGGCAGAAACAGCTTGAACCAGGATTTTGCTGAACAAAAGGCACTCATCAGCGAAACTTTTTCGGCCAGTGCAACTGTGCCATTCGGCACAGTTGCATAAATTTGCTGTGCGTTAAGGCCCAGGACAAATCACATTATTGCACAGAGATTTCGCACACAGATCCCCACCTAAGCGGCCTTTCTGCATGAAAAAGCCATTACCCTGCCCAGCCGATTGACAACTCGGGTTTAATCCTGTTCCATGTGATGGTATGGAATGTGCAAATTGGTTCATTGCTACATTAAAACCCGAGGATTTAATTAAATCGCATATGAACTGGCTGGCCTACTACACCGACAAAGGATTTCTCCTGGATTACCATACGGGCGAAGAATTCCTGATCGCACTTATCTGCCTTATCATCGCCGGCAGATTTGCTCTGCAGCATAAGGGGAATCCACCCCTCACCCCCGGCCAGGAAAACCGGGCCATCCTTTTTGCCGCGTCATTCCTGATTTTAGGCATCAGCAGCCTTTTCCATGCAATAATCCACCTGAACCATTTTAACCTGAATCTCCTCTACCAGACCCTGCTGGGTTACTGTTTCGGCCTGCTGACCTTTATCGTGGCCATCTCTTCCGAAAATCCGGGCCGCAAAAAAATATTTCTTCTTTTTTACCTGCCTCTGCTGGCATTCCTGCTTCCCGATATTTATGAAAAGTTCCCGATATTCGCCCGGTTCCGGCCACTTGTCTGGATCAGTGTTGCCTACTTGAGCGGTCTGGTGTGCATGCTCCTTTTTGCCGCTTATTACCGAACTCGGAAAAAAGACATTCTCTGGTCGGCAATTGGCTTTGTTCTGGTCTGTGTTTCCTCCACCTTCCTCTTCTTCCCCGCCCCAATAGGTTCTAGGGTCTGGCTGCATGGTCATCTCTTTCGCCCGGTTGGTTTTATAATTCTCCTCTTCAGCATCAACAGAATGACCTTTGCAAGCCTCGGCTCAAGCATCCTTTTCCGGGCACTGACCGCGTTCAGTCTCCTGACTGCAGTCCCCCTGCTTCTCTTCGGCACGGTTATCTTTTATGAAGATATAAGCCCCCTGAATCTGGAGGGCCGCAGAATACTGGTCTTTATCCTCATGCTGATCTCTTTTGCGGCAACGCTGATTTTTGGCCTGGGCCTGATCATCCGCCTTGTCCGGCCGATCCTGCTTCTGAAAGATTCCGTGGACAGGCTTGTTGACGAGGGGTTCAACAAGAACATCCCGGTGTCGGGCAATGATGAGATTGGAGAATTGTCAAACGCCTTTAATGAAATGGTTCTGAAACTCGGCCATGCTGTTGACGAGCAGGAAAGATTGTGCCGCCTTGCCGCAACCGGAGAGCTTGCGGCAACTCTGGCCCATGAAATAAAAAACCCGTTGAATGCCATCGGTGGCGCCGCAGGATACATCAGGAAAAATTATTCCGGCAGTCTCATTGAAGAATTCACCGGCGTCATCAGCGATGAGGTATCCCGAATAAACAAACTGACCGGAACCCTGCTTGGTTTCGCCAAGCCCCTGAATCAGGAGATCACCCGGAACGACCTCAATGAGATTGTCCGCTCAACCATCTCTCTCCTGGGAGAAGAAGCGAAGAGCCATGGCATTAAAATAACTCACACCCTTGACCAGAGCCTGCCGCCGGTTAATTGCGACCAGAATCAGATCAAGCAGGTGCTGATAAATCTGATGATAAACGCCTTTGACGCCATCGAAAATGATGGAGAGGTTGCACTCGCAACATTTACCAACCGGGGCAAGACCCATCTGGTGGTCGAGGATGATGGAGTCGGTATTTCTCCGGAAAGGGCCAAATATGTTTTCAATCCTTTTTACACCACCAAGACCAGGGGCACAGGTTTGGGTTTGGCTATTTCCAAAAAAATCGCCAGGGAACATCAGGGCGATCTTGTTCTGCAAAGCACGGAAGGGCACGGCAGCACATTCACTCTCATCCTATAAGGAGCATGACAACTGATGCCATACAAAATTCTGCTGGTGGACGATGAGATAAATTCACTGAAGGTTCTTTCCGCCGCCCTCTCAAGTGAAGACAAATCGGTGGAAACTGCCAGTTCCGGTGAAGAGGCTTTTGAGATGTTCATGAACGGCAGTTATGATCTGATTATCTCTGATTATAAGATGCCGGGGATGAACGGAGAGGAACTTCTTGAAAAGGTCAAGACCATGGCCCCGGAAATCCCTTTTGTTTTGCTCACCGCTTTCGGCACCATTGAACTTGCTGTCAATGCCATGCGAAAAGGAGCGTATACCTATATTACCAAGCCGGTGAAGCTTAATGTCATGGAAACCATTGTCAATGACATCCTCTTCCCGAGAGAGCGTGATGAGGACGACGAAACACCCGGCAGGCACCAGTTTCTCAATATCATCGGGAAAAGCAAGCCGATGCAGGAGATCTTCTCCCTGATCCGCAGGGTATCCAAAACCGATGCCAACATTCTGGTTCTGGGAGAATCAGGAACCGGCAAAGAGCTGGTGGCCAGGGCGGTACACTATTCATCCCTTCGTGCCGACAAACCATTCATTCCCATCGATTGTACAACCATCCCGGCCGAGTTGATGGAAAGCGAACTGTTCGGCTATGAAAAGGGGGCTTTTTCCGGGGCGGGAGAGCGCAAGATCGGCCTGATTGAGATGGCCGATGGCGGGACAGTTTTTTTGGATGAAATCGGTGATCTTGACTATGCGCTGGAAAAGAAATTACTCAGATTTCTCCAGGAGAGAGAGATCCGCAGAGTGGGGGGAAAAGAGAATATCCCGGTCGATGTCAGGGTCGTTTCCGCCACCAACCGGGACATCGAAAAAGATGTCGATTCCGGGGAGTTCCGCACCGACCTCTATTACCGGCTGAACGTGATCACCATCCAGGTCCCGCCGTTGCGGGAAAGAAAGGACGACATCCCCCTGCTGGCCAATTATTACCTGGATCACTTCTGTCGCAAGAACAAGAAGAAAATCCACGCCATCGAGCAGGAAGTCTTTGATATTATTAATCAATATGACTGGCAGGGCAATGTTCGGGAACTGGAGAACGTTATGGAACGAGCAGTCATTCTCTGTCCTCACGATTTGATAAATGTTGAATGTCTGCCATGTAAAATCCGGGCCATAGGCACCGAAGAATGCCTTGAACTGAATGAGTTGAATCTCCCCGAAATGGAGAAAAAGATTATCAGGAAAGCGCTGGACAAAGCCTCATGGAATCAGTCCGGGGCAGCGGTCATCCTGGGTATTTCCAGAAAACAGTTACGCACCAAGATGAAAAACCTTGGTCTGCTCAAACCTTGAAGTCAGTGAACCAACACTTGAGTGTATCGATATGAACAAGATCAAAAAACTGGCCGCCCTGAAGGAAAAAATGATCGCCCTGCAGGCCGGTGATTATGACGTGGAAGCGGAAAACCCGAAAATTGTCAAATGCTGGGAAAGACTTGGCTGTGAAAAAACAGATTGTCCCGCCCATGGCAAACTTCGCTGCTGGTCCATTGCCGGGACCAGTTGTCACGGAGATGTGCAGGGTGAATTTGCCCAGAAGCTTGGGGATTGCCGCAAGTGCGTGGTTTACAGGGAGTCTTGCGGTGACGAGATCAGCGAATTCGTCGAAGTCTTCAATCAGATGGTCAAGGACATCAAATATAATTTTTCAGAACAGGAAAAGAGCGACCGGGAACAGGCCAAAAACGACCGCACTTCCGAACTTGGCAACATGATCGCCGCCGTGGCCCATGAGACAAGAAACCCACTGCACTCAATAGGCATAGCCGCATCTTATCTTAAAAAGAATTTCCACGGGGAATTGGTTACCGAATTCCTGAACGTTATTGAAGAAGAGGTCAAGAAGCTGAACACCCTGACTTCAATATTCCTGAGCTTTTCAAATCCTGCCCCGCTGTCCCTTGAGCCTTGTGACATCAACAGTGTGACCTGTTCAGCAGTTGATGACTTCAAAAACTCGGTCGACAATCCGAAAAACCCGGTCCAACTCAAGCTGGCTGAAAATCTGCCAATGACCCCTTGTGACACGGCAAGAATGCGTGAGGCTCTGGCCAAACTCCTTGAGAACAGCGTGGAATCCTCTGCGGAAAATGCAGAAATTTTTGTCAACACATCCACAGACGGGAAAATGGTGCGAATTTCCGTGACCGATCAAGGTGCCGGCATTTCCCCGGAGGAACTGAAAAACATCTTCAAACCTTTTTATACCACCAAAATAAACGGTCCGGGGCTTGGCTTGCCGATAGTAGAGCGTACCGCCAAAGAGCACAAGGGCTCGGTTATTGTTGATAGCAACCCTGGAAAAGGCTCGACCTTCACTCTCTGTCTCCCCATTGACCAGAAATTAAAAGATTCATCATCAAGCAGAAAGGAGCAAAAATGAAAGACAAACTTGCCGGCGGCGGAGCAGTCACCTCTGCACTTGCCTACGCCCTCTGCTGACAACTCTCCCTAGTCCTGGCCAGTTTCGGCCTGGGAAGCTTTACCCTGTCCATGTGGTTTGCCAGATACCGCTGGCTGTTTATCGTGATTACCGCTCTCTTGCTGGGCTTCGCCTATTATAAAGCCTACAAGAATCGGCAACATGCCAGCCCTTGGAACATGCAGATTCTACATGGCGCAACGATTTTGAGTCTGGGTATGATCATCTATACCTTCATTGTGAATTAAAGTAAGAGGAGAGCGGATATGGCAGACAATGAGAACAGCGTTCCCACTCCACGCTGTTGACCTCCCAAAAAGAAGACTGGCGGTCGCCAGCAAAGAGGCTCCGGGTTCCTCACTACCCTCTCAGGATTTTTCGCTGGTTTCAAGAAAGATCCACCACTGCAGTCATGCGACACATCAACCCCGGATAATTTCAACACCATTCGACTCGCCATCAGAAGCAAGTATGCCCAGGTGGCACTCTCTGCCGAGGGAAAATTCCAATACCCAACCGGTAAAAACGGCGCCATGGCCCTGAACTATGATAAGGCCATTATTGCAAATGCTCCCCCGGAATTACTTGAGTCTTTCTGCGGCGTGGGGAATCCTTTTTCAATTGCCAAGCTCTCCCCCGGCGATCAGGTACTCGATATCGGCTGTGGTGCCGGCTTTGATATGATTGTTGCCAGTGAGCAGGTTGGAAAAAAGGGGAAGGTCTGTGGTATCGACCTTACCGAAGACATGATCAATCGTGCTAGAAAGAACATGGCACTTGCTGCAATTACCAACTTTGAAATCCACCACGTCGACACGGAAGAAATCCCTTACCCGGAACAAACTTTCGACGTCGTCACCTCCAATGGCGTCATCAATCTTTCGCCACAAAAAGAGCATCTTTTCAAAGAAATCTTCCGGGTTTTGAAGCCGGGTGGAAGGCTGCAGTTTGTCGATATCGTTCTAAAGAAAGAACTGCCAGCCTCTCTTGCAGCAAGTCCTGATGCCTGGTCGCAATGAATAGGTGGCTCGGTCCCGGTCGGGGTCCAGATCAAACTGATGCAGGAAGCAGGTTTCCAGGATGTGGAGTTTCTTGGCGAAACCGGCTTTGCCACCTCTGAGTACACCGGTGGCGCATTATTTCGGGGCTATAGGTAATCATAAAGCGAAAAAACCATGCAAAACAAAAAAAATGCGCCACGGATAAAAGTAGCAATTTTTATCTTGTTTTTGACGACTTCCCTGCTCATTTTCAGACTCACCCCGGTGGAACAATATCTCGAACCGCAGGCTATACGAAACTTTGTTGCCGACAACAGCGTTGCACCGATATTTTTTATTCTGCTCTATGGATTCGGCATCACCATGTTCCTGCCCGCAAGTTTCTTTACAGCTGTCGGAGCAATGATGTTCGGATTGTCCGGAGGACTTCTTTACAACTTTGCCGGCGCAATGCTCGGCGCTTCGATAAGCTTTTATATTGGCCGTTATTTTGGGAGGGACTTTGCAGCATCGATAATCGGAGACCGGCTGAAAAGATACGACAGCAAACTTGCCCAACACGGCTTCAAGACCACCCTCTATCTCCGCCTCGCCTTCTTCCCTTTCACTCCACTTAATTTCGGCATGGGGCTGACCAGTGTCACCTTCAGCCAGTTTTTCTGGGGAACTTTCTTCGGCAAGATAGGGAGCGGCATACTCCTGACTTTCTTCTTTGCCGCCTTATTCGAAGTCTGGCTCAGCGGCCAATGGACAAGCCTCCTCACTTGGCAGAACACCCTGGCCCTCATTGTATTTTTTGCTTCTTTTTTTATCCCAAAAGCAGCAAAACACCTGGCTCCTGCCTGATTGTAAAAACCAGATCATTTTTTGAAGTGAAACAACATCCGGCACCAGAAGCCGGGCGGCTTTACTTCGTTGGTGTATCTGTTCAGATCGAAAATCCCGGCTGTTTCCGGACTATCCTTCCGGAACCTTTCATTGAAAAAGTCAGATATCTCCCAAAACTTTGGATCAGAGCGGTTCACTCCGAATCTTTCAAAAAATTTGTAATAGGAATCCGGCTTGTCGGCGATCGACACCCGGGGAAATATAAATTTCATTACCACCTACTCGACATATTACTCTGAAGATCT
>JARGFN010000022.1 GCA_029210665.1 Desulfobulbales bacterium
TTCAAGGGTGATCTCCATATATTACTTGCGTAAGATAATCGTCCGGCATCGCCGGTCACGAATAAGGCGGCGCCGATAATCCGTTATGGCGCTTGCGACTCTCCTGAATTTATCGGTTGAGTTGTTGTTAAAATATCTTATTATCTTGAAAATAAGCGATATGAAAGCGATTTGAAGATTAACCCATCCACCGATCCCTCGGACTTATGAAACAGCACATAACCGCGCTAACCTTGATTTTAGCCTTTCTTTGCCTATTGAATGCGGAACGGTGTCTTGCCAAGGAAAAACTGGCCGTTCTTGATCTCGAGGCCAAAAACGCCGTCACTAAAGATCTGGCTGAGGCGGTTTCGGTAATCCTGCGAGATGAAATTCACAAAATCGGCCGTTACGAAGTCATCGGCAAGGAAGACCTGAAGGCCATCGCTAAAAGGAATTCCCTCCTCCTGCAAGCCGACAATCCGACAGATGGAGAAGATCTTATTGATTTCGGCAGATCTCTAGGCTCACGTCTCCTCCTCTACGGTTCCCTGGCGAAATTCGGTTCAACTTATTCGATCAGCCTTACCCTCCTTGACACCGGCAAGGACACCACCGGGATAAAAAAAAGAGTTAACGAGCAATGCCGGTGCACCCAGGCAGACCTGCTCGCCAGCACCAAAAAAATAGCCGGGGCTCTTTTCGATTCGATGAACCCGAATCGGTCCTTAAACGCATCCAGCGGAAAAGACTCGTGGGTCGAACCGATCACCGGCCTGGTTTTTCGTAAAGTAGCCTCGGGATGCTTCTCCATGGGAGGCCCGATCAGGGTAAAAGGCGGCGATGACAAGATGCCCATTCACGAAATTTGTCTCGACGAGTTCTTCATGGCCGACAGGGAAATATCCGTCGAGCAATTCGGTAAATTCATAGAGTTCAGCGGCTATACCACTGAAGCGGAGCGACGGGGAGGATGCGTTGTCGCGGAAGGAAACGATTGGATACGGTCAAGTTCCGCGAGTTGGAAAAATCCCGGAATGCGGCAAAGCCCGAACGAACCGGCGGTATGTATATCATGGAATGACGCAAGAGAATTTGCCGACTGGCTGAACACCACCCAACACGGCGGGGTTTATCGCCTTCCGACCGAAGCGGAATGGGAATACGCCGCCGGCGGCTACGACTCCGGAATGCCGCCCTGGAGCGCCGACGAGCGAGCCATATGTTCATACGCCAATGTGGCCGATCAAAGCGCAAAAAGGACCTGGGCGGAACTTGCACCCGTTTCATGCAATGATACCTTTTCGACAACCGCGCCGACCGGCAGTTTCCCCAAAAACGATTGGGGGATCCATGATATCTACGGAAACGCTTGGGAATGGTGCGAGGACTGGTACAGCCCGGGGTATTATAGAACCAGTCCGAGTGAGAATCCCCGAGGCCCTGCTTCGGGACCCGGCAAAGTGCTAAGAGGCGGCAGCTGGGCAAACGACGAAAATTTAGTCAACAAGTCTTTCCGGCACTGGCGCCCGATCGATTTTGCGGATTCAACTACCGGTTTCAGATTGGTATTCAATCCAATCTAACCGGATATCGGCTTTCTTGTCTCGATCAGAATCGAGAGCAATTAGGCGGGCCCGGCATAAAGAAGCCGCGGGGGGATATCCATGCCCCCCCGCGGCTTTGAACATTGAGCAATAGTCCCTCCGAGGCTTATTAGCCTTAGCAACTGTTCGGAAGAAATCCCCGCCCCTTTAAACGAAGCCGTTACCAACCGATCTCGAAAAAGTCATGCACGCGCCCCATGGCTGGCTGCATAACACAAGCAGAACTACTTCAATACCACTTCATCCCCTACCTTCAGAGCAGGATCCCAATCAAGCGGATCGACCACGACCACCGTACTCGTTTTGTCGTATACCTCCACGATCTGGAACATGCAAAGGTATCCGTAGTGTTGGGCCCTTTCGGCATCGGAGGTATAGATACTGTCATCACGGGCAACTACGTAACCACGGAGGCCGGGGATCAACTGATCCTCTCTGCCCAGATCTATAACGAAACGGCCACGGCCCAGCGAAACGATCTGACCCTTTCTGGCCGTATCGGGATTCGGAAAAACGTTGATGATATTCGTCGCGATCATCTCTATATCATCTCGGTTATATTCGATATCCTCGGCGGTGCTGACCGCGAACTGGATTTTTTGGGAGCCCGCGAAGAGAACGGTTTTATTATTGGTATCGGAACTCACTATCCGATAGTCAACCACGAAATGTCCGCCTTCCTTCTTGCCTGTTCGGGCGGTAATGTACATCAGGAGAAGTCCGTCGGTATCCGCTTTCAATTTCTCCGCCTGTATGGCTTCATCCCTTTTCTCTTCGCGGACTCTCAAACCGCCGGCGACAATCTCGTCCATCAGTCTGCTTTCTTTGCCTTTTCCACCTTTACCTTCTGCCGTAAGTGATTCGTTGGCCTGTAAATTCTCCAGACTCACATCGGCCGATTTCTGTAAGGCCATTTCCAGCCAGTCGGTATCGAGATTGACCAACTCCTGGCGATCGTAGAGATTAAATCTTCTGGTTTGAAACAACTTGGTATACATCATGTCGGCCAGGGACTTTCGGAGATCCTTGGCCCGGCCGGTCATATCGATGCCATTCGGGATAGCCAAGGTGAAAAATTGGGACCTTGTCGATATGGTCTTCCTTTTCCCGGTGGGGCGCAGAAGAGGGGGAGTTCCCAATGAGACCTGCCTGATATTATCGATTTCAACATGACTGGGAGGCAATTGGGACGGGTAGTATAGTTTTTTCGGCGCGGAACAGGCGGCGAGCCCCAGGGCCATAAACACTACAAACAACTTGGTTAACTTCATATTTATTCTCCAATGAAATTGACGGATAAATTATTTTTCTTCTTCGGCAAGCATCTTTTCGAGATAAAGGACCTGCTCCTGATAGGTCTTCCACTCCTCCATGCCCGGATATCTCTTGGCCATGAGTAAATTATCGCCGGCTTCCCGGTGATTGCCGCGTTTATGTTCCAGATAGGATTTCCAGGCCGCGACATATCCTTCTAGGTCCATCTCCAGCGGAATGTAATCGACGCCTATCGATGCTTTTTCTATGAAATTTATTTTATTTATCTCATCTTCCCAGGTCGCGCATTCGGCACATATATCCCATCTGACATCCCCCTGGGGCATCCCGTTTAAACTCTGCTTCGGAAAATCGACCGCAATAAAACCGTCCGGCGAGACCAGCAGCTTGTATTCGGAGAACCTTTCTTCCAGATACTTCAACTTTTTCAAGGCCAAATCGGTTTCGCCGAATGCCGCGGCATACTCGAAATCAAGAAAATGACCTGCAACCATCTCGTCTTTCACCTTCTCGACATTGATCCGCAAAAAAGAGGAAAACTTATCCTGCCATTCCAGCCACTTATTATGATAATCGACGGGAATCCTTTCAAAATATTCCATGTTCCTGCTTTCAGCGTTCCGTTTACGCAAGACCTCCAGCTCCTCGTGTCTTTTCCGCATCCTTTCCTGGAGTTTGGGATCGGCTACCAAGTCCTCGGTCTGATTGACCATATCCAGCAAAACCATGATGTACTTAACTTTCTGGGCCAGATAATAGTAATCCGCCTCCTTGTTTTTAGAAGCCAGGATATCCCAATATTGGGTTAAGTGGTCAAGAACAACCCCGGCTTTATAGAGATCATCGATAAAGACGATATAACGGTCGAGGTTTGGCAAGGATGTATCGGTGGCCAGGTCGCTTAAAACATATTCGTGGCTAAGGATGTACTTGTCCGGGTTCTTCTTGAAATCGGTGGTCAAGGGCTTCCTGATTCCTTTTCGCTGGTCAGTCGGCTTGGCCAGTTCCCCCCTGATCACCCCGGCAACATATTCGGACAATTTCTTCAGCGAATTGAGATCGACTTCATGATTCGGCAAAAACCCTTCGACGGGAATAAAATCAAATCTCATTTCCTGCTCTTCAACCGAGGATAAAATCCTTCTGACCTTGGTGGCCCAGGATTTGTTAGCTAGCGGTTCGACATAGGCGGCGGCAAGACGCAGCTCGTCGGCGCCAAAGCTTTTCTTTCCCGCGCCTTCGGCAATCTTCGCATCAAGCAAGGACAAGGCATTCAGGTTGTCTTTCTGTTTCTGAAGATTGATATAGGCAAGCCAGCTGTTTAAAAAGGCGCGGCTCTCCTTGAAATAGCCCAGCTCGTTCAACTGGTTCAGTTTATCGACAGCCTGGGCATATTCTCCGCTGATCGCTAAAATCTGGGCCTCGACGATATGGGCTTCGGTATAATCGGGGTCGATGGCCAGAGCTTTGGATACGGATTCCTTGGCCTGGGCCAAACTGGATGAGGCCTTATCCTCCCAGGTCCTGACCGCCTCATCGAAACCGCCCTTTTGTTCGATGTATTCGGCAATTGCCGCCTGCCATTTATCTCCGCACATCGCCTGACCGTTCACCCAAAAGGACAGAACCGGCAAAAACTCCATATGTCTGCTAAAGATCGTATGCAGGGCCAGCTGAACGGTGGCCGCATAGACACGGAACACCTTATCGTTAGTATTGCGTTTGGTTATTTCCCGCCACTCCCTGTTGGCCTTCTCCAATGAATCTACGAGGGCTTCCACCTTGAGATACAGGGCAGAATAATCGCAGATGTTATCAAGACTCTGATCGGCGAAAAGCGGTTCATGGTCAACCTGCAGGGCATCGAGCTCATCCAACAATTCGAGAGTCCTGGATTGCAAAGCTATTTCCGGGGCCTCCTTAAGAGGCCTATTATATACGCCCAAACCGGCCGAATTTTCCGCACGGGCTCCGCTCGCTCCGATCAGCGGCAAAAGCAGAATCATCAATAACGAGGTCGTTCTTCTCAGCCATTTAATTCGCATCTCCTACTCCTTGTAAAATTCAACAATAACTTCAACCCGCTTCAAGCCGTTAGGCAATGTGCTTATCATATTGCAATAATACCTGGCCACCGCTTTAACATACTCTTCATCGGCAGGCCGTCTACCTTTGTAATGTTTACGTACTACATTAGTCGTGGCAACCGCACAGGCTTCACCAACGTTTCTGCCCAGTGCCCTCGCCGATCGAACTATTGTCTTACGATCATCGATCCTTTTATTGAGGCTTATCTCGGGCAGATTCCAAATTCCGGAATCTTGGTCGTCCTCCTCCAACGGTTCGGTTTTTTGAAGTTGTGGCAGGGGTTCAAGTTCCACTTCGAGAAAAAGCTCTTCTCCGGGCAGAATGGTGATCCATTGCTTGGAAGGCTTGAAACCCCCGGCTGACGCTTCCAGAAGGTATTTACCCGGGAACAGAACAGTCCGCGATTCTTTTTCCCGGCGGACATTATTTATCCGGACTTCAGCGGAGGCCGGATAAATCTTCAATAGCAGAAAACCTGTTTCCGGTGCTGCCCCCCTTCCTCCCGTCGTCATTGACTTCCGAGCATAAGCGGCATCGGGGTTAAACGGCCCGTGAAAGGCCAAAAACAAAGCTATTAAAGCGACAGGCACAAACTTCATTAGGCGGAATATGTCATTAGAATTATTTAAATTATCCATGCAAGCCCATCAACCGCGATGAAATTCGGAATACCACGATGTACCTAAGCAAAGCCCCCCCGCCGCAAGACCGGCCAGTCAAACCTGATCGCAGCCTGCCGTGGCGGACAACGCCAGGGAAGTTGCGATGATACGGAAAGGCTCACTCCTCATCCGGACACAAAGAGCGCATCTCCTCGAGCTGTTCTTCCGAGATCTCCGCCCCCATCTTCCGGGCGAAACGGATATGCTCCCACGCCTTTTCTGCATTCAGTTGGGAACAGTAGTAGTTTGACAGATTGAGTTGGAGGTCCTTGTTCATTGGATCGAGGGCCAGGGCCTGATTGTACATCTGAAGCCCCTCCTGGTCCCGGCCGGAAAGGGTCAGGGCGAAACCGAGATTTATGTAAGCCTCGACCATCGGCGGGTCGGCGAGGTCGATGGCCTTTCGGAAGTTGGCGATCGCCGCGCCGAGTCGGTTCTGGGCCAGATCGGCATGCCCTTGCGCGTAGTAGGCCGGGGCGTATTGCGGATTGATTACGGCGGCCTGTCTGAAGCTGCGGACGGCCGCGGCCAGATCTCCCTGGTTAAAGGCCTGCCAACCCTTTTCCAATTCCTGCTCGGCATAAAAGCTGACGTCTTCGGCCCCGCCCGGCGGCGGCGCGAGCAGCAGAAGCCCGAAAAGGACGATCATCGCGAAAAGTGATTTGCTCTGCATAGGTTACCCTCCTGACTTTAAGCGGCGCCGGGGCCGCGGCCGCCAAGACCATTCCGGAATCAGGCCTGGATCCGTGGACGGACGCCGGCGATTACGGACGGCCAGGTCCCTAAACCGGTAATCCCAGGCTGGTCAGGGCAAACGCCCCGATAGCCGTCACGGATTCAGGCTAAGGTCAATACTCTACCTTATCTTCCATTTTATCCCAAATGGCAAATGCTTCAAGGGCATTTTCCCGCATCCCCTGTTCGACCTGCATATCTCTCTCGGCTGCCGGCCTTTCGAGTTCCGCGGCAATATAGGCGTCGCCGAACCCGGCATCGGCGGCATCCCGGCGCAGGGCGCCGAAGTAGATCTTTCTGATCCCGGCCCAGTAAACGGCCGCCAGACACATGGGGCAGGGCTCGCAGTTTACATAAAGCTCGCAGTCCCCCAGCCAGAAAGTATCCAGCTCCCGGCAGGCTCTGCGGATGGCGACGATCTCGGCATGGGCGGTCGGATCATTGGTTGAGGTAACCAGATTCCAGCCCCGGCTGACGATCTTGCCGTTGCGCACCACCACCGCGCCGAAAGGACCGCCCTCTCCGGCCCCCATCTTGTCAATCGAAAGCCGAATGGCTTCCGCCATGAAATTCTCGTCCATTCTCACCCTCTTCAAAAAAACTGCTTTTCGGTTAACGTGATGGCAAATACCATTACCCGATTTTCCCGGTGCGATATACAAAAATTTCTTTCTTAGCGCGCGACGACCCGGTAATATCACCCTCAACGCCGCGTAAGCGCGCAAATATGACGCGTTCGCAAAAAGTCAAAAATGATCTTAAGGGCGTCATTCATGCAATATCTACTTCTGGTTTTCGGATATCTGGTCGGCTCAATCCCCTTCGGACTGCTCTACGGACGCCTGGCCGGCGTCGACGTCAGACGCCGGGGCAGCGGCAATATCGGCGCCACCAATGTCAACCGCCTGTTGGGTAAAAAACTGGGGTTCCTGACCCTGGCCAGCGACCTGCTGAAAGGAATGCTGCCCATGCTGATCGCCGCCCTGCTTCTCGGGTCCCGGCCCGATGCCGAGCTGTTGATTATCCTGACCGGCCTGGCCGCCTTTGCCGGTCACTGCTGGCCGGTCTATTTAAGGTTCAGGGGCGGCAAGGGAGTGGCCACCGCCCTGGGGATCTTCCTCTATCTGGCTCCCCTGCCGACCCTGGGTGCGATCGCGGTTTTTGCCGCGACCGTGGGGTTGAGCGGCTATGTCTCCCTGGGCTCGATCGCCGCGGCGCTCTCCATGCCGGTGATCATCGCCCTGGCCGGCGGCGCCGCCGCTCTTTTGCCGGTCTCGACGGCGATCGCGGCGGTGATCGTTTTCAAACACTGGGATAATATCGGGCGACTGCGGCGGGGCGAGGAGAAAAGCTGGAAGGGAAAAGGTCATGGCGAAACCGAATAAACGAGAAGCCATAATCGCGGCCGGGGAACTCCTGGGTTTGGGGGACAGTGCCACCCTGGCGGAGATCAAAAAAGCCTACCGGGCCAAGGCGAAACTCCATCACCCGGATACGGCCGAAGCCAAGCGGGGTAAAGAAATCGAGATGCACCGTCTGAACGAGGCGTACCAGGTCCTGCTGGACTACTGCGAAGCCTTTCGCTTCCCGCTGAAACCGGACAAGGATACCCCGCTCGACGATAACGAGTGGTGGCTGCATCGTTTCGGCAACGATCCGGTCTGGGGCGGAAAGAGCGACTGAGTTTACGGCCGGGTCGGCCCCCAACCCCATCGCCTCCCCGGAAACTTACCGAAGTCGAGGCAAGTCCGGAGATCAGAAGCTTTTGTCGATCTCGACTTCGGCCCGATTCCGCAGAAAAGCAAGCCAGGCGGCCAGGATATCGTCCTCGTTCTCGGCGAGCAGTTTTTGGCGGACCTCGTCCTTTTTCGTCGCGAAATCCTCATCGGAAGCTTTCGCTTCAGCCTGAAAAGCCGTCACATACAGGGTCTCGCCGGCGGTTATCACCGTCTCCGGATATGGCGCCGCCTGAGTCAACCCCAGGCCGATCTCAACCAGAGGCGCGGGCAGATCGGCGTCCGCCTGCTCGGCCCTGGAGATCAGGGGCGACTCTTCAACTTTCAGACCCAGCCGGGCCGCTTGATCCTGAAGGGACGCGCCTTCCTTGACCGCGGCCAGTACTTCCTCGGCCGCCGCCCGGGCCAGCTGTCGCGAGCGTTCCGCAACGAAATCCTTTTTGACCGTTTTTTCGACCTCGCCCAGCGCCGGGACCGGCGGCTCCCGGATTTCCTCGACATAAAAAATCGCGTAGCTGCCGCTTCCCGCCAGCAGCGAACTCAACTCCCCTTCCCGAAGCCTGAAGGCGGCCTCCTGAAAGACGGGATCGGACTTCAAGGGCGCGACAAGCTGGCGCCGGCTGAAAAATTCCGTTTCCCTTATCGTCCCGCCGCTTGCGGCGTAGTTGGCCAGACTGCCGGACAGAATGATCCGCTCATAGGCGGCATTGGCCCGCTTGAAGGCAAGATTCTTGATCTCTTCGTCCTTGATCTCGGCAATGATTTCGTCCCGGACCTCATCGAGACTTTTCAACCGCAAGGGCTTGATCTCCTCCAGCTTGATCACATGATAACCGAAATCGGAGCGGGCCAGGGTCAGACCGCCTTCCTCCAGACCGAAAACGGCCTCCTCAAAAGGTTTGACCATCTGGCCGCGTGTGAAAAAACCAAGGTCGCCGCCCTGGGCGCCCGAACCCAGATCGTCGGACTCTTCCCGGGCCAGTTCGGCAAAATCAGCCCCTTCGCGAACCCGTTTCAGAAGATTTTCAGCCTTTTGCCTCTTTTCGGTGATGACCTCCTGGCTGTCATCCTGGCCGATCATGACCAGGATATGGCGGGCCCGGCGCTGTTCCGGAACCAGATAATCGTCCCGATTCCGTTCGAAATAAGCGGCAATCGACTCTTCGGGGATTTCGAGTTCGGCCATCTCGTCAAACGGGAAAAGCACGTATTTCAGCTTGATCCGCGGCTCCCCCCGGTATTTTTCCTTTTGCTCCTCGAAAAAATCGGCAAGGGGTTCGGGGGCGACCTCGACCTTTTCGGTAAAGGCGGCGGGCGTAAAGGTCAGGTACGAAAATTTTCGGCGATTGTAATTGTATTCAAAATGATCCCGGAGTTCGGAGTCTGGCACTCCGGCAAAACGGCCCAGATGGTCGGTCACCTTGGCAACCAGCAGATCCTCCTTCATCGCCGTCTCGAACTCGGCGATGCTCATCCGGTTGCCGGCGAGAATCTGCCTGTACCATTCGGCATCAAACCGGCCTTCGTTCCTGAAGGCCTCCATATCCCGAATCGCGTCGCGCACCTCGCTGTCACTGACCATCAGACCAATCCGCTTCGCGGCCTGGCTGATCAGGTTCCGTTGAATCAGCCCCTCCAGGACCTGTTCCTTAAGGCCGATGGCCTGCAAGAGACCGTCAGGGATGCTGCCGCCGAGCTGATCCCGCAACTGGCCGAACCGCTCGTCATAAGTACGCTGATACTCGGTATAGGTGATCGGTTTATCGTTGACCGTGGCCACGGCGTTGACGCCGCTGCCCTGCTGACCGCCCACCCCCCAGAAGACAAAGACCAGGATGATCACCACGATGATCACCTGGATGACGGTCGACTGTGCCTTTTGCCGCAAGAATTCAAGCATGCCGTAAATTCTCCTCAAATTATTCGGGATGAATATATATTAAAGAACAGGGGGGTAATCCTAAGTTTTTTCTAAAAAAGCGTCAATGCTTTTGATACATCCGGGGATAAAAGAGAATCGGACAACACTGCGGCAAACCGTTATATCCTGGTCTTCGGGGCCGGGGCCGGATCAGCTCCGGACCGGAATCCCCTTATCCTTAAGATCCCGGAGCACGGCCTCGATCTGCTCCTTATTGCAATCGTCAATCGCGTAAACGTTTTTCATGCCATCCCTGAACATCAGGGCCAGATGACCCTTGTTGTCGATGAACGCCTCTCTGATATGGTCGTCGTCCAGCCAGGGTTTCAGCTCCTCCATGAAGTCATTAAGAGTGCATTTCTTCATCGTTAATCTCCATCGAATGGATTAATCGGCCCTCACTCGCCAAGATCGGGAAACTTGAATTTAAGGGCTTCCTTATGCTCTCCTCTTTCGACCTTGACCTGAACATCAATCTGGCCGTTCCGCAACCCCAGGGACAGAGGCATCGAGGCGTTATCTTCTTCAAGGTGCAGAATGGTCCTGATCATTTCCATAATTCTATTGAAGACCGCCGGCAGCGGCGCCTTCACCGAGGTCTTCTCGCCATCTTCCTTGATCGCCACGGTCAGCTGGCCTTTCTTGTTTTTATAGACAAGCTTCCCGGCCTTTTCGGTAATGGCGTACATGATGGTCAGGGCCAGGTATTTCATGCTGTCTTCGTCAAGATCGGCCGACGGCGTCGTCGCCGCTTCCAGGATCTGGGCCTTGAAATCGGTTTCGAGATAACAATCGCACATCTCGATGAGCTTCTGGTGCAAATTGGGATCATGAATTTCCATAATTACTCCTTATAATTGTTTTTGACGCGCTCGCGAAAAGTCTCGGGATGGCCGCCCACTCAGTAATATATTCGCTCTAAACTCCGGGATCTGTCAAGCTGAAATGGAATCATTTTTTGTTCTTGCGGAGGTGACGGTACAAGTCGGTCAATCTGACAAAGTCATCATGTTCGCCACCCTTGTCCGGGTGATGCTCATGGGCAAGTTTCCGGTATAAAGCGGTCAGGTCGGCCTTACTCATCCGTTCGAGCTCGACCCGCTCCACCCCGAACAGGGCGGCGGTCTCCCGATCATCGACCACCACCTTCCTGTCCGGAAAGCGGAAAGTGCGGCGATCGTTGATGAATCGCCTGATATAGTCTTTCTCAAACGAGGCGGCCGGAAAGCCATAGTCGAAAAACATTATCAGATACCGGCTCAGATAGCCGGTCAGGTCCGCCTCGGCCAGGCCAACCCGGAAAGCGGTATCGTCAAACAGGCGGCAGTACTCGGTTTCAAGGATCCCGGCCATTTTCTCCTGATCGAGGGCTTCGGGCATGACCTGGGCCGCGGTCTCCGGGAAAAAGCGCTGGAGATCGAAGATCACGTAGACGTATTGGCGAAACTCCGCCGGTTCGAGCACCGCTTCCTGGGCGATGAACAACTGCTCCAATTCGTCCCGCGACTTGTAAAGAAGCGGCAGAAAGAGCTTCAGGGGCGCTTTATGGAGGCGGGCCTGGCTGAGGGAGGCATAGCGCAGATAATGCAATCGTCTTTTATCGAAAAGATGCGTACGTCGCTCAAGGTATTCGATGTCCGCTCCGGACAGTTTTGTCGGGGTGAAGTTTCGATATCCGGGGCGGTAAAACTCCGCCTCGCGGCGTGCTTCGGCCCTTAAAAACGGCCGGAAAAGCTCCTCCGGATCGGGTCCGGCCGGCGTAGTCCGCTGGCGCGCGACCGCCGCTTCGACCTCGGGATCGAGATAGAAGGACCCGCGCGCGCCATAATGGATGAATCGGGCCGGGTCGCTACCCAGATCGAACAGGTCCCGACTGACAAAATAATTTCCGGTCGGCCCGGGCACCGACTCCCTGATGATATATCGCATCGTGCCGCGATCATTGAGCCGGGCAATATACATCCTTCTCCTCAGGTTTCAGCCAGATTATGACCGGTCGAGATATTGACCTCCAGCGGCACATCGAGCTTCATCACCGACTCCATGGCCGTCCTGACCAGCTTCTCGGTTTTGGCCACTTCGCTCTCGGGAACCTCCAGGACCAGTTCGTCATGAATCTGCAGCAAGACCTTCGCCGCCAGTTTTTTTTCCTTAAGCTGGTGATCCACCTCTATGGCGGCCAGCTTGATGATGTCGGCCGCCGTCCCCTGGATCGGGGTATTGACGGCGATCCGTTCGGCCGCCTCCCGCTGCATCCGGTTGCTGCTCCCAAGGTCCGGCAACTGCCGCCGCCGTTTAAGCAGCGTGGTCACATAACCGTTCCGGCGGGCCTCCTCGACCACGCTCTCCATGAATCTCTTCACGCCCGGATAATGCTCGAAATAGCGTTCGATGAAAGTGGCCGCCTCCTTCCGGCTCAGATTGAGCCGCGCGCCGAGCCCGAAGGCGCTGATCCCGTAAACAATGCTGAAATTGATGGTTTTGGCGACCCGCCGCATATCCGGGGTGACAAAATCGGAACTGACCCGGAAGATCTCTATCGCCGTCTGGTGATGGATGTCCTTGCCGGAGCGAAAATCGTCAATCAGGGCCTCATCCTGCGAATAATGGGCCATGACCCGCAGATCGATCTGCGAGTAGTCGGCCGCGAGGAAGACCTGGCCCGGCGCGGCGATAAAGGCCCGCCGGATCTTCTGCCCTTCCGAGGTGCGGATCGGGATATTCTGTAGATTGGGATTACTGCTCGACAGGCGGCCGGTGGCGGTCACCGTCTGGTTGAAGGAGGAATGGACCCGCCCGGTTTTGGGGTGGATCTGCTCCAGGAGACTGTCGACATAGGTGGATTTCAGCTTGGCCAGATTGCGGTAATTGATCACCAGGACGGGCAGGTCGTGATAGCGGCCGAGATTTTCCAGGACCTTGGCATCGGTGGAGTAGCCGGTCTTGGTCTTCCGGCCCTGGGGAAGTTTCAGCTTTTCGAAGAGGATTTCGCCGAGCTGCTTTGGCGAACCGATATTGAACTCCTCGCCGGCCAGCCGGTAAATCTCTTCTTCCAGGCCGATCAGATTATGGTCGAATTCCCGGGACAGCCTTTTAAGCTCTTCCCGATCCACGGTAATCCCCGCCATTTCCATCTCGGCCAGGACCGGAATAATGACGGTTTCAACCTGTGCGAAAAGATCCCATAAATCAAGCTCTTCCAGCTGCGGACGGAAATGGCGCCAGAGCATCAGGGCCGCGTCGACATCTTCGCAGGAATAGTCCCCGGCGGCCTGCGGCGGGACAAAGGCGAAGTTCGGCTCTTTCTTTTTAGCCCCACCTTTTCCCCGCCCGACAATCTCGGCAAACGAGGTCGGTTTGAGCTCCAGGAGCTCTTCGGCGAGATCGTCAAGCTTGTGGGAACGCCGGGCCGGGGCGATCAGGTAAGAGCAGAGCATCGTATCCCAGAGGCTGCCCGCCAGCCGAACCCCCTGGTTGCGGAAAACGCTGTAATCAAACTTCAGGTTATGGCCGATCTTCGGCAGCTCCGGATCGGTAAGCAGCGGCCCGAGGATCTTCAGGACCTCCGCCAACGGAATCTGGCCGGCGACCGGCGCGCCGGCACCATCGAGATGCCCGATCGGCACATACCAGGCCACGCCGATCTCGGCGGCCAGGGAGATTCCGACCAGGTCGGCGCTCAGCGGATCGAGGCCGGTGGTCTCGACGTCGACGGCCAGATGCGGTCCCCCGGCCAGTTTCCCGGCGACCCTCCGCAGTTCATCGACATCGTTGATCAACCTGTAACCGCTGCGGTCAAGGGCCGGAGTTGCGACCTCGCTTTTCAGCAGCCGGTTAAAACCGAGAAAGGTGAAAAGCGCGCGCAGCTTGTCGTTATCGGGCTTGGGCAGCAGATAATCTTCAAGTTCGGCGGGTACCGTCAGATCTTCCCTGAGCCGGATCAGATCCCGGGAGAGCATGGCCGCCTCGCGATTTTCCGCCAGCTTTTCAGCCAGTTTCTTGGCGCCGATCTCATCGAGTCTTTGGTAAAGGTTGTCCAGGGAGCCGAACTCCACGATCAGCTTGGCCGCCGTTTTCGGCCCCACCCCCGGCACCCCGGGGATATTGTCGGAACTGTCGCCGATCAGGGCGAAGTAGTCGAGGAGGGCGTCCACCGGTACTCCGTATTTGGCGGCCACCCCGTCCCGGTCGAAATAGCGGTCGTTCATCGGGTCCCAGAAGCTGGTTTTCCGGTCGACCAGCTGCATGAGATCCTTGTCGCCGGAGACGACCACCACCTCATGCCCTTTTCTTTCCAACTGCCGGGCCGCCGAGGCGATCAGGTCATCCGCCTCGAAACCGGCCTCTTCGATAAAGCGGATATTATAGGCCGCCACCGCGTCCCGCACGTAGGGAATCTGACAGGCGAGGTCCTCGGGCATCGGTGGCCGGTTGGCCTTGTAATCCTTATACATTTCGTGGCGGAAGGTCGGACCCTTCAAATCGAAGGCCACCGCCATATAGCGCGGCGCCTTTTCCCGAATCACCCGCAGGAGAATGTTGACGAAGCCGAAAACCGCGTGGGTCGGCAGGCCGCTGCTGTTGGTCAGCGGCGAAATGGCATGATAGGCCCGATAGATATAGGCGCTGCCGTCGATCAGATAAACCGGTTCCGATTTGGTCATTTTCCGTCTATAGTTTGATTTTTGTTGGTTCCGGCCTGCCGGGCCGAAGTTACGCCGACCGGCATCGTGGCGGACCAACGGCTGCCGGTCCACTGCCGGGACGATCAATAAGGGGAATGGGGAAACATCAGCCCTCCAGCTCATCAAGCAGGACCTGCATGACCTCGCACTCCTTGCAGATCCTGATCTTATCCTTCCAGTTCTTGCGCGCCTTGCACTCGCAGATCGTCCCGTTGATAAACCAGCAGAATTTACCGGCCTGAAACTCCGAGGCCGGGCACTGTTTTTTCCGTTCGGCGGGGCATTTCTTGATCACCCAGCAAGGTCGGATCGCCTCCTCGCCCCCCTTGAGCCGCGACAACAGGAAATAGAGCTGCCGTTCGACGTGGGTCGGCACATTCCGCCAGCCCTGCTCATAGCTATGGACAGCCTTGACAGAAATCCCGAGGAGTTCGGCAATCTCCTGCTGGGTCTTGTTGAGACGCTTCCTGAACTTTAAAAACTCATTGCTGTCCATATATTTCCTTTTGCTAAAGATGACGAGTTAACAAAAAGTCAAAAATGGGATGGCTAAGCATGCAATACCCCCTTGCGGGTGCTCTTTGCGACGCCATCAAAGATGTTACCTGCCAACTATACTATAAACCATAGTCGCCGACAGCTGAAATCCGGCGCGATCAACCATGCCCTCCCCCTCAACCAGCCCCGTCGGCGTCGGCAATTCCGCCCCGAAATCGGGGAAGCCCGCAAAAAACGGGGCGCCGTCACCTCGCGGTCCCGGCGGTTGGCAGCTTGCTCCCGGCACGGTTTGGTAATTAAATGTTGCATTAAATTTCAATAACAATAAGAATTACCCGGACCATTCCGCCCGGGGTGTCCGGCCTCATACCCCTGTAAACCCGCGCCTACCCGGCGCCGAGGAGCGTACAATATATGGAAACCGACTTGATGTTGTATCTCGGGGCCTTGACTCTGGGAGCCCTGCACGCTTTTGAGCCGGGCCACGGCAAGACCCTGATCGCCGCCTATATGATCGGGAGTAGAGGAAGAACGATTGACGGCATTCTGCTGGGGATCATCGTCACCTTCACCCACACCTTCAGCGTCATCATCCTCGGTCTCGTCGCTAAAATCCTGGCCACAACCTACACGGAGGAACAGCTGCATGGCTGGCTGGGGCTGTTTTCAGCCCTCCTGATCCTGGGCGTCGGCCTCTGGATGTTGCGGCAGCGGCTGAAAAAAACCGGCGGCCATGTCCACTTTCATCTTTTCGGCAAGGGCCACGATCATGGCCCGCCCCACCCGGCCCACGACCACCATCACGATCACCATCCGCACACCCACGAGGCCCATTCGCATCCGCACCCCCATGACCACGCGGCCCATTTGCACGAGCACGATCATCAGAGCAAAACTGCGGCCGCCCCCAAACCGCACCGGCCCGGCAAACTGGATCTGCTCCTGCTGGGAATTTCCGGCGGCCTGGTGCCGTGCCCGGCCGCCATCGCCACCTTGCTGGCTGCCATCGCCGCCGGCCGGACCGCCCAGGGTCTGACCCTGGCCATTTTTTTCAGCCTTGGTCTCGGCCTGGTGATGATGACCATCGGGGCGGTATTGGCCCATGCCGGCAGACTCACCGACAAGCTCGACAAAAGTCCCGAGTTCAGCCGCCGGATGGGGATTTTCAGCGCTTCAATTATCACGGTGCTGGGCTTTGTGACTTTATATCACTCGATCAGGACTCTCTGGTTTTAACCGGCGGATTGCCTGCTGACCGGCTCAAAGCAAGCCGGCGCCGGTGGTGGTGGTCATCAATTTGCCATGTTTCACGCCCTTGGTACCGATCAGTTCATCGGCCAACCGCTTGATTTCCCCGGCCCGGCCCTTAATCACCACAACCTCCAGGCAATGATGTTCATCGAGATGGACATGGAGGGCCGAAATGATATTGCGGTGATGGGAGTGCTGATGCTCGGTGAGTTTATCGGACAACTCCCGGGTATGATGGTCATAAACCAGCGAGACGGTGCCGACCATTTCCTCCTGGTCATCCCGCAGCCATTGTTCCTCGACGAGGGCGTTCCGGATCAGGTCCCGAACCGCCTCGGAACGGTTGCGGTAGCCCTTGTCATCAATATGCCGGTCGAATTTCTCCAGCAGCCGATCCTCAATCGAAATCCCGAAACGAACGACATCCGACATAACCCCTCCTGATTGAAGAAACCGCCGGGCGCCCTCCGGCGACCAACTTGGATGGCGGCGCAAAAAGGCAAAACCGGGACGGCTAAGCATTTATACCCCCTTGCGGGGTGAAAACTTCGATATGCGCCCTGCGGGAAGTGCCCTTGGGTGCGGCGCAGTAGATCGGAGTTTTTGCGACGCCACCAACTTTCACCGGTCAAGATACCTCACCCCCGGCGACTCATCAACCCCCAAAGCGCGGCAGGCGGCGGCTTCGTGCTACGTTTTTAAAATCGGTAATATTTAGGCTTGACAGCCCAGGCCGCCCTTGGCATTGTTATGTGACGAATCCATAATTCATCACACCAGGCAAGTCGGAGAGGAAAACCCATGCATATGGCCGATGCTTTACTGTCACCCGCTGTCGGCGGCATCATGTGGACTGCCACCGCCGCCGCCACCGTCTGCTGTTCAACCAAATTAAAAAACAACCTCGATGACCGCAAAATCCCTCTGATGGGCGTGCTGGCCGCCTTCGTTTTCGCCGCCCAGATGATCAATTTCACCATCCCCGGCACCGGCTCCAGCGGCCATCTGGGCGGCGGCCTGCTGCTCGCCGTCCTCCTCGGCCCGCCCGCCGCCTTTCTGGCCATGGCCTCGGTGCTGACCGTCCAGGCCCTCTTCTTCGCCGATGGCGGGCTCCTGGCCCTGGGCTGCAACATCTTCAATCTGGGGATCTTTCCCTGCTTTATCGCCTATCCCCTGATCTACAAGAGAATCGTCGCCGGCCACCCGACCCCGGGACGGTTGCTGGCGGGCAGCCTGCTCGCCGGGATCATCGGTCTGCAGCTCGGCTCCCTGGCCGTAGTCCTTGAGACCACCCTCTCCGGCGTCTCCGAACTGCCCTTCTCCTCTTTCCTCATCTTGATGCAGCCCATCCATCTGGCCATCGGTATCGCCGAGGGTCTGGTCACCGCCGGGGTCATCTCCTTCATCTGGCAAACCCGCCCGGAAATTCTTGAGCAGACGGCGGCCGAGCGGCCTCCGGGCGGTCTGCCGATCAAGGCGGTCCTCGCCGGACTGGCCCTGGCTACGGTACTGACCGGCGGCCTCCTCTCCCGGTACGCCTCGGAACGCCCGGACGGTCTGGAATGGGCGATGTTCAAGGTTCCCGGACATGAAAAGCTGGAGGCTCCGGCCGGCGTCCATCAATCGCTGCAAGGCATCCAGGATAAAACGGCCCTGCTGCCGGATTACGGCTTCAGGGACACGGAAACAACCGACGCCGGGCGGCTCGGCACCTCGGCAGCCGGGATGATCGGCAGCCTGCTGGTCCTCCTGGTGGGGCTCGGCCTCGGCCTGCTCCTGAAAAAACGCGGCAAGACCGGACACGGGCACCCGCATCCGCACGTCTGACCCTGAATCGGCCCGGCGGCGAAAAGGGGATCACCCCACGGCTGGGCTTTTTACTACATGGCAATCCTCAGGAAACCTGGTATATCCGATGTCCGCCAAAATCGATCGCGCCTTCTATGATATCGGCCATCTGGACAACCTGGCCGAGGCGGACACCCCCCTGCACCGGCTCGATCCCCGGGCCAAGCTCCTGACCACCGCCGCCTTCATCGTCAGCGTGGTCTCCTTCGGCAAGTACGAAATCGCCGGGCTGCTGCCCTTCTTCCTCTACCCGGCCGTGTTGATCGGCCTCGGCAACCTGCCCCTGGGCTTCCTGCTGAGGAAGCTGCTGATCGTCTCACCCTTCGTCATTTTCATCGGCATCTTCAACCCCTGGTTCGACCAGGTCGTCGTCTTGCAGCTGGGCGCCGTGAACATCACCGGCGGCTGGATCTCTTTCATTTCGCTGCTGCTCCGCTTCACCCTCACCGTCGGCGCCGCTCTCCTGCTCATCGCCTCCACCGGCTTTGCCACCATCTGCATGGCCCTCGACAGGCTCGGCACCCCCCGGATTTTCACGGTGCAGCTGCTCCTGCTCTACCGCTATATTTTCATCCTGATCGGCGAAGCGATCCGGATGATCCGGGCCCACTCCCTGCGTTCCTTCGACCGCCGGGGCAAGATCGCCTACCAGGTCTTTTTGCAGATGCTCGGCAACCTGCTGCTGCGCTCCATCGACCGGGCCCAGCGGATCCACATGGCCATGCTGTCCCGCGCCTTCACCGGCGAAATCAAGGTGGTCAGGCAGTTTAACTTCGCTTACAGGGAAATCTTTTTCCTGCTCGGCTTCAGCGCTCTCTTCATCATTCTGCGCGTCACCGAGGTCACCGCCTTCCTCGGCCGCTTCATTCTGACGCTATGGGCAGGAGGCGGCTGAAGCCGGCCGGCCGTTCTCGAACACTCACGGATTCAGGATCATGTCATTCGGCTTAGATTTTTTTGGCGCCGCCGTTGTTTGATAAATTCGCAAAGAGTCCGATAACCCGGGAGAAGTGTTGATGAGCCATCATATCGTTGAAGCGCAAGACCTCATATTCAACTATCCGGACCAGACCCCGGCCCTGGCCGGAGTTTCTTTCCGGATCAGCCACGGCGAATCAGTGGCTGTCGTCGGCGCCAACGGAGCAGGAAAATCGACCCTGCTCCTCCACATGAACGGCTATCTGACCCCGACCGCCGGGCGGGTCCGGATCGGCGATTTTCTGCTGACCAAGGCGACGGTCCGGGAGATCCGGCGTAGCGTCGGCATGGTCTTCCAGGACCCGGACGACCAGCTCTTCATGGCGACGGTTTATGATGATGTCGCCTTCGGCCCCCTGAACCTCGGCCACACCATTGCGGAAGTCGAAAGCCTCGTCGCCGGCGCCCTGGAGACCGTCGGCATGGGCCATCTCAAGGACCGCCCCCCCCACCGGCTGTCCACCGGGCAGAAACGGCGGGTGGCCATTGCTTCGGTGCTGTCGATGTCCCCGGATATCCTGGTCATGGATGAGCCCACGTCCGGGCTCGATCCCCAGGCCCGCCGCCAGCTGATCAATCTTCTTCGCGGTTTCCACCATTCCAAGATCATCGCCACCCACGACCTCGACATGGTGATCGATATCTGCGAACGGACCATCGTCATGCACGACGGCCGGATCAGGGCCGACGGCCCGACCCGGGAAATCTTCACCGATTCCGAACTCCTCGAATCGTGCCGCCTGGAAAAACCGTTAAGGATGCAGGACTGCCCGGCCTGCGGCAACGCCCCGGCCGACCGGCCGTCGACCATTGGCTAGATGAAACTTCCGATATTCTTCATCGTGGTCGGGTGCGGATTGAGGATAACCACAGACATTGCAAGCGTTCAGCGGCGGCGCTCCGCAACTTGCCCGCCGAAGTCGGTGACCATCGCCGCCCGAAAGACAGTCGCTCAGAAGGCCATGCCCACCGTCAGATGAACGGTGAATTCATCCTCCCGCTGCGCCTCATCCACTGCGGGATTAAAGGCACAATCGAGCCGGAGCGGGCCCACCGGCAGGATGTATTGAATCCCGATCCCGAGCGCCGCCCGGAAATTCGAGAAGTAATCCCCGAAGGTGGCGGAAATGAACGCGCTCTTGCTGACGGCGTGATCGAGCGTCCGATCACCCGAGGGAGCGACATTGCCGTAGTCCAGGAAGAGGCTGCCGCCGAAATTATGTTTAAAGCGGTGCCGCAGCTCCAGGGAAAAGACGTTGTAGGCCGAGCCGCCGAGGGGATCGCCGGTCAGCGGGTCCTTGGGCCCCAGCTCCGATTCCCGGAAACTGCGGACCGTGCCGGCCCCGCCGTTGAAAAACCGCTCGGCCAGGGGCAGGGTCAGATCCTCGGTGGTCGGCACCACAAAACCGGTATCGTAGCGGACGCCCAGCACGGTGCGTAACCCGACGGAATAAAAAAAACGGTTGGTCGTGGTAAAACGCACGAAGGCCAGGCTGCTCCCCAGTGCCTGGTCGGTGATTTCGACCGCGACCAGGCTGCGATAGCCGGCGGCCGGGAAGAACAGATCATCCCGGCTATCGCGGGAGGCCTGCAATTTCACCGAAGCGAAATTGTAATTTTCTCCCGCCTCCCGCACGTCGACGGAGACGCTTGACTGTTGCGTATAGCGGAGCAGATAGGCCAGGGAAACCCCGACCCGGGGCTCGCCGAAACGTTTGGAGAGCACGGTCGAAATCCCCGTTTCCGTCCGGTCGAACGAAGGCTCCGTTCTGGTCCGGCGGTAAATGGGAAGATCGAACACCAGGTCGCGACCGAATAACCAGGGGTCGGAATAGCCGAGGCTCAGATCGGTGGATTTCAGCGAGGCGGCCGCCGAGGCGCTGAGGATCCGGCCCCGGCCCGTGAAATTCCTGTTTCTCATCTCCACCTTGCCCCGGAGCAGTTCGTAGGAGCCCCAGCCCAGTTCGAAGGATAGCTCCCGGCCGGGAAGTTCCTCAAGCTCGACCAGGAGCAGCCGTCTCTCCGGAACTTCCGTCTCCACCATGGAAAGCCGGACCAGGGAGAAGAGCCCGGTCCGGTAAAGCCCGCTGAAACTGGCGCGCTCTTTGGCGGTACTGTAGATCTCGCCCGGCGAAAGTTTCAAGCGCGAGACAATGAACTCCTTCTCGGTTTTGTCGTTGCCGGTAATCCTGAGGCCGGCAATCGTCACCCGCGGACCGCTGTCGATCAGCACCTCGAGAACCACCGCGGTGGCCGGCGCCTGCGGGTCATCGCGGCGCGCCACCTCGACCCGCGCATCCGGATAACCAAGATTCCCATACAATTCGATCACCCGGCTCTTCGGCAGAAAGACGCTTTGCCGGGGCACATAGGGCCGGCCCACCAGGGTCTCCCGAATTTCGGCCAGATCGTCGGCAACTTCGGGCAACAGCTCCCCGGTAAAGTCCAGATCATGGACGATGAACCGGCTTCCCTCGTCGATAGCAACCAGCACGCTGACCGAGGATCTGTCCCCGGAGAAGGTAAATTGCGGCGCGCCGACCTCGGCCTGAAGGTAGCCGTTCGTATAGTAATAGTTCCGAATCCGGTCCACGGCCGCCGTGAGGCTTGACTCGACCAGCCATTTCCCCCCGGCCGGCGTCGCGGCGGCCTGAGCGGTGAAAAAGTCCAGCAGGGTTTCGGTGGGGACATCGACGTTGCCGACCGGGACGATCTCCGTCAGCCGGACCCTCACCCCTTCCTCCACGGTGAAAATCAGGATGGGTTCACCGTCGGCGGGCCGCTCGACCCCATAGTCCACCGTGGCAAACCGGTAGCCCAGATTGCGGTAGACCAGTTCCATCTGGTAGGCTGCGTCATCGGCGTCGGCGCTGCTGAATCCCGCCCGGCGAAAATCGTGCAGTTCCTCGGCGGCCACGGCCTGGAGAGTCTCGGTCGAAAGCTCATGGTTGCCGGTGATCCGCACCCGGAACTGCACGGAGTTGGGCGCCTGCCGCCCGGAGGCCGGGACAGCTTGTTCCCCGTTCGGTTCCGCCGCCAGAACTCCCGCCGGGACCAGGATGCCCAGCCCCATCAGCACCGCCGTCAACAGCATAACCGCCAAACGGCGACCGGACGCGACCGGGACGGCATCATCCCGCCCTGCGCGATTATTTAAGGCACTCGCCAAAAACCCCGGTCCGGCTAAGCTAAAAATGCGCCCCGAAG
>JARGFN010000206.1 GCA_029210665.1 Desulfobulbales bacterium
AGAAAATCGAGGGCGGGAATGACCCGCTCATGGCCGGGGAAGGGAATGGTGCGGGGCTGATGGGTGCCGACCGCGACGATGACGTGATCGTACTCTTTCTTCAGTTCGGCGAACTTCGACTTGTTCATATTGACCCCGAAGTTGACCTTGATGTTCTTCATCGACATGAAGCGAACGATTTCGGCGTCCCAGATCGCCTTGGGCAGACGGTCCCAGGGAATGACCTGGGCCAGTTTGCCGCCGAGATGGTCGCCTTTCTCGAAGATATGGGCCTCGACCCCGGCCTTGGCCAGCTGCCAGGCGGCATTCATGCCGCCTGGGCCGCCGCCGATGATCGCCACCTTCTTGCCCAGCGACTTGGCTGGTTTCGGGGCCACCGCGTCACGGGCGGCGCGGCCGAGCATCTGCACGTCGATCTTGTCGTCGACCACCTGGCGCGAGCAGTTCTCCATGCAGAGGTTCGGGCAGACGCTGCCGCAGACCGCCGCCGGCAACGGGGTATAATCCATCAGCAACTCGTAGGCCTCGGCCTCCTTGCCCTCGCGGAGCAGGCGGAGCCGGTCGATGGTCGGGATATGGACCGGGCAGTAATAGGAACAGGGCGCCGATTTGTCGCGGTTGGCCCAGAACGGTTTCTTGCGGCGCAGATCGCCGGTCTCGATCAGGCCGATCGGAGAGCGGTCGAGGCCCGGGGCCAGGTCGCGGAGAGGATCGCCGCCGCCGAAGCCGGGATTCCAGATCTTTTTCTTGAACTCGGCCATCGGCATCGGTCCCGAGAACATCAGGGCCCGTTCCTGGGGCGAAATGGCGATCAGCATCGACCAATCTTCCCGCTTCGATAATTTTTTCAGGAGGCGGGGCCGCCCGATTTCCTTGAGGAAGGAAGGAAGCCGGTTCAGCAGCCACTGCCACTGGTCGTCGTCAGGCAAAACCGCCTTGACGTTGGTTTTGGCATAGCTCTCGTCGATTTTGCCGCGGTAATAAATCCAGCCGCCGACCATGCCGACGCAGGGCCGGTAGCCGAGAATGTTTACGGGATTTTTAGGTTCGATGCCGCAGACGATGCCGATGCCGCCGCAGTTGAATTCGGCAAAGGAGTCGCCGGTAGAGCCGAGGACCCAGAGTTCGGGGCGTTCGTATTCGGGATTCCACTTGGTCATGGTCAGGCCGCGGGCGCCGATTGAGCCCCCGATATAAGTGCGGCCCTGGGCGGTGGCGTTGCAGACCCCGTTGGTGGCGTCGCCTTTGACGGTGATGTCGGCGCCGATATTCAGGTAGCCGACGTCGTCGGAGGCCGGGCCGTTGCAGACGATCTTGGTGCCGGGCATGCCCATGCAGCCCAGGCGCTGGCCGCAGGGGCCTTCGGTTGTTACTTTGACCGGTTTGCCGTTGCTGTTCAGGCGGCCGGCGACATTGTGCTGTCCGTATGTTTCAAGTTTCAGGTTGCTTGATTTTTGAAAGGCCCGCTGGACCAGCTCCTCGAACTCCTTGGAGCTGATGCGCCGGCCGTTTTCGTCAAGCCCCTTTACGATGGCTGCTTTGCTCATTTCATGCCCCTCTTAACAAACGTATCTGATATTCAAACGATCGGCGGCGGCCTTGTCATTGATGCCGAGGGCGTCGGACATGCCGATCGGCAGGCTCTGGGAACGACCCAGGGGCGCCATGACCTTTTTCATCTCGGTGCGGATGGCCATAAAGGTCTCGGCCACCCGTTCGGCGACCCGGTCCGGATCGAGGCGGCGGTAGATTTTCGGGTTCTGGCTGGTGATGCCTTTCGGGCAGATCCCCAGGTTGCAGACGTTGCAGCGGTTTCGTTCGCTGCCCAGGCAACCGGCGGCGGCCTGCATGATGTATTTGCCCATGTGGACGCCGCTGGCGCCCAGCATGATCAGGGCCAGGCCGTTCCGGGTGGCGTTGCCGTTCTTGCCGACCCCGCCGGCCGCGAAGAGCGGAATCTCGTTCTGCTTGCCCTGGGCGCAGAGATCGAGATAGCACTCGCGCAGGTTGGAGGCGATCGGGTGGCCGGTGGCGTCCATGCTGATATTGTAGGCCGCTCCGGTGCCGCCGTCGATGCCGTCGATCATCAGGGCCGAGGCGTAGGGGTTTCTGACCAGATTGTTCAGGATTGATTTGGCGGAGTTGGAGCCGGAGATCTTCGGGTAGACCGGCACCTTGAAGTCGAAGGCCATCGACATGGTCTGGATCATCTTCATCACCGACTCCTCGATGGAGTAGAGGGTCTGGTGGACCGGCGGCGAGGGCAGATCGACCCCCTCGGGCACCCCGCGCAGACGGGCGATCAGCTTGCTGACCTTGTACCACATCAGCAGGCCGCCGTCGCCGGGCTTGGCGCCCTGGCCGTACTTGATCTCGATGGCGGCCGGATCGCACTGCATCTCGGGAATGGCCCGGATGATTTCGTCCCAGCCGAAATAGCCGGAGGCGATCTGCAGGATGATGTATTTAAGGAAAGGACTCTTCAGGACCCAGGGCGGGCAGCCGCCCTCGCCGGTGGCCATCACCACCGGAATGCCGAGGACTTCATTACAGTATGCCACGCCCTGGAGCAGACCTAGCCACATATTCGGCGACAGGGCCCCGAAGGACATCGATCCGATAATGAACGGGAATATCTCCCGGGTCGGCGGAATCCATTCGCCGGCGGTTTGTCGCCGCAGGTATTCTTCCGGCGGCAGGATCCGGCCGAGCAGGGTGTTCAGGAAAAACTCGTGCCGGCCTGCGTCCAGGGCCGGATCGGTAAGCATCGAGATCCGGTTGAAGGAAATCTGGTCCAGCAGGCTGGCGCCCGGTTCGTTGCGCCGTCCGCCTCGCTTGGGGGCCTCGCCCCCCTTGGTATCGAGAAAGCTGTAACGATCCCGGCCACGGTTATGCTCGGGCCAGATCGCCTCATTGGGGCAGACCAGCGCGCAGGATCCGCAGCCAATGCAACGCCGGCCGATGTCGGTATTCTGCCGAATGCCGACGAAGGTCTTGAAGGAACTGCCCCGCTCGATTGAGGAAAGGACGATCTTCGGCATGCGCTTGCGCATGTAGCTTAGTTTTTCATAAACCCACCGCTTCTAGCGGTGGACCCGGATAGGTTCTACCGA
>JARGFN010000207.1 GCA_029210665.1 Desulfobulbales bacterium
GGGGCGCCCGATAACGGCGCATCTGCCGCGTTGGCAACTCGTTGATATACCATTAATATAATCAACATCGTAGCCGCCTTGCATCTGCACCGTTCTCGAACGCTCACGGATTCAGGTAAAAATCATTATTTGATCTATGTTGCGCAAAGTAGAATGAAAAGTTTTTTGTTTAGCAACGGTTCATCGGCGATTTTTGGGTAATATTTCCCTGTATTGTCGTGGCTGGTCGTCGGGTTTTGCGTTATCTTAATCAGAGACTGCGGGTTATTACTTTATCAATATTTTCAAGCTGGACCGGGTGACCGGATACTTACCATGGGTAGCGGATTCGATAGCGGCAATAACTCTCCCGTAGCCGTGACCGGCATGGGCTGCATGGCCGGAGGCGGGACTGACTCGGAAAGTCTCTGGGCCAATCTTGTCCGTGGGGCGGTCAACTGCCGGCCGGTTCCCGGCTATCTTTTCAAGACCATTCTCGATTATCCCGTTTTTGCCGCCCCGGCCGATTGTTTTTCCGAACGGGCCTCGGTCCTGACTGCCGGGACTTCGCCCGGATTCAGGAAAGAATCGGTCAGCCGCACCGTGCTTTTGGCCTGCAGCGCCGCAGCTGAGGCCTTGGAGCAGGCCGGGGTTTCGGTTGATTATCTGCGTTCGGTCCGGGTCGGGATTGTCATGGGGACCACGGTCGGCTGCACCTTCCATAACGAGGAATATTATGCGGCCTGGCGGAACGGGCTGGAGCCGGATCTTGATCCGGTCCGCTTTTACCTGGCCGGCAACGTGGCCTCGGCCCTCCACCGCCTTCTCGGGACCAGCGGGCCTTCGGCGGTGATTACCAATGCCTGCGCCTCGGGAACCGATGCGATCGGGGTAGCCCGCAACTGGCTGGCGACCGGGCAGTGCGATATCGCCATCGCCGGCGGGGCCGATGAGTTGTCCCGGGTGGCCTACAACGGTTTCGTCAGCCTGATGCTGGCCGATAAAGAGCCTTGCCGGCCGTTCAGCATGGATCGTAAGGGGCTTAATCTCGGCGAAGGGGCCGGAGTGCTGGTCCTTGAGCGCGAGGAAACCTCCGGGCGGCGGCAGTGCCGGCCTCTGGGCTGGGTGCGGGGTTACGGCTGCGCCGCCGATGCCTGGCATCCCACCGCACCCCATCCGGAAGGGCGCGGCCTGAAAGCGGCCTTGCGCCAGGCTCTGCGCGATTGCGGCAATCCCGAAGAGATCCCCGTTCTGATCAATGCCCACGGCACCGGCACCAAGGCCAATGACCTGGCGGAGACCGCGGCCCTGGCGGAGATCTTTGCCGGCCCCGAAAAACCGCCGGTTGTTTCGACCAAGGGGATTACCGGCCACACCTTAGGCGCGGCGGGCGGGCTGGAGGCGATCTTCACCCTGATGGCGCTCCGGGCCGGACATACCCCGGGGAGCGTCGGCTGTCTGTCGGCCGATCCGGAATTGTCCCTGCCGGTGCTGACCCAGAATGACCAGCGGCAATTGACCGGGACTTGGGGGATCTCCCAATCCCTTGCCTTCGGCGGCGGCAATTCGGTCCTGGTTCTGGAGGCGGCGAGATGAGTCTGCCGGTTACCGTTTCGGCCATTACCCGTTTACCGAGGGATTACCGGGTTCCCGATGAATTGGCCCGGGATCTGCGCCGGGCCGACGCCTTTATCCAGATGGCGGTGATCAGCGCCTTTACGGCGGTCTCCGAACTCCCTTCCGGCAAGCTTAGCCCGGAGGAGGTCGGGGTCTTTATCGGCACGGCCTTCGGGCCGCTGGAGACCAATTTCGAATCCCTCGGTTCCCTGATCGATGACGGCGAAGGGCAGATCTCGCCCACTCTCTTCTCCCATTCGGTCTATAACGCCGCCGCCGGTTATGTGGCGCGGCTTCTCGATATCAGAGGGCCTGCGGTGACCATCACCAACTACGGCTGGCCCTTTCTGGTCGCCCTGGAAGAAGGGAGGCTGGCGGTGGCTTCCGGCCGTATCGGCCGGGCGGTGGTGATCGGGGTCGAAACCTACAGCGACCTGCTGGCCGATGCCTATCGCCGTTTTTTCGGGGTCACCGAGGCGCCCTGGCAGCGCGGCGCGGTGGCCTGGGTGCTGGAACCGGCGGAGGCGGCCAAGGGGTACTGCCGTCTGGCCGGGATCAAGATCCGCGAGTTTGACGCCGAGCCGGCCGATTTGCTGACCAGGCGGGACGAGACCCTGAGCGGCCCGGGAATCGATCCGGAACTGCCGCGCCAGCCGATGGCCTATGTCGAAGCGCTGAGTGATCTGGCCGCCTCTTTTGGTGATCTTGCCGAGGGGGAGCTCACCCTCTCCCTTGAGGCGCCGTTCGGGGCGGCCGAGATCGGATTGCGCCGCTGAGGATAGGCGCGAAAAATCAAGGACCGGCGGCGAAAAAAAAATGGAAGGAGGCGGAAAGATGCATAGGGTTCTTGATCTATTGGCGGTTACGCTCTTGGCGGCCATGGTCTTTGCGACCGCCCTTTCGGCCAGGGGGGCGATGCCGGCCGATGCCGCCGCCTTGCTCGGCATGGAGGGGAAGACCTACTATCTGGCCTATAATCTCCATGGCGACCAGTTCCGGCAAAAGATCTATTCGGCCAACTTTCAAACCCCCAGCCACCTGATCCCCTGGGGAACCGAGGTCAGGATCGTCCGGGTCCAGCGGAATTTTCTGACCTTCAGGGAAACGGCAAGCGGCCGGCAATGGGGTTACTGGTTTTCCGGCCGGACCCGGCGGGCAGTGAGCCTGAAAGAACATCTGGGCCGCCTTTTTATCGAGGATATCGAGGGTCTGCGGCAAAAGGTGGCAGCCCTTTCCGAGCGGGACCGGGACGGCATCTACGAGGGGCGTGCCATGCTGGGGATGAGCCGGGCCGGGGTCTTGATCGCCATGGGCTATCCTCCCGAGTTCGCCAATCCGAAGGATATCATGCAGGTTCGGGACTGGCTGTACTGGTTGAATCGTTTCGACCGGATCAAGATCGGCTTCAACCGGCAGGGGCAGGTTTCGAGCATTGTCGATTGACCTTGTTTAATCGACTCTATTGACAAATTCGCTGTAAGGGGACATTAATCCGTATCTACTTGTTTTAATC
>JARGFN010000023.1 GCA_029210665.1 Desulfobulbales bacterium
AGCCGGAATGACTGATTTTAAAGCTTTTCTCCTGGATTCTGACTCCTGGCTTCTGTCTTCTGGATTCTCATCTTACCTCGACTTGCCGGCTCAACTCAACTATCCGATAAAGCCGAGTTGAGCAGCTTGTCTGCTCAACTGACGAGATCGGGATCGGGACACCGGGCATGGCTGGCCTGAGGCGGCAACTAGAACGTCCTCCTGTGTCCATATTGCCCTAAAAACAAAAAAAGGACCTACGAATTTAATCGTAAGTCCTTGATGTCAGCTGGTGACCCCTACGGGACTCGAACCCGTGTTACCGGCGTGAGAGGCCGGCGTCCTAGACCACTAGACGAAGGGGCCGTCATGGGAAGAGAACCTTTTAAAATAATCGCGGGGGCTTGTCAACAATTATCCTCGGCCGATCACAGGGTATAGGCACGGAACCGGCAATGCCGGTAATCGCGCCGACAATTGCCCGGTTCAGTCCAGACACCTCCTGCCGAATTCCTCCGCCCTCGCCAGGGTTGCAAGGTCACCGGCCATCTCGCCGCGCCGATCGATACCGCGCACCGAAAACTCGCCGCCGTAGATCAACCCCATCGCGTCGCAGGCGTATTTCATGGTCAGGATTGCCCCTTCGAAAACCCTTTCCCCCCGAGTCGCCGCCACCGCGACCAGATAGCCTTTCCGATCGGAATCCTGCTGCCAAACACCTTTCCCGACCTGCAGATACTTGCGATTCCAGAGGGCCTGGCAACGATCCACGAAGGCCTTGGCCTGGGCGGTGATCGAGTAAAAATAGATCGGCGAGGCGAGGATAACCCGGCGGGCCGACTCGATCTTTTCGTAAAGGGGAATCATCTGGTCCTCAAGGACGCAATGGCCGGTTTTGTCGCAGCCGCCGCAGCCGATGCAGGGTGAAAACTCCAAAGCGGCAAGGCGAACGATCTCATAAGAGTCGCCGCCCTTCTCTATCCCCCGGCAGATCGCCTCGGCCAGCACCTCGGAATTGCCGTTTTTTCTTGGGCTGCCTAAAAAAATCAGCACATCGCTCATAATCTTTCTCCGGAAATATCAAAATATGCGACCAGGTCAGGCCTGGCGGGGCATCACGACTGATAGCCCCGACGATTACTCTTTTGCAATCCGATTATAAAATTCGGTTTCGTCTTTCAGCCACGCCGCGGTTTCCCGGTTGAGAAAACGGGGAGCGCAGCGCCATCGCCAATTACCGACCGAAGTTCCGGGACGGTTCATCCGGCAATCGTTGCCGAACCCCAGGACATCCTGCATGGGGAAAATGGCGATGGCCGCCACCGAGGCCAGGGCCAGACGGATCAGATCGCGGCTGATCTCGCTGCCGTCGGTGTGGAGATAGCGCCTGACCTTCTCCCGGGTCTCCGCGCCGACCTGATCACCGGTAAACCAGCCCAGCGTCGTATCGTTATCATGGGTGCCGGTATAGACCACCGAGTCAATCCCGCGGTAATTATGGGGCAGATAGGGGTTTTTCTCGTCCGAGTCAAAGGCGAACTGCAGAACCTTCATGCCGGGGAAGCCGAACTCCCGCCGCAGTTCAAGCACCTCGGGGGTGACCATGCCCAGATCCTCGGCAATGATCGGTAGATCACCGATATGTTCCGCCATATCGGTGAAAAACTTCCGGCCGGGCCCCTTGCTCCAGCGGCCGTTAACCGCGGTCGCTTCCTCGAAATCTATCTCCCAGAACGATTCGAAGCCCCGGAAGTGATCGATCCGGCAGATATCGGCGATCCGGAACATGGCCCGGAAACGCCTGCCCCACCAGTCGTACAAGCGCCGGTTCTCCCGGCCGTCGACCCGCCAGCGAAACAGGGGGTTGCCCCAGCGCTGGCCGGTGGCGCTGAAATAATCCGGCGGCACCCCGGCGACCCGGGTGGGCAGCAGGGTGGCGGGATCGAGGCGGAAGCAGTCGGGATTGGCCCAGACATCGGCGCTGTCGTGGCCGACATAGATGGGAATATCGCCGACCATGGCCACTCCCCGAGAGTTGGCGTAGGCCCGCAGCTCATCCCATTGCCGGTAAAAAAGATACTGGCAGAAACGGTGGAAATCAATGCGGTCGGCCAGCTTTCGCCGCCATGCCTCCAGAGTGTCGGGATGCCGGGCGCCAATCGCGGCCGGCCAGCGGTACCAGGGGAGCTGTCCGTTACTCTCTTTGAGGGCCATGAAAAACGCATAGTCATCCAGCCATGACTCCCGCTCGCAAAAGTCGGCATAATCTTCGGACGGGCCGTCCGCGATAAAGGCGCGAAAGGCCTGGACCAGAATCGGTTCGAAAAACTCTTCGACCCGGGCGAAATCGACCTGATAGTCGGAAAAGACGGGGGCGGCGGCAAGTTCGGCCGGGGACACGAGGCCTTCCGCCGCCAATTGGTCCGGATCGATATAAAAACGATTGCCGGCAAAGGCCGAAAAAGACATGTACGGCGAATATGAGGCTACCTTGGAAACCGGCCCCAGCGGCAGAAACTGCCAGTAGCTCTGCCCGGCCTCGGCCAGAAAATCGACGAATTCGCGAGCCGGCCCGCCGAGGGTGCCGATGCCGTACCGTCCCGGCAGGGAAGATATATGAAGGAGCACACCACTGCCCCGGGTCATCTCCATCGCAATGCACCTTTTGACGGAGTCGGATCTTCAGCTCAACTTTTTTCAAAAGAACCGATGAAATCTCCGAACTTAATAACCATAATATACAGAGAATAGCCGATCAGCCAAACCAAATCGGCAAAAGGCGAACCGTTAAGGCCCCGCCGGCCCGGCCGGATGGAAACAAACAAATATTTTAGTTTTTGCCTTGTCGAAAACAGTCTTGTGTTTTATACTATAGAGTTCTGATTCACGCCTCAAGTAACTGTGTACGGCACGGCGGGAAGACGATATTATGATAATGCACCTCGGTGTTGATTATCTCCTGAATCCGTGAGCGTTCGAGAACGGCGGGGCGAACCGTGGCAATCCAGGAAAAAACGATTATCTAATGAAATTACAAGCTGATAAGTGAAATTTACCACGAAGCCGTCACGGATTCAGGTATCTCAAAACAGCACCAAACTTTTAGCAGAGGAGTATTAATATAGTGTCGGATGATATCTGGAAAAAGCTTCTGAAGATCGGTAAGCGCAAGGGTTATATCTCCATCACCTACCTCAATGCCGTCGTCCCCGAAGAGAAAGGCCCCAAATTCATCGATAAAATTTTCGCGATGCTGGCCGAAAACGATATCGAGATCATCAGCCAGGAAGAGCTGCGCGAACGAAAGGCCGAGGACGCCAAAACCGGCGACGGCCTCGGCGACAGCGACTCCGAGGAACCGATTCCCGGCGAGGATGCCATCGAACCGGTCTCGGCGACCAAGGATGAAGATTCTCCCGAAATCGAGGAAACCACCACTACCTACCTCAGGGAGATGGGTCAGTTTGCCCTTTTAACCCCTGACGAGGAAGAGAAATACAGCAAGGCAATCCGCCAGGGCTTTGACGCCATCATCGAAGGAATTCGCGCCGACGACACCAATGCGCCGGGGATGATCAACCTGATTGAACGCATCGCCCTCTGGGAAAAACGTGACCCCACCCTGAAGCCCAAGAAGCAGCATCTCAACTTCATGAACAGATCAGTCGAGGCGTGCTGCGATGTCCATGCCGAATTCCCGAGCCTGCGCGAACTGCACTACCGACTTACAATGTACACCCGGTCGATCGAACAGGCCAAGGACGCCATGATCAAGGCCAATCTGCGCCTGGTGGTGAGTATCGCCAAGCGTTACATGCACCAGGGTCTTACCCTGGCCGATCTCATCCAGGAGGGCAACCTCGGCCTGATGCGGGCGGTATTCCGCTTCGATTACACCAAGGGCAACAAGTTCAGCACCTATGCAAGCTGGTGGATCAGACAGGCCATCACCCGGGCCATTCTCGACAAGACCCGGACCATCCGGCTACCGGTCCACTTCCTTGAACTGCGCAGCCAGTTTTTCAAGGCCTTTTACTCGCTGCTGAAGGAACTGGGCCGCGAACCCACCCCGGTGGAGATTTCGGAAAAGACCGGCCTGCCGATGGACAAGATCCTGGCCATCCTCGAAGCCTCCCGGGAACCGATCTCCCTTGAGACCCCGGTCGGCGACGATGACAGCACCCTGGGCGATTTTCTTGAGAACCAGGAGTCGATTTCCCCCTTCGAGGCCGTCAAGAACCATGAACTGGCCGAACGGGTAACCGGCATCCTCTCCACCTTGAGCCCCCGGGAGGAAAAGATCATCCGTTTGCGCTTTGGAATCGGCGAGAATGCCGAATACACCCTTGAGGAAATCGGCAAACGATTCAATGTGTCGCGAGAGCGGATCAGACAGATCGAGAAAAAGGCCCTGAACCGGCTCCGTCACTCCAGCCGCCGGGAAAAACTCAAGAACTTCCTTGACTGAGCGCGCCTGGCCCGGAATCAATGCCCCCCTGGCCCTGCCTGCCTTGTTTTTCGCGGCCGGCATCGCCGCCGGCCGCCATACCCCCTTTCCTTCAACCGACCTTCTCCTCTTTGCAACCCTGGCTCTTGCCGGTCTGCTGAATATATATCAGCTGGTTCGTCCCGTGCCGCTCTTGCGGCCCCTGAGCATCGGCCTGGTTTTTTTCATGGTCGGCCAGGCCCATATATTTGCCGCCAAACCGCCGCCGGTTCCCGAACAACTCATCGCCGCGGCCGGTTCCGGCCGGGACGCGGTTTTCGCCGGAACGGTGCGAACCGCGCCATCCTTTAACGGCGATAAGGGCAGGTTTATTGTCGATGTCGACCGCCTGAAAAAAGAAGGCGCCCTTATCCCGGTCAAGGCGCGGATCCTCTTGAAAACAACCTTTCCGCCGCCGGACCGGCTGACCCCCGGCGGCAGGCTCCTGATCCGGGCTTCGTTGGCGCTGCCCTCCCCGCCCGGCACCCCGGGGACCTTCGACTACCGGCAATACCTCGCCGACCGGCGAATCCAGCTTACCGGTTTTGTGCGGTCCCCGGCCTACCTGGGACCGGTCGCCAACACGCTCTCAGACCACGGCCCCACGCCTTTCTCGATAAACCCGCCCCAATACCTCAGACACAAAACCAATCTCTTTATCGACTCAACCGGACTGCCGCCGAAAATAAAGGCCCTTTACAAGGCGATCATCACTGGCCAGCGCGACAGTGTTCCGATTGAAGTCATCGAAAATTTCAAGCGCAGCGGCGCCATCCACCTGCTGGCCATTTCCGGAATGCATATGGGCCTTCTGGCCCTGTTGAGCGGCCTCTTGATCAACACCATCCTGCACCGTTCGTCCTGGCTGATGCTGCGCTGGTCGGCCTGGAAAATCGCCGCGCTCCTGACCTTGCCGATCATGGCCGGCTATGCCATGATCTCGGGATTGCAACCGCCGGTGGTAAGGGCTTTCATCATGGCCGCGCTGCTGATCGGCGCCGTTGTCCTGGACCGGCCGCGCTCACTCCTGAACGCCCTGGCGCTGGCCGCACTCCTGATCCTGGCCTACGACCCGACCGCCCTCTTCTCGGTATCGTTCCAGCTATCATTTACGGCGGTTACGGCAATTATCCTCTTCAGCAACCGGTTTTTCACAAAGGATGAAACCACCCCCCTGGAACAGGCCCTAACCGTCCGCTTGCGGACCTGGCTGTTCACCGGATTTGCCGTGTCACTGGTCGCGCTTATCGCCACCGGCCCGATCACCCTGTATAATTTTCGCCAGGTCTCCCTGCTGGGTCCGGTCGCAACCCTCCTGACCGCCCCCCTTCTCTGTTTCTGGGCCTTGCCGTTTGGCCTGCTCGCCGCCCTGCTCTCTTCAGCGCTGCCTTCCGCGGCCACGGCCATTTTACGGGTCGGCGGCCTCGGCCTGCAAGGCGCCGACCTGATCACCACCGGTCTGGCCGCCATCCCTTACGGCTTCCACAATCTGCCGCCGCCGTCGCTGACCGGCCTGGCCCTTTATTATCTGGCCGGGCTCGGCCTGCTGCTCCTCAAGACAACCGGCATCGTGAGAACAACTCTGGCAATCGCGATGCTTTCCATAATCACCCTGCCGACCCATCTTTTTTCACGGCCGGACACCGAGGGATCGACCGTGGTCTCTTTTCTGGATGTCGGTCAGGGCAGTGCCACTCTGCTCGAATTACCGGCCGGAAGCAAGGTCCTCGTGGATGGCGGCGGCTCATTCTCGCCGAGCTTCGATCCCGGCGAACAGCTGATCGGCCCGTTCCTCTGGCACCGGTCGATCAAGCGGCTCGACACCCTGGTAATCTCGCACCCGCATCTGGACCATTACAACGGTCTCGAATTCATTGTCAGGAATTTCCGGCCGCGGGAGGTCTGGGTCAATGGGGAATCCGGCCCGGCGGAGTATCGGGATCTCCTCCGGATCGCCGAGAAGAACGGCGGCGCCATAAAGGTTCCCGGACATGGCACGTTAATCGCCGCCGGGGGCACAGCCAGGCTCACCACTCTCGGCAATCTTCATTTAAGTGAAGACGAGGAGCTGTCGAGCAACAACCGCAGCCTGGTGGTCAAACTGGAAAGCGGCGGCAGGAAGATCATCCTGCCCGGCGACGCGATGGAGGGCGACGGGCAAAGACTGGTCGACCAGGGAATCGATCTGGCCAGCGATGTGCTGCTGGCGCCCCATCACGGCAGCAGCACATCGGCCGGATACCAGCTGGTCAAGGCGGGAAGGCCTGAATGGCTGATCGTTTCGGCCGGACCCTTCCAGTCCGATAAATTTCCGGACCCCGCCTTTGCCGAATGGTGCCGGCGCGGGGGAACAAAGGTCTTCGACACCGCCACCTTCGGAACGCAGACCTTCATCATCGGCAAAAACGGCGAGCTGCGCCACCAGGCCGTTTCCGAAAAAGGGCAAGAGCGGCTTAAGGGGGTCGGCAAATACTGATCCTGGATCGGGGTCCTTTAAAGAGGAAAAGCGCAAACTTACACCTCGGTAAAGTCCGCCGGCGGCCGCCGCAGAAAGGAAAGGAATTTGCTCTTGTCGATGCTGTTGGTATAGGCCTCTTCCGGCGATATCCACCGTTTGCGCAACATCTCCATGATGGCGTCGTCCATGGTTTGCATCCCGTATTTCTTGCCGGTCTGCATAACCGAGGGCAACTGGTAGGTCTTGCCTTCCCGGATCAGGTTCCGCACCGCCGGCGTGCAAATCAGGATCTCAAGGGCCGGGCAACGGCTCTTGATGTCGATTCTTTTGAACAGGGTCTGGGAGATCACCGCCCGCAGGGAATCGGCCAGGGTCGAACGAACCTGGGACTGCTGCGTGGCCGGGAATATCTCGACAATCCGGTCAACGGTCTTGGAGGCGTTCAGGGTATGGAGGGTGCCGAAAACAAGATGGCCGGTCATGGCCGCCTCCATGGCCAGGGAGATTGTTTCGAGATCGCGCAGCTCTCCGACCAGGATGATATCGGGATCCTCGCGTAGCGCCCCTCTCAAGGCGGCGGCAAATGATTTGGTATGGGTGCCGACTTCCCGATGATTGATGATGCAGTTCTGGCTCTCGTGAACGAACTCGATCGGATCCTCGACCGTGATAATGTGGTCCTTGCGAAGCTTGTTGGCCTCATCGATGATCGCCGCCAGAGTCGTTGATTTACCGCTGCCGGTCGGACCGGTAACCAGGACCATGCCCTTGGGCAGCATCGCAAGCTTGGAGATAACCTTGGGCAGATTCAGATCCTGACAGGTCATGATCTTGCTGGGGATTTCCCGGAAAACCGCGCCGATCCCGTATTTCTGCTGAAAGATGTTGCCGCGGTATCTGGCCAGACCGGGAATCTCGTACCCGAAGTCGATATCGCCGGTCTCCTCGAATATCTTGATCTTGTCCTCGGCGATTATCTCGTAGACCATGGCCTTAAGATTATCATTGGCAAGGACGTTGTATTTGACCCTCTCCATATCGCCCCTGATCCGCAACAGGGGTTGCTGACCGGCAACCATGTGGAGATCGGAAGCGCCCTGCTCGTTCATCAGCTTGAAAAAAGCATCAATCTGAGCCATCTATTTTCTCCTTTCATCTCTAAAAAAATCAACAAATCCCGGGAAAACGGCCCGTACACAGCCCCGCCGGCAGCCATGATCCCGGCGGAAACGATAACGCCGCCGGCGGCATCAGCCGTCCCATGCCAGCATAACATAAACCAAATTCCACAAAAACAAGCAAGAAAACCATCAAAGAATATTTATCGACCAATATCATTGCGGCGGGTGCGTTTACCATTTATCCTTACCCCTGAACCCTAACCTCTTCCCGGCCGGCTCCCGGGGACACTCTCTAAACTGTTCAACAGGATCCTTTGCGCTATATTGATCTTCATATTCATTCCACCTTCTCGGACGGCACCATGGCGCCGGCCGCTCTGCTGAGGGCGGCCAAGGAGGCCGATCTCAGCGCCGTCGCCCTGACCGATCACGACACCATCGCCGGGCTCGGCGAGGCCGAAAGCGCCGGCGCCGCGACCGGCATCGAGGTGATTGCGGGGGTTGAACTCAGCGCCGCCCGGAACGGCAAAACGGTCCACATCCTCGGTTACGGTTTCGACCGAAACAACTTCGACCTTCTCGCCCTGCTGAAAAAAATGCAGGAGATCCGCCACAACCGGAACATGCAAATTCTGGCGAGGCTGGCCGAACGTGGCATTGATATTACCGGAGACGAGTTGGCCGCCGCTAACCCTGGCGGCCTCATCGGCCGGCCCCACATCGCCCGTCTCCTGGTAAAAAAGAAGGTGGTAAGCGGGATAGAGCAGGCCTTTCGCCGATATCTCAAAAAAGGCGGCCTGGCCTACGCCGCCGCCGAACGATTTCCCGCGACCGCCACGATCGGCACGATCAAAAAGGCCGGCGGGCTGGCCGTGCTGGCGCATCCGGCCACCTTCGCCAAATCCCTGCCCGACATGGCGGAGAACATTATATTTCTTCACGGCCACGGACTGGACGGCATCGAGGCCATCTATCCGGGCCATACGACAAAAATCCGCAAAGGCCTCTTCGCCCTGGCGGAAAAACATCAACTGCTGATTACCGGCGGCAGCGACTTCCACGGCACGTTCACACAGGGGATCAACATCGGCGGCGCCCCCGTTATGCCCCCCGTGCCCTACAAGCTCCTGGAGAAGATAAAAGAACGATTGCGGCGCCCCTGACCGGTTCGTTTACAGGGTGCCGGCGAGGCCGCGGCATCACCAGGTGTTGTTAAAATCATTTGAGAAAGCCGGGCTTAACGTTATATATTCTGGGTAGAATTTTTTCATAACATAACCGGACACAGGGGGAGCCGGTAAATCCAAACATACCTGGATCGCGCCCGGATTTGGGTCATATTTGGTCGCGCCGATTAAGCAAAACCGCAGGCGTAGCAAGGGCTACGGCGAGGATTTTGCGATTGAAGCGCGGCCAAAGAGGGCCCAAAGACGGGATGCGTGATGGTATGGTAGGATTTTCCGGGTCCCTAAGACCCTTTTCACCGCAAGGATAAAAAAATCTATGCAGACCGTACTTATTGTCGATGACGAACCTAATTACCGCCTAATTATTTCTGAAATAGTCGGCGATGAAGGCTACGAGGTCCTTACCGCCGAATCGGCCGAGAAGGCCATGCCCATCGTCCGGGAAACCGATCTCGATCTGGTCATCACCGACATGCGGATGCCAGGCATGGACGGCATGGAGCTTCTCCACGAAATCAAGATCTTCAACGCCGAACTGCCCGTCATCATGATCACGGCCTTCGGCGAAGTGGAAAAGGCGGTTAAGGCCATGCAGGCCGGGGCGTTCAACTATCTCACCAAACCGTTCAACAACGAGGAGCTGCTGGTCAGCGTCCAGAAAGCGGTTAACCACTATGCTCTGGTCAGGGAAAATCTGCGCCTGAAAAGCGAAGTATCCGAGCGGTACAGCTTCGCCAATATGATCGGCAAGGATGAGAAGATGCAGAAGATTTTCAGCCTGATCGAAAAAATCGCGCCGACCACCGCCTCGGTCCTGATCACCGGCGAATCGGGAACCGGCAAGGAACTGGTGGCCAGGGCCATCCACTTTCACAGTCCGCGGCGGGAATCTCCCCTGATCTCCCTGAACTGCGCGGGACTGCCCGAGCATCTTCTCGAAAGCGAACTGTTCGGCCATGAAAAAGGCGCTTTCACCGGGGCCGTCGCCCTGCGCAAGGGGCGCTTCGAGGTGGCCGACACCGGGACCATCTTTCTCGATGAAATCGGTGAAATGCCCATTACCCTTCAGGCCAAACTGCTGCGGGTACTCCAGGAGAGAACCTTTGAGCGGCTTGGTTCGACGAAACCCATCAGCGTTGATGTCCGGCTCGTAACGGCAACCAACAAGGATCTCAAGGAGGAGATAGCCCGGGGTAACTTCAGGGAGGATCTCTATTACCGACTCAATGTCTTAAATCTTCATCTGCCGCCCTTGCGGGAAAGGGTCGGCGACATCCCTTTGCTGGCCACCTATTTTATCGCCAAATTCGCCAAACAATTGAGCAAACCGAAACTGCATATCTCCAACAATGCCCTCCGCCTTCTGGAGAGAATGAGGTGGGAAGGCAATGTCCGGGAGTTCGAGAACACCATCGAGCGAGCGGCGATCCTCTGCGCGGACAACTGTATTGAAGTATCCGACATCCAGACCGAAATCGAGCCGGTGAGCGGCGGACATGCCGTCATCCCGGCTTCGCTCGATCATCTCCCGAACAACCTTAATCTGCCTGAATTTCTCGATAGGATTGAAAAAGAACTGATCGTTAACGCCATGCGGGACAATAATCATATCCAGGCCCACGCCGCCGAGCAGCTGGGGATCACCAAGAGTCTGCTGCAATACAAAATAAAAAAACACCAAATCAGCAAATCGGCCTGAGTCCCCCCGGCCTTTCTGGGCATTTTCAGACTTTGCCGTCGATTTCAGGCCACCGTCAGTCAAGGAGTGGCAATCGCCCGGAATCTTATCCCGCCGCTTGGTTCGTCTTGCTCACCCCGGGCCGATCTGCTATCCTGACCCTATAATGATCAAAGCTTGACCGGAGGAGAATAACCAGCATGGCGATAACAATGAGTTCGACCGACCTGTTGATGATTATTGCGGCAATCTCGATTGTCGTACTGATGTTTTTCCTGGTCCCCCTGCTTATCCAGCTTAAGCAAACGGCGCGCCGGGCGGAAATCATCATGGAGGAATTCGACCGGGACATTCCCGCGATCCTCTCCTCGGCCAGAACCTCGGCCGCGGAAATCCAAAAACTGTCGGAAAGCATCGGCCTTAAAGTGACCGAAATCGATGAAATTTTTCAGAAGGTCAAGGATGCCACCGGTTCTTTTCTGATGACCGGCAAACTGGTCAAAACAACGCTGGCGCCGACAATCATCGAAATCGCCGCGCTCTGCTCCGGCATAAAAGCTTTTCTGTATGTGATCCAAAAAACAAAATCAACGAAAACAGAGGAGGCACCAGAAAATGAGTAAAGAAGACGGATGTTGTTCGGGGTCATCGTTTGCAACCTTCTTGACCGGCGCCCTGCTGGGTGCCGCCGCCGCGCTGCTGCTAACCGACAAAACCGGCAAGGAGACCAGGGAGGCCCTGGCGAAGTACGGCGCCGATTTAAAGGAAAACCTGCCGAAAGGAGTCAGGGAAAAAACCGATGAAGCCTTCGACCGGGGACGTGAATATCTGGACGAGAAGAAAAAGGCGCTGAACGAAGCTATCGAGTCCGGCAAAACCGCAATGGCCAAGGAAAAAAAAGCCCTGGCCGCCGATCCGGATGAAGACAACGCCTGATCTAAACCGCTTTGCCGCCCCAGTTGAGTTTACTGCGCAGGATTTCAAAATAGCCCTTATGGGGCGAACAGACGAGGCGAAGCGGATGCTCGGCGGCCATCACTTCCAAATGCTCGCCGGCGGACATATCGAAGGCGGAGTGGCCGTCAACAATCACTTTTACCACGGAGCAACCGGCTATCCGGGTGGTTAATCTTACCTGGTGGGGCAAAAGCACGGGGCGACTTTCCAGCATGAATGGGCAGATCGGCGTGAGCATGATAGCCTTTATTTCCGGATGGATGATCGGTCCCCCGGCCGACAGGTTATAAGCCGTCGAACCGGTCGGAGTAGAAAAAATCAGACCGTCGGCCCGGTAAGAAGTAATAAGTTCATCATCGGCCCAGGCCTCCATCCGGGCCAGGCGGTCGACGCTTCCCTTACTGATAACCACATCGTTCAGGGCGTAACACCACTCCGAAACCCCGGCCTCCCCCCGGCAAAGCCTGGTTTTCAACATAAGACGATCTTCGATAATCACCGAACCTTCCAGAATCTTCTCCAGGGCCTCGTAACGGTTCTCGACGGACACCTCGGTAAGAAAACCCAGGCTGCCCAGGTTGACCCCCACCACCGGTATTTTATGGCAGCCGGCCTGCCAGGCGACATGCAGCAAGGTGCCGTCGCCCCCGAGAATGATCAGCAGGTCCTGATCGACATTGATACTATCGATAACTGAATCGATGGATCGTTCCCGCAACCAGGCCGCCAGTTCGTCAGCGATGCGTTTGGCCTCGCGGGAATCATGTTTGGGAATTATTCCTACCCTGCTGATCTTCATCAAGTGTCGACTCTCTGCGCCGCCAATTCTCCAAGCTCCCGGGAGCGTCTGGTGGCCGCCTCGATCGCATCCATGACAATCCCTTGAAACCCGGCCTTTTCCATTTGATGAAGTCCGGCAATGGTAGTCCCGCCCGGGGAGGTAACCATGGCCCGCAACTCGGCCGGATGACCGCCGGTATCGATCGCCAGTTTTACCGCCCCCAAAACGGTTTGCAGGGCAAGGGTCTCGGCGACATCACGGCCAAGTCCGACCTTGACCCCGCCGTCGATCAGCGCCTCGATAAAAGAGAACACGTAGGCGGGACCGCTGCCGCTCAGACCGGTTACCGCGTCCATCTGCGCCTCGCCGAGCACAACGCTTTTGCCGACCGCATCGAAAATAGCCGCCGCCGCTTTAAGATCCTCTTCAGCGGCGAGACTGCCGGGGCAAAGTGCCGAAGCGCCCTCCATAACCAAAGCCGGGGTGTTGGGCATTACCCGGATCACCCGGCAATCGCACCCGGCAAGACAGGATTCCAGCACTTCCAGGGAAACCCCGGCCGCAATCGAAATCACCAGCTGCTTATTGCTGAAATTACACCGGTTCAGGCGCAGAAGATTCGGCAGAATCTGCGGTTTGACGGCCAGAACCACAATCTCGCAATCCGCCAATGCGGCAGGATTATCCACCGCATTAATGCGATATCGACCCGCCAGCAAACGGCGGCGCTCCTTATCCGGATCGAGCGCAACGATCTGCTCGGCGCCGAAAAGCCCGGCCTGCATGATTCCCTTGATCAGCGCCTCGGCCATCCGCCCGCCGCCGAAAAAACCGATTGTTCCTTTAATCTTCATTATTTTCTCCCGCACACGATGAACAGCCATAATAGACAGACTCCTGAAAAGTCGCCAAGGATTAATGGCGCGCACCCCGACAAATTCAGGACGATCGATAAATCAGCAAGTTGATCCGCTCACCATATAATACCCCATTGCGGGGTGATAGTAGAGAAAATCTCCGCCGATGACAAATAGATTTTCAGCAAAACCCGAAAAAAAACCCACCGGAAACAGATTTCCGGTGGGCTGCAATAAGACAAATCCCTGAATCCGTCACGGATTCAGGGTAAGCGATCCTGGAGTAGTCGGAGCGGTCAGGAGCCCCGCAGGGAAGGCGCGGTCGCCACCGAATTGGCGGGGACCAGAAATGGAAGGATCATATTACCCGCTTCCCGGGTCGAGGAAACAACCCTGGTCAGAACGCCCTCTTCCTCGTGCTTCTCCAGGGTGACGAATTCCCAGCACTCCGGGTGAGCGACGATCTCTTTCATCAAACCGAGATGATGGCCATGTCCGGACCTGCGGGCGACGACATGCCCGATTATCTGGCAACCGAGCAGTGCCAGATCGCCGATCAGATCGAGCACCTTGTGACGGACGAACTCATCGGAAAACCGCAACCCCTCGACATTGAGAACCCGGGTCCGGTCAACCACCACGGCATTGGCCAGGGAACCGCCAAGGGCCAAACCGTTGGCCCTGAGTTTCTCGATCTGATCCATGAACCCGAAAGTCCGGGCCGAAGCGATCTCCTTGATAAAACGTTTGGAGTTGACCTCAACCGAATACTTCTGGTTCTTGATCAGCTGATGGTCAAAATCGATCTCACAGGTAACCTTGTAACCGTCATAAGGCAACAGACGAATTTCGGTGTCTCCGGCCCGAAAAGTAATTTCACGGGTGATCTTGAGCAATTTACGGCAGACCCCCTGGGGTTTGCGTTCGACCCTTCTGACGATCTGGACGAAAGGAGCGGCGCTGCCGTCCATGATCGGGACCTCGGAGCCGTCAAGTTCAACAAGGGCGTTATCGATACCCAAACCGGTCAGGGCGGCGAGAAGATGCTCGGTCGTCGAAACGGAAGCATTTCTTTCGGCGAGGGTGGTTGCCATGGTGGTATCCACCACCCGGTCCATCAAGGCGGGAATCTCCTCCTGAAGATCGGTCCGGAAAAAGCGAATGCCGGTATCGACCTCGGCCGGTTTTATCACCATTGAAACAGGCAGACCGGAATGCAAGCCGATCCCGCTGAAACTGACCTCCCTGCTCAAGGTGTGCTGGTGCGGATGAATTTTTTTCAAAAAGCCTTTCATTGGGGCGTCTCGATATCTGAATATTTTTTGATTGATTCCGTAAATAGCCATGGGCCTAAGGTCTTCACAAGAGAACAACATTTATATAAGCAATTTACGGGCCACAACCAAGACGAAAAAACAGGACTCAACATAAACAACATAAATCAACCACTTATCGGAAAATCAGTTGGCGCGGAATAACGACAAATGCCTTCATTCCAGTGGGGGAAAGGACACGTTCATGGGATTCGGGACACTTGCCAAGCCGCGGCCGGCCATCCCCGAGAGAAGGAAATCATCGAATGATGGCGGCATCCTTAACTCGACATTCAGGGAATAGATCGGTAACGGGCAGGAAAGCCCCTTCAGTTTGACCATATCTTTTTCAGAGGTCAACAGACCGTCACACCCGTATCGGCCAGCATCTTCAACCAGGGCGGCCAGGTCCGCCCCGGAGTAGGGGTGATGATCGGCAAAAACCGAAAAACCGTAAAGGCTGATCCCCTGATCGCTGACGGTCAGCAAAAAACCGCCCGGTTCGGCCAAGCCGCAGAAACCGTAGAGTTTCTGGTCGAACACCTCCGGACCGGCCACCGCCCCCTGCCGATCGGTCAGGGATTTAAGTCGGTATTCGGCCATAAAAACCGGGCGGCCGGGAAAATCTCTTTCAAGAAAACTCTTGAACTCGTCGGCAGCCGCTCGATTGCGCCGATCGACGCCGGTTACCACAAAACCATCGGCCCGGGCCAGAGCGTCGACAGGCTCCCGCAGATCGCCGCCCGGAAAAACCCGGCCATTACCCATAAACACCGGGGCCTTGAACAGGACCAGATCAAGATCGCGCCGCAGGCCCAGATGCTGAAATCCGTCATCGAGAACGATAATATCGGCGCCCAACTCCCTGACCGCGAAATCGGCGGCGGCAGCCCGGTTCACCCCGGTGGCAACGATTACGCCGGGCAGGTTTTCGGCCATCAACCGGGGCTCGTCACCGGCCTGCCCGGCATCGAGCAGACAGCGGGCGCCGTCGCTGACCAGATTGACCGCCTGCCGGGCCTTACCGCCGTATCCACGGCTGATTATCGCCGGCCGGTAGCCGGCACCCTGGAGACGGTCGGCGACATAAATCGTCATCGGCGTCTTGCCGGTGCCGCCCATGGTCAGATTGCCGATGCTGATCACCGGCACCGGCAGAGCGCTGCTTGCCATTACTCCGGACCGATACCAGGCGGCCCGCTTTCTCATCAAGGCCCCATACAGGGGAGAAAAGGGCCGTCCCAGCAGGAAGGCGAGCCTTTGCCGCGTTTTTTTTCTCATCGGGCGAATCCCCGGTCAATTACCCGGCCGATCAGCTCCACATGCCTGTCCGTCACCCCGCGATGTTCTCCAATGAGCCTGGCCGCCCTCTCGCCGGCCGTTCGTCTTTCCTCGTCATTCGACAACCATTGCCGAAGTATCGCGGCCAGGCCATGTTCATCATCAACCCTTACCGCCCCGCCAACCGCCAGGAGGTCCGCGGCGATTTCGGCAAAATCCTCCATATGAGGGCCGAAGACAACCGGCCTGCCAAAGAGCGCCGGTTCCAGGGGATTATGGCCCCTCTCACGGACCAGGCTGCCGCCGATAAAGGCAAAATCGGCCTCCTTATACAGGGCGGCCAGCTCACCCAGGGTATCGAGAATCAACAGCTCGCCGCCGAACTTGCCGCCTGCGCTGCGGCGTGACGACTCTAAGCCGAGGTCGTCGGCCAGGGCGGCCACCTCGGCGCCCCGTTCGATCTTCCGCGGCGCGATAACCAGCTGCAGATCGTTGAAATCAGCCCGCAGCTTTCGATAAACCCGGAGAATGACCTCCTCCTCGCCTCTATGGGTGGAACCCGCCACCCATAATCGCCTGGCGTTCCGGGCAGGGTCCGCCGATTCCGGACCAGCCTTTTCCTCGGGAGCCGCCGCCCCGGCCGGGACCTCATACTTGAGATTACCGAGCTTGAGGAGCCTGGCGGCAGGCATCCCCAACTGCTGCATTTTTTCAAGATCGGCCTCGGTCTGCATGGCGATGTATCCGAAGGTCTTAAACATGGGGCCGAAAAAGCACCGGAAAGCGCGATACTTCCGGAAAGATTCCGCGGAAACACGGCCGTTGACCAACAGGGCCGCAACTCCGTGCCGTTTCAGCGAGGCCAGGAAATTCGGCCAGAGATCGGTTTCGACCAGGACGAAAACCTCCGGCCGGAGAAGACGGATGAACCGTTCGACGCTCCACAACAGATCGAGGGGAAAGGGCACCAGAAGATCCACCTGCCCGGCGACAGTTGCGGCGGCATAGGCACGACCCGAGCCGGTGGAGGTCGAAAAGATCAGGATCCCATCGGGATATTGCCGCCTGAGACTGCCGACCAGGGCCCCAGCCGATGACACTTCGCCGACCGACAGGGCATGGACCCAGATCCGCGGCCCCCCCTTGCCGAGATCACGAACCAGCCCGGCCAGCCCGAAACCAAGACGCAGCCCCGTGTTAGTTCGGTATTTAGGGGTGAGCAGAACCACCGGCAGCAGAACCGGCAGCAGCAAAACCGCCAGGATTATTTGCATCAGATTATAAATTATCAGCATGAAGGCCTGGTATACCTTTTCCATTCGGTTATATTCAAGAAGACTCCAAAACCTGATTTACTTAAATCGCAATCAACTCAGACCCGGCTGCCATGAACCTGATCCTCATCGACCCGCGGGAAATAAAAGATGGCTCGGCAAGCCTCACCGGCCGCCGGGCCAAGCATATCCGCAAAACCCTCCGCGGCAAAGAAGGGGGGACGATCCGGGTCGGAATCGTCAACGGCCTGATCGGTTCCGGCCTGATCCGCCGGATAGAACCGGGAATGGTCAACCTGGACATAAAAACCGCCAAGCCGCCGCCGGCCAAGACACCGACCGGCCTGATCCTCGCCCTGCCTCGACCGATCATGCTGAAAAGGGTCCTGGCCCAAACCGCTTCACTGGGTATCGAAAGGATCTTCCTGATCAACGCCGGCCGGGTCGAAAAAAGCTTTTTCAAGGCATCCCTGTTGTCGGAAGAAAAGCTCCGCGAATATCTGTTGCTCGGGCTGGAACAGGCCGTCGACACCGTCCTGCCGAAAATCTCCATTCACCGCCGCTTCCGCCCTTTCATCGAAGACAACCTTGCCGAAATTTCCCGGGATTATCCGGTCAGACTGGCTGCCCACCCCGGCGGCGCCATCAAGCTTTCCCCTGCCCTGCTGCCGGAACCGGCCAGTCCCACCCTGGTCGCCATCGGACCGGAAGGGGGCTGGCTCGATTTCGAAATCGACCGGTTCACCGAGCGGGGCTTCGGTTGTTTTTCATTGGGACCGCGCATTTTAAGAGTCGATACCGCCGTTCCCGCCATCCTCGCCCAGTTGCAGTTATTGCGAACCCTTGCCGGTTAATCTCTCCCTTAACTGCCGGACAATCAACCGCAGCTCCGGGAGATTCATTCCGTAGAGGGCGGCGCCGTACACCGCCGCGCCGGAAAGAATGCAAAAAGCCAGAAGCGGAATATCGACCATGATATTGCCGCCGGCGCCCCGTACCCCGAACAAACCGTCCGCCAGCAACAGCCAGCCGACCATGATCGCCGAGGCGGTCAGCACCTTGGCCAATCCCGCCGCCAGATAGCGCAGGGGAAAGCCCGCCAGTTTCCGGAACAGGACCAGAAACAAAAAGAGGAAGTTAGCGGTCATCGCGCAGGAGATCGACAGCGCCAGGGCGCGATGCTGCAAGTGGTCGACAGCCAGAAGAATAACCGCGATATTGACAAATACGGCCAGGAAGCTGCCGATCACGGGAAAACGGGTATTGTTGATATTGTAGAACACCGGCACCGTCACCTTGACCGCCGCGTAGGAGGCCAATCCGACCGCGTAATAGACCAGGGCCTGGGAGGTCATCGTCGTGGAGAATGAATCAAAGCGGCCATGCTGGAAGATCAGCCTGATGATCGGCTCCGCCAGAATAATCAGGCCGGCGGCGGCCGGCACCGTCAGGCAAAAGGCCATGGTCAGGGTTGAGATGTAGGATTCCTTGAGTCCGGACATGCTCCCGGCCGCCGCCTGCCGGGCCATTACCGGGTGGGCGGCGATGGAAACCGCCACCCCGAAAACCCCGACCGGCAGCATGAAAAGCCGGAAGGCATAGTTCAGCCAGGAGAGACTGCCCTCCTGCAGGGACGAGGCGAAATAGTTGTTGATAAAGACGTTGACCTGCAATGCGGCCAAGCCGGCCACCGCCGGAACCATCAGCATCAGGATCCGGCGCAGACCGGGATCGGAGATATGCAGGTTCGGCACTAGGCGGAAGCCGCTCTTCTTGAGGGAGGGGAACTGGCCGAGCAACTGCAACAAGCCGCCGATCAGGGTGCCGACCGCCATCCCGACAATGGCCGGCTGGCCGAACCGGGGCATTAAAAGGGCCAGCGTGGCGCCGCCGATTATCGAACCAAGATTGAAAAAGCCGGAGGAAACCGAGGGCACGAAAAAATGGCCGCGGGTATTTAAAACCCCCATGCAGACCGAAGATAACGAGACCAGAATCATGAACGGAAACATGATCATCGTCATCCAGCTGGTCAGCTTAACCTTGCCCGGGGTCAGCTCGAATCGCTCCTCGACCAGCAATCGCACGATATTTTCAGCCTGCCAGATGCCCAGGAGGGTGATCACGCTCAGGACAATGGTTAAAAAAACCAGGACATTGCCGGCCAGCCGCAGGGTCTCCTCCCGGCTGCGATTGGCCTCGTAATCGGAAAAAACCGTGACGAAAGCGGCGCTCAGCGCCCCTTCGCCGAAAAGGTCCCTGAGCAGATTGGGGATCCGGAAAGCGACCACAAAGGCATCGTAGGCAAAACCGGCGCCGAACATGAAGGCGAAAACCTGCTCCCGGGCCAAACCCAGAATTCGGCTCAGCATCACGGCCAAACCGACCTTCCCGGCCGACCTGGCGATCCGGTCGGTATCTGCTGCCGGATTTTTCATATTGCGGCGGTTCCTGGCTGGAATTGATCAAGGGCAAATTCAAAAAACTTATCAAATTTAGCAGGTTACCGGCCGAAAGACAACCGTCGACATCGACCGTCGGCGGCGAAACCTCCCGGTTCGCCGCGGATCCCGCCTCCAGCGAAGTCAGGCAAGAGTGCGAGGGCGGCGCCCTGACTTTACTAAGTTACCAGATCTCGGCGATTATCTCCCTATATCGTTTAAGGCCGGCGGTTCTGCAGAGGATATTTTTTCCGGAAAAAAGAATTTTTCCTTTGATATTCAGAACCCGGATAGTAAGAATTAACAATTCCAAGGTCTTACGAGTTGCCGCGAAGCGGATCGAACGTTTTGTCCGGGTAGCGGACTATTGAACAAATCCACCCGTTACCGCCCGGCGGAACTGCACAGTTTGTTGAATTACCGGTTAAACTTCTATAACGGAGGCATCCATGCAGGATATGAATCTGGTTAGAAATGTAGTGCTATTCGGTCACGGCAAGAGCGGCAAAACCTCCCTGGCCGAGGCCTTATTGTTCACCGCCGGTAAAACCAATCGACTCGGCAAGGTGGATGAAGGTTCCTCGGTAATGGATTTCGAGCCCGAGGAGATCAACCGCAAGACCACGATCAGCTCCGCCTTCAACCATTTCACCTGGCAAAAAAACTCGATCTACCTGGTCGACACCCCGGGCGAGGACAATTTCCTGAACGAAACCGTCTACGCGGCCCGAATTGCCGACAATGCCCTTTTCCTGGTGGAAGCGAACCAGGATATAAAGAGCCAGACCGAAAAAATCGCCGACCTGGTCGCCGCCGGAAAGATGCCTGCCATAATCGTGATCAATAAAATGGATCGTGAGCGGGCCAATTTCGATAACACCCTGGCCGGGATCAAGAACGACCTCCCGTTCAATCCGGTGGTCCTCCATTTTCCGATCGGCTCGGAGGAAAATTTCACGGGAATGGTCGACGTTCTCCACCAAAAAGCATACAGCTTCGACACCGACAAGGGTACGGTCAAGGAAACCGCGGTGCCGGCCGAATTGGCCGACGAATTGGCTCTTTACCGAGACAGTCTGATGGAACAGGTGGCCGAAACCGACGACGGCTTGATCGAAAAATTTCTGGAGGAAGGCGAACTCACCGATAAAGATCTGCGGAGCGGCCTGCAAAAAGCCGTCAAAACCGGGGAAATCTCACCGGTTACGGTAACCGCCGCCACCGCCAATGCCGGCACAAGCCTGATCCTTGATCTGATGGATGACTTTCTGGCCTCACCCGGCGAGCGTCCGGCCCAAACCGGCATGGAGCCCAAGACCGGGGATATCGTTGAACGCGAGCCGACCCCGGATGCCCCTTTTTCGGCCATGGTTTTTAAAACCATGGCCGATCCTTATGCCGGCCGGCTGACTATCTTCAAGGTGGTTTCGGGCACCCTGGGCGGCGATTCCTTTTACAATTCAAGCAAGGACACCATCGAAAAGTTCGGTCAGATCCTGACCCTGGAAGGGAAGAAACAGATCCAGGTAGACAGCGCCGGACCCGGCATGATCGTTGCCATCGCCAAACTGAAGGAGACCGCCACCGGCGACACCCTCTGCACCGCCGCCGCTCCGGTTGTTTACGACAGACTGACCCCGATCGAACCGAGCATTTCATACGCGGTTACCACCGAAAACAAAAAGGAGGAGGAAAAACTTCACTCTTCCCTGACCAAGATGCTGGAAGAGGATCCCACCATCAGGCTTATCAGGGAGCCGCAAACCAGGCAGACCCTGATTTCGGGCGTCGGCCAGATCCACCTTGAGGTGATCGGCGACCGGATCAAACGTAAATTCGGTGTGGAAATGAAACTCGAAGCCCCCAAGGTTCCCTACAAGGAGACGATCAAGGGCCGGGCGCGGGTCCAGGGCAAGCACAAGAAACAGACCGGCGGCCACGGCCAGTACGCCGACAGCTGGATCGAGATATCGCCACTGCCGAGGGGCGGCGGTTTCGAGTTCGAAGACAAGATCGTCGGCGGGGTAATCCCCAAAACATACATCCCCGCCGTTGAAAAGGGCGTTCTTGAGTCGATGGGAAAAGGGGTGATAGCGGGCTATCCGATGGTGGACATCAAGGTCGCCCTGGTCGACGGCTCCTTCCATGCCGTCGATTCCTCGGAAATGGCCTTCAAGATCTCCGGTTCCATGGCCTTTAAAAAGGGAGCACAGGAGGCCAACCCGGTCCTGCTGGAACCGATCATGAATATGACCATCATGATCCCCAAGGAGTGTGTCGGGGATGTAATCGGCGACCTCAACGGCAGACGCGGCCGGGTGATGGGAATGGACTCGGAAGGCAAGCTTGAAGTGATAACCGCCCAGGCCCCCATGGCCGAGATCCTCAGGTATGCCCCCGATCTTAACTCGATCACCGCCGCCCGGGGCGCTTTCAAGACCGAATTTTCCCACTACGAAGAAGTGCCGGCCAACCTGGCGGAAAAAATTGTCGAGCAGGCCAAGGCCGAAAACGAATAGTCAGGGGCCAGGGGCCAGGGGTCAGGGGTCAGGGGTCAGGGGTCAGGGAAAAGGTAGCCAAGTCGGAAAATTAAGTACATGGCAAATGATG
>JARGFN010000208.1 GCA_029210665.1 Desulfobulbales bacterium
TGGGCAAAGGCGCAGGCCAGGTAGGACTTGCCTGCGCCGGTGGGGCCGGTGATGACAAAAGGGGTCGCGTCTTTGCTTGACTCTTGCCTGCTTGAAATTCCCTCTTGCTGAATGTCTTCCGAAGTGTTAGCCTATGCCTAGGCATAGGCCAGATAATGGAGGGCGTCATGCAATCTGAGAGACATGTAAAACTGTTCAAGAACGGCCGGAACCAGGCTCTGCGGATTCCGCGGGAATTCGAGTTGCCGGGTGACGAGGCTGTTATCCGCAGGGAAGGGAACCGCCTGATTGTCGAAGCGGTCCAACACCGCTCTCTCTTGGCCACACTGGCCAAGTGGCAACCTCTGTCCGAAGAGTTTCCCGATGTCGACGCCGGGCTGAAGCCGTTGGACGATATCGAGTTGTGAAATGAGTTTTCTCTATCTGCTCGACACCAACATTCTCTCAGACCTGATCAGGAATCCTGCCGGCAGGGCCGCGCAAAAGCTGGCCGAAGTCGGGGAAGATGCCGTCTGCACCAGCGTCATCGTTGCCTGCGAGTTACGATTTGGGGCAGAAAAGAAGAAATCCGTTCCTCTCCGAAGCAGGGTGGAAGAGTTGCTTTCGATCCTGGAAATCTTTCCCCTGGATGGCGAAGTCGACCGCAAGTACGCAATAATCCGCACCCAGCTGGGAACCGGAGGCACGCCGATCGGCCCCAATGATCTGCTCATCGCCGCCCATGCCCTCTCCCTCGAACTTGTTCTTGTCACTGCCAACACCACCGAATTCCCCCGCTTTCCCGGCTTGCACGTTGAAAATTGGTTATCCTGATCCACAGTGCAACGGTCATGATTTCATAATATTCTGGGAGTTCTGGGACACAATGCACAATTAGGAAAATATCTGATAGGAATTTGTTGGATGATCGGATCCGCAATCAAACTTTGGGAATCGTCCGCGTGTTACAATTGAGCCAAAGGGGCCAGGCAAATAATAATCGCCATCGCTTTCCGGCAAAGGCTGGTTTTAAAAGAAAAGCAAGCGGCTTGTCTTTGACTGCTTTATGGTCTATTTTAAGGTCAAAGGAGGTGTGCCATGAAATACTCACAGGCGATTAAACCCATCAGTTACCTTAAGGCTCATGTCGGAGAGATCGTTCGCGGTGTCAGCGAAAACCAGGAGACCATGATTATCACCCACCATGGCGAGGCCAAGGTCGTGGTTCAGGATATCCACGTCTTCGAGCAAACCCAGGAGAGCCTGGCCATGCTCAAACTGCTGGCCCAAAGTAAGGCCAGCTTGCAACAAGGGAGGATAAAACCCGCCGCCGAGGCCTTTGCCGATCTTGCCGAACGGATCAGGACGGAATAGAGTTGATCCATAACGTGTTTTTGATCGCCGAGGCAGAAGACGACATTTTCGGCGTCTATCGTTTTGTCGCGGTCCACTATGCCCCGGAAAAGGCGGGAAAACTCTTCAACCACCTCCGGCAAACCATCGATTCCCTGAGCGAACTGCCAACCAGGGGCCATATTCCGCCGGAGCTCGACCGGATCGATGTTCGGGAATTTCGGGAAATCCACTTCAAACCTTATCGCATCATATACCAGATCGGCGAAGCGAACGCTTTCGTGCATGCTGTGCTGGACGGCCGCCGTGAACTCCAGGATATCCTGCAGCGAAGGTTGTTGGAAAAATCTGGGGGGAGTTAGTTTTTTTATTGCCCCCAGATGAATATCAAGTCAACATATCTCTTGCAAACCAATCCACCTACACCCGAATCCATCGATGATCTGCCGACGGGAGAAAAATCAGCGGGAGGCCGTTGAACTTAGTCTCAGCAGCCTATGATATTTCCCCGAAAATTTCGTCGAGGGCTTCCGCCAAGCGGTCGATCTCCTCTTCCGTAACGATCAAAGGCGGCAGAAAGCGCAGGGCGACGTTACCGGCGAAGTTGGCCAGAATGCCCGCTTCGAAAAGTTTGTTGACGATCTCCGCACCCCTGGCGACGTATTCCGGGGTCAGAAGCAGACCCTGGATCAGCCCCATCCCCCTCACCTCGCCCGCTATCTTGGGATAGCGGGAAGCCAGTCCGGCGAGTTTTCCGGCCAGATACTTCCCCTTTGCCTTGACGCCATCGAGAAAGCCATCGGCCAGCATGGTCTCGACCACCACCTTGCCGGCCGCGCAGACCACCGGATTGCCGCCGAAGGTCGAGGCATGGCTGCCGGGCGTGAAGGCGGCGGCCACCGCCTCGGTGGTCAGCAAGGCCCCGATCGGCAGCCCGTTGGCCAGGGCCTTGGCCAGGGTGATGATATCGGGAACGATCCCGAGCTGCTCGTAGGCGAAGAGGCTGCCGGTCCTCCCCATCCCCACCTGGACCTCGTCGAAGATCAACAGCAGTTGATGTTTGTCGCATAAAGCGCGGATCCCGGCCAGATATTCCCTCGCCAGGGGGCGCACCCCACCCTCTCCCTGCAGCGGTTCGCAGAGGATGGCACAGGTCTGCGCCGAGATCAGGTTTTCCAGGACGCCGAGATCGCCGAAGGGGGCATAAACAAAGCCCTCGGGCAGCGGCTCGAAACCTTCGTGAAACCTGGGCTGGCCGGTCGCGGTCACCGCGGCCAGGGTCCGGCCGTGGAAGGAGCCCTCCAGGGAGATGATCTCGTACTTTCCGGCCGGGCTGTACTTCCGGGCCAGCTTGATCGCCGCCTCGTTGGCCTCGGCGCCGCTGTTGCACATGAAAATCCGGTCGGCGAAGGAATTGGCGATCAACAGTTCGGCCAGCTCGGTCTGGGGCACGGTATGGTAGAGGTTCGAGACGTGGAGGAGTCTGCCGGCCTGTTCGCGAATCGCCTCGGTCACCGCCGGATGGCAGTGGCCCAGGCTGCACACCGCGATGCCGGCCAGAAAATCGAGATACTCCCGGCCGTCGGCGTCTTTCAGCCGGCAGCCTTCGCCCTCGACCATCGCCACCGGGTAGCGGCTGTAGGTATTGATAAACACGCGGTTGCTCCGGGCAATCAGTTCATTGTTGTTCATTTTGCGTTTGTCCATAAGCTAAGTCTATCTCGAAAATTTAACGGGCGAGGCGACGGCGATACGGGGCGCCTGTTT
>JARGFN010000209.1 GCA_029210665.1 Desulfobulbales bacterium
TACGCTTGGCAATCTACCCGAACTGCCATCTACCCACAGATTCTGCGGATGAACCATAACTTTAAACTTTTAACTTATACCTTGCATTTTCAGTGCCCCTTGCCCTCCATCATCGGGTAGATATGGAGGAGGCCGGGGAACAGGGCCTGCAAGCTCTCCAGCGCGCCCTTCGAGCTGCCGGGCAGGTTGATGATCAGGCATTGGCCGCGCAGGCCGGCTTCGCCCCTGGAGAGCATGGCGTAGGGAGTCCGCTCCTTGCCGTGTTTGCGAATCGCCTCGACAATGCCGGGCACGGTCCGGTCGAGAACCGTCAGGGTCGCCTCCGGGGTAACGTCCCGGGGTCCGAGCCCGGTGCCGCCGGTGGTGAAGACCAGTTGAAACCCTTCCGCGTCGGCCAGTTTTTTAAGACGGGAGGCGATCAGTTCGCGGTCATCGGGGAGGATCTCGTAGCAGCCGACCTTTACCGGCTGGCTGTCGAGGAATTCGGCGATCACCTTGCCGGATTTGTCCTCTCGTTTGCCGGCATGGGTGGAATCGGACATCACCAGGATTGCCGTCTTGACCGGGACCGGGAAGGAGTCGCTGAAATCGCTCTTGCCGCCTTTCTTCTTCACCACCCGCACTTTGCCGAAGGAGAGTTCCTGGTCCAGGGGCTTCAGCATATCGTAGGCATTGAGCAGAGCCCCGGTGACGGCGGTGATCGCCTCGACCTCGACCCCGGTTTTCCAGACCGCGCGCACCTCGGCCGTGACCCGGATGCCTTTTTCATGTTCTTCGAGACCCACCTCGACCCAGTCCAGGGGAACGGGGTGGCAGAAGACGATCTGCTCGCTGCAACGTTTGGCGGCCGCGATGCCGGCGGCCCGGGCCACCTCGGCGACATCGCCCTTGGGGACGGTTTTCTCGAAGACCCGGCGCAGAACCTCGGGGCGGCCGTATAAAAAACCTTCGGCCCGGGCGTAGCGCAAGGTATGGAACTTGGGACTGACATCGATCATGGATCACGCTCCGATATTATGGGTTGTTGAAAAATCACATCATGGCCACGGCGATTTTCCGGCCGAGAAATAAAATGGCCACGAGCAGGATGCCGCCGAGGATTTTCTGCATGGTTCGGGGTTCAAAACGGTCGGCGCCGAACAGCGAGCCGGCCATGCCGCCGAGCAGGACCGCGGCCGCCAACGGCGCCAGGGTCGCCAGGTCGAGATCGGGGTGCTGCAACCGGGGGAGAAGGCCGGCCACGGAATTGACCCAGATGAAAAAAGAGCCGCAGGCGGCCGCCTCCTTGGCCGTGCCCAGCCCCAGGAGAATAATCAGCGGCACCAGATAGACCCCGCCGCCAATGCCGGCGATACCGGCGACCAAACCGAGCAGCGCGCCGCAAAACAGGGCCAGCAGGATTTTGCCGTTGTCGCTCAGCGCCAGGGGTCTGGTGTTGCCGGGGAAATAGATGCGCAGCGCGGCAAAGGCCAGGGAGAGCATGAGCACCAGATAAAAGAGGGTCGGCGGCAAGTGGAGCCCGCCGCCCAGGTAGGCCATGGGAATGGAGGACACCAGAAACGGCGCGATCAGGCGCAGGCGGCCATGTCCCCGGGACAGGAAGATCGAGCTGCCGATGGTCGTCACCACCAGATTGAGGGTCAGCGAGACCAGGGGGATGGCGGCGGTACTCGCCCCGGCCAGGGCGAGCAGGGCCGTATAGGATGAGCCGCCGCCCAGCCCGACCGAGGCGTAGAAAAAGGCGACCAGAAGAAAGATCGCGGCCAGCAGAAACAGGGGAATCGCCAGATCGGTCATCGCTCTATCCTCCAATCAGGCACATGGATGGTTCTTCGGCGCGTTCCGCCGCGCGCCGACAATGTTTCTCCGCCGCATGGCCGTTGATCTGGCGGTTCCGCACTACCTCCACGATCGCCGCGCCGATCTCCTCGTCGCTGGCGGGTCCGCGAACCAGGGCCTTCATATCCAGGGCGCCGTTGTCGTACAGGCAGGTCTTCAGCATGCCTGCCGGGGTGATCCGCACCTTGTTGCAGGTGGTGCAGAACAGCCGGGAATAGCCGCTGATAATGCCGAGTTTCCCCAGGAAACCGGGGAGCGTGAAAGTACGGGCGGTGGTCGGCAGGGATTGGTGCTGCTCGGTCAGTTCGGGAAAAATCCCGCGCAGCCGCCCGAGCAGATTGGGATTTTCCAGGCCAACGCTTCGACAGGCGCCAGAAAAGGGCATCGGCTCGATAAAGCGCAGGGTCAGGGGCAGTTTTTGCGCCAACCCGGCCAGGCTCAGGATCTCCCGGTCGCTGGTGTCCGCCAGCACCACGCTGTTGACTTTGAGCGGGATGCGGCGGGCCAGCGTTCCTTGCAGGGTGGAGAGCACCGATTCCAGGTAATCCCGCCGGGTGATCTCCTTAAAGCGCAGGGGGTCCAGGGTGTCGAGGCTCAAGTTGATCCCGGCCACGCCGATTTCCTGCAGCTCGGCCAGCAGCCGGGCGGTCTTGACCCCGTTGGTCGTGATGTGGAGGGATTGGAGCCGGTCGATTTGTTTGAGTCGCCGGAGAAAATCCAGACAGCCCCGCCGTGAGAAAGGCTCGCCGCCGGTCACCCGCACCTTGCCGACCCCGAGAGTTGTGAAGATCCGGACCAGCCGCTCCAGCTCCTCGAAGCGGAGGATTTCCGCGTGGGGGATAAACGGCACCCCTTGTTCGGGACGGCAGTAGCGGCAGCGCAGGTTGCAGCGGTCGGTGATGGCGAGGCGCAGATAGGTGATCCGGCGGCCATGGCCGTCGACCAGATGATCGGCGGGCGAGGCCGCAACGGAAGAGGAACCAATAGCGTTGCCTTGGCGATGATCAATCATGTAAATCTCCTTTCCAAACACGGGAGGCATTTCCGTTTCCAGAAATACCCTGAACGGCCTGGAACCTTATCGGTGACGTAGGTTCTTCGGCTCGGAGGATTTATTTTATGTTCGGATATCTTAACTCGAAAATTTTACGAATGAAAGTTTTGTCGGTATAATTTGCCAAAAAAACTGTCCTGAATCCGTGACGGTTTCGTGGGGAGATTTCACTTGTCCT
>JARGFN010000024.1 GCA_029210665.1 Desulfobulbales bacterium
GCCGGTGGGGTTGGTCGAGGCGATCGTCGATTACCTCCGGCAACGGGACAAAAAACTGAAGATCATAGTCGGGGAGGGCACCGGTTCGCGGGATTACGACACCTTCCATCCTTTCCGGGATTTGGGCTATGTCGAGATGGCCGTCCGCCGCGGCGTCGAACTGCTCGACCTTAACGACCAACCGCTCAGGACCATGCGCCGGCCCGATTGCCGCAGGTGGCCGGAGATGCATCTGCCCGAGGTTCTTTTCGAGTCGTTTCTTCTTTCGGTGCCGGTTCTGAAGGCCCACAGTCTGACCATGGTGACCCTGACCATGAAAAACATGATGGGCTGTGCGCCGCCGTGCCATTATGAACAGGGCGGCCATTGGAAAAAATCGGCGTTTCACGAAAATATCCAGGAAGCGGTCTTCGACCTCAACCGCTACCGGACCCCCGATTTCACCGTTCTCGATGCGACGGTGGGCATGGCCGAAGCCCACCTGTGGGGACCGACCTGCCAGCCGCCCCCCCTGAAACTTGCGGCTTCACGGGATCCCGTCGCCATTGACGTTTACGGCGCGGGATTGCTGGGTCGTGACTGGCGCGGGATCGGCCATTTGAGCATGGCCCATGGAGAATTAGGTCTTGCCGAACCCCTTGAACTTGTCGAGGTGCGAGGAAAACGGACTCAGGGAAAAGTCTGATCCGGGATTTTCTTGATGAGATCGACCGAGCTGAACGGCATGGTGAGATAAGATTACCGGTGGTGTGCGGTCTTCGGCGACCATGATCGGTTGCCCCTGGTTTTCCGGCTTTGCCGCGGCCCCCGCAACCTATTCCGGCCCTTCGTCGTCCTGGCTGAAAAAGGAATTCAGGTCATTCATGAAGTCGATCAGGATCTCAAGTTGCCTATGGTAGGGATTGCTGCCGGGGGCGAGTTCCTCGGTCCGTTTGAGTTCGCCCAGAGCCTCTTCCCAGTGGTTAAGATTTATATGGGCCAGGGCCAGAAAAAAATAGGGGTGTAAATTGTTCGGCTCCCTGGTCTTGGCCCTGTTGAAGCGCTGGGAAGCCTCCTCGATTATCTTCAAATCAGGTTCATTTTTCGAACTGAAGAACATTGAATGGAAGAAGTCCTCGTGAATATCCAGATGGGCCTGACAGTAATGGCAGGAGGTTTTGTCCTTGATGACCGGCGCCCAGCAGAAGGGGCAGTGTTTGAGACTGCCGGCTTCTCCGCATCCGGAGTTTATGGCGCTCTCCAGCTTTTTGATATCGCCTTTGATCTCGGGGTCGCCGGGGGCGATGGTTGCCGCGTTTTTCAAGGACACGTCGATTGTCTTCAGATTTTCGGAGGTCCGCGCCAGCCATAACCAGGCCCGGCTGTTTTTGGGATTGGCCTTCAGAAGGCTTGCCAGGATTTTATAGGCCGGTCTCGAATGGCCCGATTCCGCCTGTTCGACGGCCTGGCGCACGATTTCCTTCGGGTCCTTTCCCTTGCCTTGCGAACTTTGTTTTTCCGGCGCCGACTTCTTCCGCAAATCCTCGGCCTTGGCGATCAGCGCCTTCAAGCCGGTGGCGATCCGGGCCGGATCCTCCCTGTTTTCAAGCTCCTTCAGCTCCAGAGAGATTTTCCGCCAGCCCAGCATCCTTATGGCGGCCTCTTCGCCCCGCAGGTCATCGCATTCGGCGTCATGCAATCGGCCGTCAAGCAGGTGAAAACGTCCCCGCATGTTGTCCTGGTCGACTACTTCCAGGGTGCAACTTCTCTGCTCGTCCTGGAGCAGCCGCAGGTAGCCGTTCAGGGATAGATTTTCAGGGGGAGCGCCCTTCCTTGTCTTGTTGATTGCCTCGGAGACGGCCTGCAGCAGTTCATCTGTATTGAAAGGGTTGCCGAGAATATGGTGAATGTTAAGGTCGGTCAGGATGCCCGTTAATTCGGGGCTGCCGAAGGAGGTCATGATAATCGGGGTATCGACTTGCCGGCGGCTCAGGCAGGCCAGCAGTTCCGGAAAATCCACCTCCGGCACGTAAAGATCGGTGACCAGAACGGAGACCGCCGTTTCTTCCAGAGTCCTGACGGCCTCCTTGCCATTCTCGGCGACAATCAGTGCCAGTTGCGACTCATACTTCTTGAAGGCCGATGCCATGGTCTTTAACAGCTCGGGACTGTTTTCAACCAGTAAAATGTTTTTCATCGGAAACTTTCACTCCTTGTCATTTGCCGATTCACTCCGACCGGTGGCCTTCAATATTTCTGATAAGGAGGCATGTTGGTGCGCCTCGCCATTTCCCGGACGATATCGAAGTCGCCGTCGGTGATATCGACGTAACCGGAAACCAGGGCCCGGTCAAGGACCTTGATGGTCTCGCCGTCAATCTCCACCGTATCGTCCTCGGTGAGCGAGAGGACCACCTCCTTGAATTTACGGGCCAGGGACTCGTCGATTTTCTGGGTTACCGCGAAATTACAATAGGGGATGGGTTCGTTCCGGGCGATTATATTGAAATCGTCCATGGCGACCCGGTCGTCGGCCACCATGATCTCCAGATCGTCGATCGGGATCGAACCGGCGTCGTATTTGTCGAAGAACACCCCGTAGATCACCTTCTCGTGCTTGAACGAGCCCGGCGGAATGGTATAGAAGGCCAGGTCCTGTTCCGGGTCCACTCCGGCCTGCTGGAGGAGATCGGCCTGGGCCATAAAGCCGGTGGGAGCGAGCATCGGCCCGAAGATCATCGTCTTGCCCTTCAGGTCGCCGAGCCTGGTGATACCGCTGTCCTTTCTGGTCAGGATAATGCCCTGGGATCTATGGCCGAGGGAGCCTTTCTTCTCGGCGGCCAGGACCTCTACCCCGTTAAAGCGGTTCAGCATGATATAGAGCAGGGAGTTTACGTGGACGAAATCGAGTTTCTCGATTTCCCGGGTGAAGTTGATGGTGTCGATGGCGATGGTTTCGAAGTTGACCCCCAGTTTGTCGCCCAGATATTTGGAAAAGGGCACAAACCTTTCCAGGGTTTCCTTTTCGCTGTTGCAGATCATGTAGCCGATCTTATAGGTAGGTCGGGCGACGGTCTCTTCTTTTTGGGGGGTGCAGGCGGTTGCTGACAGCAGGACCAGGATGACGACGGCGATTTTTCCGAGCATGATTTTCTCTTAGTTTGCCGGGCTTTTTCCGTTAAGTTTTTCTTCCAACGCCCGCAGGGCTTCCGCGAGGTCCTGCCGGTCATGCCCGGCAGCGGTATTGCCGGGGGCGCCGGCCGGTCTGGCGAGGCCTTGATTGTACATGTCCCGGGCCTCGGAGGGCCGGTTGTCCGCTTCAAGAACTTTGCCGTAGTTGAGATATACCGCCGGCTCATCGGGGGCGAGTTTCGCGGCCTTTTTGATCATTTCGAGGGCGTAATCCGTCCGGTTTTGCTTCAGTCCGAGAACGGTCAAGCCGATGTGGGCCTGGATGTTTTGCGGGTCAACTTGCATGGCTTTGTTGAACTCCCGCTCGGCCTCGGCCAGTTTGTTTTGATTCAATAGCACCCTGGCCAGCTTGACCCGGGTGGTAAAATCATTCGGCTTGAATTCAAGGAGGATCCGGTATTCCATTTCGGCGACCGAATCCGGCATATGCCCTTCGACATGGGCGTATGCCGAGGGGATGCCGAGCGACAGAGTGAGCAGGGCCGCCGCAACGATCAGGGCGGCAAGCGGTCGGGTTTTCACCGGTGGAAACTTCACCTTAGATGAATTTCCCGGCCTTGAGAAAATCCCTGGCCACGTTTTTGGCTTTTTCGCCTGCGGTGATCCTGGCGATCATCCCGCGGAAGGTTTCGTCGTCGATGGCGCCGCTCAACTTGGTAAGAATTCGCGGCAGCAGGGGATAATTGGTCAACACGTCATTTCTGATCAACGGGGCGCTGACCGACGGGATCTCTTCCCCCTGATGATTTGTAAAACCGAACGGCTTGAGCCAGATGACCCCCAGCTTCTCTTCGTAAATCCTTTTGACTTCAAGATATTCCCGGTCCGGCTCAGCCAGCCGCTTTCTCCCCAGATAAGCCATGGCAGCGGCGGTATTTTCGACGATTATGTCGACCCTGGTCTCTTCCTCGTCGGATTTAAAGGCCTGGTAAATTGCATTTCGGTCATCGAAATATTTGATCTTGACGTTGGTGCCGGTCCGTTCATTGATCAGCATAACCAGCAGTTCGGCCATGGTTTCGCTCTCGGTCGTTTTTGTGGCGCCGATATAAAGTATCCTGCCGACGCAAGCCTGTGACACCCCGGCGGTTGTCGTGATCATGAAAAGCGCTGCCAGCAAGATTCGAAAAATTCCTTGAAACATGTACCGCTACCTCGTTGCAATGGTTAAAGACGACCGGGAGATTACTTTGCCGGTCATGATTTTTCAATAGCCCGGTTTGTCATGCCGCACCGGCCGTTTCCGGCCAGAGGACACGGCGCCGGCGCCTTGGCGGCCGGCCGATTTTCGGCCAGCCATTCTTCGGCCAGGCCGGCGATCCGGTCGGCCTGTTCGACCGCCGAGCCGATATGGGCGGCAGGATCGACCGCCGCGCGGATTTCAGATTCGGTGATCGAACTTTTCACCATGGGGTGGCGGCTCAATAATTCGCTGAGCGGCACGCCGCTGCCGTAAGCCTCCATGGATATCTCGTAAAGAAGTTTATGGGCGGCCGGCTTGCCGATCTTATCCCCGATAATGAACATTAAGGCCTCCGTGGAGATTAGGCAAGCGGAGCTGTCGAGATTGCGGTTGATCCGTTCGGGATGAACGATCAGTCCTTTCAGAATGTTTTTGAGCAGCTCCAGGGCGCCGCAACTGTACAGGGAGGCGTCGACCAGACCGGCCCATTCGAGCCGGACGGCCCGATAATCGCGTTCATGTTCGTTAATCAGGCCGTCGAAACCTAGCCCGGCCGCCGCCTTGACCAGCCTGGCCAGGACCACTACCTGTTCGCAGAGTTCCGGATTGCGTTTATGGGGCATGGTGGTGCTGCCGATCTTGCCCATATGGAAAGGTTCTTCGAGTTCTCCGGTCTCATTTTTGGCCAGTTGATAAATCTCGTTGGCGATCTTGGCCATGGTGCCGGTAAGCATTCCGAGGCAGGAGAGAAATTCGGCGATCCGGTCCCGGGCGGTATGCCAGGCGGTATTTGGCGCGGCGAGTCCCAACCGGCATGAAAAATCCTCGAGCAATTCCTGTTGCCGGTCGCCAAGGGCGGCCATGGTGCCGACCCCTCCGAACAACTGGCTGACCAGGAGCCGGCGGCGACACTGTTGCAACCGCTCGGCGTGACGGAGCATTTCGTCGAGCCAAACCGCGATTTTCAGGCCGAGGGTGGTGGGCAGGGCGTGTTGGCCGTGGGTCCGGCCGATGATCACCCGGCGCCGGTGCGAGGTGGTGAGTTTCGCCAGTTCTTCGATGATCAGACCCAGATCCCGTTCGACAATAAAGATGATATCCCTGATCTCCAGGGACTGGGCGGTATCCTGGATGTCCTGGGTGGTCGCCCCGTAGTGGATGAAGCGGGCCGCTTCCGGGCCGGCCGTCTTCTGCCATTCGTCGAGGAGCGGAATCAGGGAATGGCCGGTTTCGGCGATCCCGGTTCTGATCGCCTCGCAGTCGAACAGATCGAGTTTGGCGGTGTCCCGCAACCGCTCGGATATTTCGGCGGGGATCATGCCCAGGGCGGTCTGGCTGATGACCAGCGCCGCCTCGACATCGAGCCAGCGCTGGAGGCGGCGCTGGTCGCAGAAGACCATTCGCGCTTCGAGGGTGGTGTAACCCCGGCTGTAATAGCGCGAGTCGGTGATATGGCCGCGAGGGGTCTGGCAACAATCCATTCAGATGCTTTCCGGGTCACTGACCTGCCGGGCCGAGATTTCGTCGAGCAGGTCGTTGATAAGATTCTCGGCAAGGCCGATATATTTTTCGGGATGATCGAGAAAGGCGAGATCATCGCGGTCCAGCAGGGCGGCGGTTTTATTATCGGCCAGCAGGCAATCCTTCAGCGACCTGTCGGAGGCGCGGGCTTCGCCGGCGAGGGCGCGCAATATTTCCTGGGCCTTCATCCTGCCGATGGAAGCGCCGAGCCGGAAAAGGAGCCATTCGGAGAGGACCATGTCGCCGTGCAGCAGCAGGTTTTTCGCCATGTTCTCCGGGGCTATTTCCAGCTCCTTTACGACCAGATTAATATAGTTGAGAATGGCGCCGGTGTAAATGGAGATCTGCGGCATGGCCAGCCATTCGGACCAGATGGCCCGGCCGTCGCGCTCATGTTCGTGGACCATGGCTTCGATAATCGTGCCGGAAAGGGCCCTGGTCTGCCGGGCCATGACCGCGATACGCTGGCAGATCACCGGGTTCCTTTTGTGGGGCATGGTCGAACTGGCGGCCGCGCCGGGGGGGGCGGGTTCGCGAAGTTCGCCGATTTCGTTCTTGCCGAGTTCGACGATTTCGTTGGCGATTTTTTCCTGGCTGGCGCTGATCATTGCCATCAGGTTTGCCGCCTCGGCGATATTGTCCCGGCTGGTATGCCAGGATATCGTTGCATAACCGAGGCCCAGCCGGGCCATGGTCCGCCGGGCCACTTCCCGGCCCTGTCCGCCAAGGGCGGCCATGGTGCCCACCGCGCCGCTCAACTGGCCGATCAGCAGGCGGGGGGACAGATTCTTGACCCTTTCGATATGGCGGCGGTTTTCGGCCAGCCAGACCCCGCATTTGAGGCCGAAGGTGATCGGCAGGGCCTGCTGGCCGTGGGAGCGGCCGATCATCGGGGTGGCGGAATGAGTTCCGGCAAGGTCGGCGAGGGATTTTTCGAGTTTTTTAAGATCGCGGTAGATGATCCGGAAGGTGTCGCGCAGCTCCAGAATCTGGCCGGTATCGAGAACGTCCTGGGTAGTCGCCCCGTGGTGGACGAATTCGCCGTGGCCGTTCCGGCAGACTTCGCGAAGCCCGTTGATGATCGGGATCAGCGAGTTGCGGCTCTGGCGGTAGCCGTCACGGACGATGGCCGGGTCGAGGTTTTCGAATTTAGCCCGAGCACTAATTTCCGTGGCGGCCTCGACCGGGATAATGCCCAGTTCGGCCTGGCTGGCGGCGAGGGCCGCTTCAAATTCGAGCCAGCGCCCGAAGCGCTGCCGTTCATCGAAAATCGCGGTCATCTCCCGGGTCGAAAAGATGTCGGCCTGGATCTCAAAATCAAAGGGATGGGACAACATAAGAGGCTTCCTTTCAGAGTTAAGGGCCCAGGATCTATTCCGGACGGCCATAAGGTCGGCTGTCGGGGTGGTCTTTTCTTTCGGCGCAGATGCGCAGGGCCGCTTCGCGGAGCGAACATTTACCAGCTTTCCCCACGTCGATTGCCTGCCGGACCAGTTCCCCCATGCGGCTCTCGACATGGTCGAGAACCTCCCGGGCGGTGGGATGAAAATTGGGTCCGTAAAGTCCTTCCATGGATAATGAACCGCCGCAACCGGCCAGGAAATCGGGCAGGACCGGGATGCCGCGCCGGTACAGAATGGCGTCGCTTTCTATCGGAACCGCCAGATTGGCGCCGGGAACCACCCCTTTTACCTGGAGTTTTTCGGCGATTTCCGGCGTAACGGTGTTTTCCAGGGCCGCCGGCACCAGGATATCGCATTCGCAGGCCAGAATTGCCTGGCTTTCGGCCGTCTGTAATCGCTTACCAGATGGAAGATTGGTCAATCCGGAGTGACTTATCCCGTGATTGGTTACAGGCGAATTGGAACCGAGGAGTTCCTTGAGATCAATGCCCTGTTGGTTGATCACACATTTTTCAACGTCCGCCACCGCAACAATCCGGCAGCCGGCCCGGTCAAGGCCGAATAGAGCGGCCTTGGCCAGATTGCCGAATCCCTGTATGGCGATAGACGCCTTCGCGGGTTTTATCCCGAGAAATTTCAACATGGCCAAAACCGCGGCGGCGACGCCGTAACCGGCCCGTAAACGAGCCAGACTGAAACCGTCGATTGTTTCGGACAGGATTGCGGACCGTTTCAGGAAATAGGCCATTTCCCAGCCCTGGGCGCGGGCGATGGCCATTTTTACCGACGGGATCGATTGCCGGGCCGCGACCGCTTGCAGTTCGTTCATGTCGATATTGAGGTCGGGCCCCATTGAATAGACCTGCCTGATATAAGGGGCGATGGCTTTCAGGAAACGGGCAACGGCCGCGGTTTTGCCGGGTGAGTTCGGGTCGTAATCGATTCCGCTTTTGGCGCCGTCCACCCGCAGATCGGCGATCCGCATTTTAAGGGTCATGTTGCGGGCCATTTCGCAAAGATGCTCGCGGCTAAGGCCGGGCTGGATTCGCATGCCGCCCGCGCAGATCCGGTGCACGGTCCGGTCGATGACCAGCCAGCCCTTGAACCCTTCGCGGGGGTCGCGGTATTCGACAACGATTTCCGGCTCGTTATCATTCGATCGCATCATGTGTATTTACCTGTCTGCCCCGATGGGGCCTGCCTCGGGGATTTTTTCGGCGGCACACGGTTTATAGATCACCTTGCCCAGGGACTCGTCCCGGTGCCGGTCGAATATGGTGGCCTCGATCAGTTTGCCTTGGTCTGTGCCCCAGTAATTTCCGCTCATATCGAGATTCCAGAGCTGCTTTTCGCCGAGACTCAGGTTATAGGCGAGATTGTCGTGGATGTTGTTGGCGCCGATCTCCAGACGACCGGTATTCCAGGCCCGGCCGCCGCGGTCCGGCTCGAAGAAATCCCTGATGTTCTGGCCCGACGGCACCAGGAAGATTCCGATTCTGTTGCCGGTAATCTCGTTATTCCTGATGAGCACCGGGCCTTCCATCCTGGTGAATCTGATCCCGATACTGTTGTTGACGAAGCGGTTGTTCTCGACGGCCAGATCGGCCCGGCCGAAGCGCAACCCCTCATTGTTATTGGTAAATAGGGAATTCTTAACAGATGCCGTCGAAAATTGCACCTGGAGACCGCTGAAACCGTGGCGGAATTCGCAGAAGTTCAGCCGGTTGAGCCGGCCGGAGGTGTAAATCAACAGGTAGGACCAGTCGCGCGGGGCCGGTTCCGGTTCGGCGGAGGCAAAGGTGATCGGTTTATCGGCAACGCCTTCGGCGATGATGCCGCCCAGGACGCGGAGTTCGGAGTCGCCGGTTCCGTCGAGGTCGCGATCGATTTTCCTGAAGCGGATCGCGGTGCCGGGGGCGATGGTGAGGGTCGCGGCCCGGCCGATCACCACTACCCCTTCGATAATGATGGTGCCGGACCAGGTGGTGTCGGTTTTGATCACCTGATCTTGCAGATTGAGCAAGGGGGCGGGGGAGGGCGCCTGCCCCTCGTCGGACGCGGCGGCCGCCGATCCGACAAGGGCGGCCGCGACGAGGGCCAGCGAAAATATGACCTGGCGGAGGACTGGTTTAATCATGCTCTCCCCCTTGCAGCCGTTCGCGAACGTCCGAGAAAGGCATGATTTTCGCGACCGGGATATTGATCATGCTCCGGGTTTCACCGGGATTGATCCGGATCGCGTGGTTCTGGTTGCCCTCGTAAAGCCCGTAGTATTCGAGGCGGTCCGGGGGTGCGCCGATCTTTTCGCGGGCCTGCAGGTAGTAGAGGCCGCCGCCGGGCAGTTCGATGCGAAAGCGCCCCTGATCGTCGGTCCTGGCCCGGTTTTCGGTGATCAGCCGCAGGATGTGCATCTGAAAGGGATCGATGCCCATGGACGGGTAGGCAGTGACCACCAGGTTTTCGACCGGCCGGCCGTCAAGATCGGTTACCGTGCCGGAGATGGCGGCCGGTCTGGCAATTTTGATTATCCGGGCCTCTTCGGGGCTGAGATCCCAGAGGGCGGCGCGGCGTCTTTTTTCGTGGCGGCGGCCCTGGGGGTTTTCGGCCTCGTCGGCCAGATACTCTTCGAGGTTGTCGCGGGGATAACATTCGATGGCCAGGTCGCAGAGCCGGTCTTCCTCGATGACGATCGGGTTGGTCGACGGATAGCAGAACAGATCGCCCTGCATTACCGGGCCGATGCCGCCTTCCTTTTTCTTCTGCCGGGCGACCACCACGTAGCTTCCCGGTTCGAGGTCGAAGTGGAAGCGGCCGTTGTCGCCGATGGTGTTGGTCAAGAGCCCCATGCCGCGGAACTTGCCTTCCCGGCTCTTGTAAACCGAGACGACGCCATGGTCAAGGGGCACGTCCCGGTAGGCGACCAGGCCGCTGATCCCCGTTCCTTGCCCCTCCTTGCAGACCGGTTCTTTCTCCGGAGTCAGGAAGAAGGGCAGCCAGCGGTATTCGTCGCTAACGGTTATCGGGTTCAGGCCGTGGTAGGAGAAGAGTTTCCGGCCGTCTTGTTCGCCGGTCGCGACCAGGTAGTAAACCCCCGGTGCAAGTTTCAGTTTGAACTGGCCGCCCTTTTCGCCGGGGGAAGATTCGATGGATTTTTCATGGCGGACCAGGGATTCGAAGTCGGGATAGGCGATGACCCGGCTTTCGGCAACCGGACCGTCATGGGAGAAGACCACCCCTTCGAGAACTCCGCCCCAGGCCGTCTGCCGGCAAAACAGCAGGACAAGGAGCAAGACCGGAATAACGGTCATTGCCGTATTTGCTTTTAAAATTGGCGGTTTATCGCGCATGATCAAACTGTCTATATTCCCGGAGACGTCTTCCCGTCAAGTTAATTGAATTGCTGTCATTAACTCAATTAAACACTCCCGGTTAGATGTACAATAATTACTCCCAAAAGAGGAATAATTTTAATCCTGAATCCGTGACGGCTAGTCTCGCACGAAACTCATGCCCTGAGGTATCTGTTGGTTTTCCCGACGAAAACATGAGAATCTGACAACAGGGGCCGTCACTAAAAAAACACAGGAGACAAATATGATGAAAACACGCTCTATGACGCAAAGAGTTGGGATCTGGGTCGACCACAAAGAGGCAATTCTGGTCTCGGTTACAGATACGGAAACGACGCTTCAACGAATCGAGTCGCACGCCGAAAGCAACTTTCGGCCATCGGGAGGCTGGAAGGCTTCCGGCACCAACGTGGCTCAGGCGGTATCAAAAGAGCAAAAAGCGGAGGAACGCCGCAGGCACCTGTTTCATAGCTTCTATCATGGGGTAATCGAAAAGATCGGCAAAGCTGATTTTATCTACCTCTCTGGTCCCGGGGAGGCGAAACTCGAACTCGCCAAAGAAGTTGAGAAAATAAAAGGCCCACGCGGCAGAATTGCAGCAGTAGAACCCTCAGACAGATTAACTGAAAACCAGATCGTTGCAAAAGTAAAATCATTTTTTGCAGCGTCGGAGTATCGGCCTGGTCGGGCGAAGTCAATTTGTGATGCGGCACCTCGAAAAGGACGGAGGCGTGGTTCGTCCGCGAACGCCCCAGCGGTAAAGATTTCGCGGATAGCGGCGGCGCCGGGCCGGACCAAGGTTTGGTCGGAGGCAAAACGCGCTCGGCAACCGAATCGCGAAAGCTGGATTTATTCCCGAGAGTTATGATACAATCGCTTAACAGGACTTAACAGGATTCGCAGCTTCTGCCGAACAGGGCCTTCCTCTCCATAAGGTAATCGTTTGCACCTGATGCCCGCGACAAGCCCGCCCATCTTCTTTTGAGGAGTTCGCAAATGGTCATTGATCCGAACCCGGGACTAGCCCGGCAATACGCCGAGAACATCGTCAACACCGTGCGCGAACCCTTGATCGCCCTGGATCAGGATTTACGGGTGGTCTCGGCCAGCCGCTCTTTCTATGAGGTTTTCAAGGTAAACCCGGCCGAGACCGTCGGCCAGCTGATCTACGATCTGGGCAATAAGCAGTGGGATATCCCCAGACTGCGGGACCTGCTGGAAACCATCCTGCCCGAAAAAACCACCTTTGACGACTACGAGGTCGAACACGATTTTGCCGCGATCGGCCGCCGGGTCATGCTGCTGAATGGTCGCCGGATTGAACGGGAACCCGGCCGGGAGCGGATCATCCTGCTGGCCATCGAGGACATCACCCGGCGCAAGGGTGTCGAAAACGGCCTGGAAAAGACCCGGCAAGAACTGGCGGTTATCAAAAAATCAGCGGATGAGGCCCATGAATTCGCCAAGAGCGTCATCAACACAGTGCGCGAACCCCTGATTTGCCTGGATCAGGACCTCCGGGTGGTCACCGTTAGCCGTTCCTTCTATGACTTCTTCCTGGTGAAGCCGGAAGAGACCGTCGGCCGGCTGATCTATGACCTGGGCAATAAACAGTGGGATATTCCCAGTCTCCGGGAACTGCTGGAAACCATCCTGCCCGAAAAAACCAGCTTCGACGACTACGAGGTGGAACACAATTTCGTCACCATCGGCCACCGGATCATGCTGCTGAATGGTCGGCGGATTGAAGAGCCGGGGGGCAAGGCGCGGATCATCCTGCTGGCCTTCGAGGACATCACCGAGCGGCGGCAACTGGAAGAACTGCTGGAAGAGTCGGAAATGCGCTACCGGCGTATTTTCGAGACCGCCAGCGACGGCATCGTTCTGCTCGAAAAAAGCCAGGGCCATATCGTCCACGCCAATCAGGCCGTCGAGAAACTCCTTGGCTATACCGAAGCGGATTATCTCGGCAAGAAACTGCAAGATATCGGCGTCCCGCTTGATATGAGTGATTTCCCGTCCATCATGGCAGATCTGGATCGGTGCGGCATTCTTAATTACGAAAATGTAATGGTGAAAAGCCGGGACGGGCAGGATGTCGCCGCGGATATCTACATGGTCGACCGGGCCAAGCTGGCTCAATGCAATATTCGCGATGTCAGTGAACGTAAGCGGGCGGAGAAAATACTCGAAGAAGAGCGGAAATTTATTGCCAACGCCCTTAACACCCTGTCCGACATCTTTTTTGTGGTTGATCCGGAGGGGAAAATTATCCGTTGGAATAAGACCATGAATGCGGTCACCGGCTACAGCGACCAGGGAATTGTCGTGCTGCAGGTCGGTGATTGCTTCGCAAACAGTGATGCCGCCCGAGTCTCGGCGGCCCTGGCGACGGCGGCCGGGGAAGGCAGCGCCATTTTTCAGGCCCGCCTCATCACTAGGGACGGGAGCGAAATCCCCTATGAATTCAACGCCGCGCTCCTAAGCGACGCGCGGGACCGCACCATCGGGATCAGCAGTGTCGGCCGGGACATCAGCGAGCGGGAAAAGCTTGGAGGCCAACTCCGGCAAGCCCAGAAGATGGAGGCGGTCGGCACCCTGGCCGGGGGGATCGCCCATGATTTCAATAATATCCTCAGTGTGATCATGGGCTACGGCGGCATGGTCATGGAAACCCTGGCCGCCGACAGCCCCGCCAGGGGAGATATGCAGTAGGTGCTGACCGCCGCCGACCGGGCCGCGAACCTGACCAGAAGGCTGCTGATTTTCACCCGGAAAGAGTCTGTGGAGGTGAAGCTCCTCGACCTCAATGAACTTATCCGCGACCTGCGGAAGATGCTGGACCGGATTATCAGCGAGAGTATCGAGTTTCACCTGGATCTCGTCGACCAGCCCATGACGGTGATGGCCGATGCCGGGATGATCGAGCAGGTGCTGATGAATCTGGTCACCAATGCCAGGGACGCCCTGCCGGCGGGCGGGCGGCTGGCCATTGCCACCAGCCTTGCCATCGTCGATGAGGCGGATGTTGCCGCTGACGAAGATGCCCGGCCCGGCAGATATGCGCGGATAACGGTTTCCGACACCGGCCATGGCATGGATGCGGACACCCGGGCGAGGATCTTCGAGCCTTTTTTCACCACCAAAGGCGTTGGCGAGGGGACGGGGCTCGGCCTGGCGATTTCCCACGGAATAATCCAGCAGCATAACGGATACATCAAGGTTTACAGCGAACCGGAACAAGGCACCGAATTCCACATCTACCTGCCGGTCAGCGAGACAGCGCCACCCCCGGGCCGGGAAACCACGGCCTGCGCCCCGGTACGCGGCGGCAACGAGACGGTCCTGGTGGCCGAGGACGACGCGACCTTGCGGGAATTGAGCAGCAGGGTCCTGGAATTCTTTGGCTACAAGGTTATCCCGGCGGTGGACGGCGAGGACGCGCTGACGAAATTCAAGGAAAACAAGGACCGGATCAATCTCCTCCTGCTTGATATGGTGATGCCGAAGAAAAACGGCAAGGAGGTCGCGGCCGCGATCATGAAAATCAGCCCCGGGATAAAGATCCTCTTCGCCAGCGGCTATACCATGGATATTACCACCCACCAAGAGCTGGAGGCGGCCGGTTTCGAGTTCATCCACAAACCATACCAGGCGAAGGAGCTGGCCCAAAAAGTGCGGCAGGCGCTGGACCGATGACCGGTAAACAAACACTCCGAGGAAATCGAAGCCTGTAAGGCTGGGGCCTTGATCAACGATAATCGAAGCGGTACACCCCCGGAAATTTTTTATTGAGCGGATCAAGGCCTTCTATTCTTGATTTTCGAGGTCAAAGGCCGCCTTGAACAGTTTGCGGGTGTAGGGGTGTTGCGGATTGTCGAAGATATCGCCGCCGCCCCTTTCGATAATGCGGCCGTCGAGCATTACCGCGACTTCGTCGGAAAGGGCCTTGACTACCCTGAGGTCATGGGAGATGAACAGATAAGTCATGTTCAGGCGCTCCTGCAGATCCTTGAGCAGTTCGATAATCTGGGCCTGAATGGTCATGTCGAGGGCGCTGGTCGGTTCATCGAGGATCAGCAGCCGGGGATGCAGGACAACCGCCCGGGCGATGGCGATCCGCTGGCGCTGCCCGCCGGAAAATTCGTGGGGGTAGCGATCGAGCATTTCCTCGGTCAGGCCGACTTCGATCAAGGTCTTGATGATCAGGCCGCGCCTCTCTTCCCTGTCATTGCCGATCCCGTGGACCTTAAGCCCTTCGCCGACGATCTGTTCGATGGTCAGTCGCGGCGACAGGGAGGAGAAGGGATCCTGGAAAACCACCTGGATATCCTTGCGCAAGGGGCGCATCCGCCGATTATTGAATTCCATGAGATTATGGCCGTCGTATCTTATCACCCCCCTGCCGCCGATCAGCCTGAGCAGACACATGCCCAAAGTGCTTTTGCCCGAGCCGGACTCCCCGACGATGCCGAGGGTCTGGCCCTCGCGGATAGTCAGATCGATGCCGTCCAGCGCCTTGATGGCGCCCACGGTGCGCTTGAAGAAACCCCGCTTGACCGGAAAATGGCATTTCAGGTCTTCGATTACCACCAGCGGGGCGCTATCCGGCTTGGGCCGGGCGCTTCCCCGGGGTACGCTTTCAAGCAGGTGAATGGTGTAGGGATCCTGGGGCTTGTTGAAAATCGTCGCGGTGGAGGCGGATTCGACAATGCGGCCTTCGTGCATGACATTGACCCGGTCCGCCGTTTTCCGGACCATGGCCAGATCATGGGTGATCAACAGCACCGCCATGCCCATCTCCTCCTGGATGTCTTTGATCAGGGCGAGGATCTGGGCCTGGATCGTCACATCGAGGGCGGTGGTCGGTTCGTCGGCGATCAACAGGTCCGGTCCGCAGGCCAGGGCCATGGCGATCATCACCCGCTGGCGCTGACCGCCGGAGAGTTGGTGGGGAAAGCTGTCGATCCGGCCGGCCGGGTCGGGAATGCCGGTCCGGCCGAGCAGTTCGACGGCCCGCCGCCCGGCCGTGTCGCGGTCGAGATTCTGGTGGATCATCAGCGGTTCGATGAGCTGATGGCCGACGGAGTAGACCGGGTTCAGGGAGGTCATCGGCTCCTGGAAGATCATGGCGATCCGGTTGCCCCGGATTTTCCGCATGGCCGGTTCACCAAGAGAGGTCAGTTCGATCCCGTCCAGGCGGATACTTCCCGAGATCCGGGCGGCATCGGGATCCAGAAGACGCAGGACGGAAAGGGCGGTCACCGATTTACCCGAACCCGATTCGCCGGCCAGGGCCACGGTTTCGCCGGGGTTGACGGTCAGGGATATCCTGTCCAGAACCCGGCTCTCCCCGGCATCGCTCCGGAAGGAGAGGGAGAGGTCTTTTATTTCCAACAGCGGTTTAGGATTGATACTCATCAGATCTTCCGGGGGTCATAGGTTTCGCGCAAGGCCTCGCCGATGAAGATCAGCAGCACCAGGGTGCCGACCAGAACTCCGAAGGTCGAAAGGGAGAGCCACCAGGCCTCGATATTGCTTTTCCCCTGGGCCAGCAGTTCACCGAGGCTCGGGCTGGGCGGCGGGACGCCGAGGCCCAGAAAGTCGAGGCTGGTCAGGGCCAGGATCGCGCCGGACATCCGGAAGGGCAGAAAGGTGATCACCGGAGTCATGCCGTTCGGCAGGAGATGACGGTACATGATGGTCGCGTTGTTTACTCCCAGTGCCTTGGCCGCCATTACGTAATCGAGATTGCGCCCCTTGAGAAATTCGGCCCGGACGTAATCCGACAACCCCATCCAGCCGAACAGGGAGAGCAGGATCAGGAGCAGGACAATGCTTGGTTTGAGTACGGCGGCGAAGATGATCAACAGATAGAGCTCAGGCATGGCGCTCCAGATTTCGATGAAGCGCTGGAAAAACAGATCGGTCCGGCCCCCGAAATAGCCCTGGACCGCTCCGGCGACAATGCCCAGCAGGGTGCCGATGGTGGTCAAGGCGAGGCCGAACAGGACCGACAGCCTGAAGCCGTAGATCAGGCGGGCCAGAACATCGCGGCCCCGATCATCGGTGCCCAGGAGGTTTTCGTCGGTGGGCGGGGAGGGGACGGCCTGATTCAGGCCGAGATTGATGGTGTCGTAGCTGTGCCGGTTGGGCGGGAACAGGGCCCAGTTGTTTTTTTCGGTGATTTTTTCAAGTACGTAAGGATCGCGATAATCCGCCTCGCTTTCGAAGACGCCTCCGAAAACGGTTTCCGGATATGTCTTGAAGATCGGAAAATAATATGAGTTTTCATAGTGGATGATGTAGGGCTTGTCGTTGCTGAGCAAGCCGGCAAAGAGGCTGAGAATAAAGATTATCGAGAAAATAACCAGACTCCAGTAGCCGCGGCGGTTGGTCTTGAACTTCTCCCAGCGGCGCTGCATGATGCCCCGGTGCTGTTTCATCATTGCGACTCCACGCTCTCGAAGGTGATCCGGGGATCGACGATCACGTAGCTCAGGTCCGATAGGAGCCTGGAGATCAGGCCGATGATCGTGAAGAAATAGAGGGTGCCGAGGACCACCGGATAGTCGCGCTGAATGATCGAATCATAGGCGAGCAGGCCCAGGCCGTCCAGGGAGAAAATCGTCTCGATAAGCAGGCTGCCGGTGAAAAAAGCGGCGACAAACGAGCCGGGGAAACCGGTAATGATCGGGATGATGGCGTTTCGGAAGACATGGCGGTAGAGGACCTGGTTCTCGCCGAGCCCCTTGGCCCGGGCGGTCAGGACATACTGCTTGCGGATCTCTTCGAGAAAACTGTTCTTGGTCAACAGGGTCATCACCGCCAGACTGCCCAGGGTAATCGAGATGATCGGCAGGACCATGTGCCAGAGATAATCGAGAACCTTGGCGAAAAGGCCCAGGTCCGCCCAGTTGTCGGAGGTCAGGCCGCGGAGGGGAAAGATATTCCAGAAGCTGCCGCCGCCGAACAGGACGATCAGCACGATGGCGAGAACGAAGCCGGGAATCGCGTAACCGACCAGAATTGCCGAGGTGGAAATCACGTCGAATCTGGAGCCGTCCCTGACCGCTTTTTTGATGCCGAGGGGGATGCAGGTCAGATAGACGATTAAAAAGGACCAGAGTCCGAGGGAGATCGAGACCGGCAGTTTTTCGATCACCAGCCGCACCACGCTTTTATGGTGGTTGTAACTCTCCCCGAAATCGAAAAGCAGATAGTTTTTCATCATGCCCAGAAACCGCTCTACCGGCGGTTTATCGAAACCGTACAACGCCCTGAGCTGCTCGATTTTTTCCCGGTCCAACCCCTTGTTGCCCTGATAGAGCCCGGTGCCCGCCCCTCTGACCTCGCCGCCGACCGAGTTGCCCTCGATCTGGGCGATAAGCCTTTCCACCGGGCCGCCCGGGACGAACTGGGTGACGGTGAAGGTAATCAGCATAATTCCGAACAGGGTCGGAATCATCAAGAGAATTCGACGGATGATATAGGTGGCCATAACAATTATTTTGGGCCGGAGCTTTCAGGTTCTTTAACCCACCAGGTCGTCAGGACGTCCAGCGGCGCATAATAGAGCGGGGCGGTTGCCGGTTTGGCGAATTTGTTCCAGTAAGTGACCCGATGGTACGGGATATACCAGTTCGGCACCACGTAATAACCATACCAGAGAACGCGGTCCAGGGCCTTGCAGGCGGCGGTCAGCTCTTCCCTTGTGTCGGCGTAGACGATCTTTTCGACGAGATCGTCCACCACCTCGTTCTTCAGGCCGATAAGGTTGCCGGAACCCGGCCGGTCCGCCGAACTCGAGTGCCAGTAATCCAGCTGTTCGTTGCCCGGCGACTGGGACTGGCCGAAGACATTGACCATCATGTCGAAATCGAATCCCTTGACCCGATTAATGTACATGGCCACATCGACCTTCCTGACCGTGGCCCTGATCCCGAGCTTGGCCAGGGTTTTCGTGTAGGGCTCCATAACCCTGACAAAGAAAGGCGAATACAACAGGATTTCGAACTCGAAACGTTTCCCCTCCCTGTCGGTGAGAATGTTGTCCTTGACCTCCCAGCCTGCTTCGTTAAGTAGTTTCTGGGCCCGGCTCAGGTTGGCGCGAAGCGCGGCGCGATCGGGCGAAGCCGGGGCTTGCAGCGGCGTGGTGAAGACCTCGGCCGGCAAATTGTCCTTATGGGCGAGGAGGTATTCTTTTTCGAGACCGTCGGGCAACCCCCTTGCCGCAAGCGGGGAGTTACTGAAGTAGCTGTCGGTGCGGGTATATTGGTTGTGGAAAAGGGCCTGGTTGGTCCACTCGAAATCAAAGGCAAGCACCAGGGCCTGCCGTACCCGCCGATCCTGAAAGAGTTCCCGGCGGGTGTTCATTATAAAGCCCTGCATGCCCTGATTGTTAGAATGAGCCAGCTTCTCCTTGACGATCAGCTTCTCGCTGAATTTCTGACCCTGGAGATCCCTGGCCCACTGCTTGGCGACGTTGATCGGCATGAAATCGAACTCATGGGCCTTGAACGCCTCAAGGGAGACGCTCTGGTCCTTGTAATATTTGATCGTGATCCGCTCATAGTTGAATTGATTGCGGCGCACCGGCAGTTCCTTCGCCCAGTAATCGGGGTTTCGCTTGTAGGTTATCGATTTGCCGGGCTTGAAATCTTCAACGATGTACGGGCCGGAACCAAGCGGCGGAGTGAGGGACGGCTCGGTAAAGGGATGGTCGGTGTAGAATTTTTTCGACAGGACGGGAAGCTCGGCGGCGATCATGTGCAATTCCCGGTTTATTCGGGAGAAATTGAAACGGACCTTGTTCGGGCCGATTATTTCGGCGCTTTGTATATCCTTGTAATAGAACTGAAAGCGCGGGTTGGCTTTATCGCTTTTCAGAATCTCGAAGGAAAACTTGACGTCCTCGGCGGTTACCGGGGAACCGTCCGCGAATTTCGCCTTTTTGTTAAGGGTGAAGAGCACCGACATCCCGTCTTCCGCCAGGGCGATATCCTCGGCGATCAGGCCGTATTCGGAAAAGGGTTCGTCAAGACTCTTGACGGCCAGACTCTCGAAGACGAACATGGTCAGCCCGTCGGGCGCTTCGCCCTTCAGGGTGTAGGGATTCATCTTGTCGAAACCGCCGAGGCTGTGCAGGACCAGATGACCGCCCCTGACGGCCCGGTCCGAGGTGTAACCGAATTTCTTGAAGTCGGCCGGGTATTTGACCTCGCCGTCGATGCTGATGCCGTGGGCCGCGGGCGCTGCATCGGCGCCGAACAGGGTCGGCAAAAGACAGCACAGTAGAAAAAGCGGCAGGGTGAACTTTCCGGCGATATTCAGGAAACAGCTCCGATTCGATGCTTTCATATCAGGAATTGAATTCCCTGAAACGAAAAACGCTTTCCAGGGAAACCGTGATTATATTGGCGATCAGGGTGAGGATATTCATGTCATGGCCGGTGAACCCCCCGTTCATCTTGTTGATGGCCTCCATGACCCCGATCAATTCGCCGTTGATATGCAGGGGGACCGCGAGGATGGACCTGGTCTCGACCGTGCCGCGCAGATGGGAATCGATCGCCGAGTCGAAGCGTTCATCCTCGCTGACATTGCTTACTATGGCCGGATGACCGTGGCTGAATACCCAACCGGCCAGTCCCTTGTCGGCCGGAAAGGTCTGGCCGTCAAGCTGTTCCTTCCGGGGGCCGGTTGGAATCGCGATCAGCATTTCCTGGCTTTCGGTCTTGGCCAGCAGGATGTGACTGCCCTCGCAGTTCAGGAGTTCGTTGGTCATTTCAAGGATCTGGGTGAACAGCCAGGTTCCCCGGCCTATTTTCTGCCAGAGCATCGATATCTGCAAAAGGACCATCAACTCCCGGCGGGATAATGACTCGATCATCTCGGTCGGCAGAATCTGGTGAAGCAACCCCTTGCGGAGCAGGGGGGGGCTGATCACATCCATATCCATCAGATGTTCGCCGAGGCACTTGTCGGCGATCAGGCTGCCCTCCATCCAGGCAATAATGGTGTCGCGGAGGGTCTGGGTCGATAAACCGTCGCGGGCTTCCGACCTGTTTAACGATTTGTTCTGCCGATCGAGGGCCGCCTGAATCTGGTCCCTGGTGGCCATGCCGAGATCTTTTAAAACGTCGCCCAATCTTTGCCAGCTGTTGCGTTTTGCCATTAACTGATCGGAAAGATTGGCGGTGATATTTTCCAGATAAGGGTTGCGGCCGTCACCGAAAAAGGCGACCAGATATTGATCCATTCGGCCCAACTGCTTTAAACGGGGCAGAACGAAATTTTCATAGAACCCCACCGTGCCGTCAATCATCTCCTGGGCCGAGGAGAACACCTTGTATCCCTTTCTCTCCAGATTCTCTATGCCCTCGAATTCATACGCCTCATCCAACTCTTCATAGAGGTCCATGATCCGTTTCATGTAGTCGACATCGGCCATCTGGGCGACCAGATCGGCGGTGGCCATCATCCGGCCGATCACTTCCTCTTCCTTCGACTTGAATAGTCCCTGGATCTCGAGGGGGACATGGAATTTGGTAATGGAGATTATATCGGGAACAAGTGCAACGGCACGGCTCGGCCATTTTTCCCGAATCAGATAGGACTTGGCCAGAGCCATGCTTCTGGCCTCGTGACTGAAGGAATATTTGCCTCCCAATCCCTTGTCGTCGCCTCTCTCCTTGATATATCCGGAGTCATGAAAAAGCGCGGCGGCGATAGCGGCCAGGAAAAGGTTTTTGTCGATACCGGGATGATCGTCGTCGGCCAGTTTATTCCAGCCGCCGATCATCCTGGCGGTCAAGAGAGCTACGTCCAGGGCGTGGCCCAGATTATGGTAGCCGGTCAGGCAGGCCTGGTGTGATTCCCATTTGCCTTGATAAAGATCGGCGATATCGGCGAGAATACCATTCAGGAGCGGCGAGGCGGAACCGTATTGCTCCACATAAATATCCTTGATCAGGGACGTCCTGATCCGGATATCGTTGTTGTCACTTTTAATTGAGGTCCCGGCCTGGGTCATCAATTATTCTCCTCAATAAGGCGCAATGGTCAGAGGGGGGGGGCGGAAGCATCTTGATCCCATCTTGATGTAGTGTTTTAATAGCAGTTTTACTCACCAAAGGTCAAGTTTTTCCGGGTGCTCGTTTCGCGCCGGCCAGGATAAGCAATGGCCGGGCCATGGCTCCATCGGCATGTCATACCGACGGGCGGGTTTCGCGGCCGGGGGCAAAACATTCTTGAAAAGTTTCTGACATCAACTATTATGGCAGACTTCACTTGCTCAACCGCTGAGTTGATCTTAGCTTTATTCTGAATCCGTGACGGCTTAGGGTATTGATTCAAGATATGTAATTGTTTTTACGTTAAATATAGATAGTGATCCGTGGTGGTTGGAATGCACCCGCCGCCCTGCGGGGCGCCCGATAACGGCGCATCTGCGGCGTTGGCAACTCGT
>JARGFN010000283.1 GCA_029210665.1 Desulfobulbales bacterium
CCGGATCTCCTGGAGATGCAGCCGCGCCGCCCGGTAATCGGGTTGAATCCGAAGCGCCTCCACGCAATATTCTTCCGCCTCGATGAGCCGCCCCAGCCTGGCCAGGACCAGGGACAGGTTATAGGTGGCGGCGAGATCATCGGGTTTCAACTCCCGGGCCTTTCGAAAGTTCTCCAAGGCCTCCTCCTCCTTGCCCTGCATGGCCAGGGATTTGCCCACGGTATTCTGGGCCATGACCAGCAGATTCAGGGACTCCCGGTCGACCGGCTTCATGGGCAGGATCGCTCGGGCGTGGTGTTCGGCCCCGGGGTAATCGCCCTTTATGAAAAGGGAGTTGGCAAGGTTAATCCGGGGATGGACATAATCGGGCTGCAGCTTTACCGCCTGTTCCAGATAGCGGATCCCCTTATCGAACCGGCCGATCTCGCTGTAGGCAATGCCCGCGTTGATATTGGGCCGGGCCTTTTCCGGGGATTTCCCGGCGGCATCCGCCCAAAGGGCGGCCTTGTCGGCCCAAACCAGATTGCGCTCATGGGTCCAGACCGCGCCGACCGCCACGAATATCAACAAGACGACTCTCCTGGCCCAGATATGGGTAACAAACTGGTAAAGGAACATCACCAGGATCATACTGATCAGAATGGAGGGCAGATAGGTGCGATGTTCAAAGACCATGTCCAGCCCCGGCACCGAGGCTTCGATTACGAGATTCCCCATGAACCACAGGATGGCGAAGGAAAGAAAGCGGTAGCGGCGGGCGATGACCACCGCGGATGCAAGTATGGCGAAAACGGCGAGGATCGACAAGAGGGTCGTCGGCGGGTCGAGCAGGGAGAGGGAGACCGGAAAATGATGGTCCAGGTTGAGCCTGGCCGGATGCGGGAACAGAAAGAGAAAGAGGTAGAAGATGACTATCCGGAACTGGGTCATGAACCGTTGGGCCAAGGTCAGGCTGGCGGCCTGATATTCGGAGAGGGTCTTGACCAGGGGGGTAAATTCAAGATAAAGTAAGGCCACCCCGGCCAGGATAAGCGCCATGCCCAGGGGCCACCATGAATTTTTTTTCAGCCAATGCAGGTCCAGGTCACGGAAGAAATACCACTCGTAGAGGAAAACAAAGAACGGCAGGGTAATCGTATTCTCCTTGGAGCCCAGCGCCAGCAGAAAGGCCGAAAACCCTCCGGCCAGGAGGAGCCGGCGCCTGGTCCGGTTGCGGCTCAGACGCGCGTGGATATAAAGGAGAAAGGCGAGAAGAGAGAACAGCACCGCCATCGAGTTCATCCGCTGGACGATATAGGAGACC
>JARGFN010000254.1 GCA_029210665.1 Desulfobulbales bacterium
ACGGCCACCGCCACCGAGGCGCCGACCATCGGGTTGTTGCCCATGCCGATGAGCCCCATCATCTCGACGTGGGCCGGGACCGAGGAACTGCCGGCGAATTGGGCGTCGGAATGCATCCGGCCCATGGTGTCGGTCATCCCGTAGGAGGCGGGTCCGGCCCCCATATTGTCGGGATGGAGGGTCCGGCCGGTGCCGCCGCCGGAGGCCACCGAGAAGTACTTCCTGCCGGCGGCGAGCCTCTCCTTCTTGTAGGTGCCGGCGACCGGATGCTGGAAGCGGGTCGGATTGGTGGAGTTGCCGGTGATCGAGATATCGACCCCTTCGAGATGGTTAATCGCCACCCCTTCGCGGACGTCGTCGGCCCCGAAGCAGCGGACCGCGGCGCGCTCCCCTTGCGAGTAGGCTTTCTCCCCGACCACGGCGAGTTTGCCGGTGGCGTAGTCGAGGCTGGTCTCGACGTGGGTGAAGCCGTTGATCCGGGAGATGATCTGGGCGGCGTCCTTGCCGAGGCCGTTTAAGATCACCTTGAGGGGCGCCTTCCTGACCCGGTTGGCGGAACGGGCGATGCCGATCGCCCCTTCGGCGGCGGCGAAAGACTCGTGGCCGGCGATAAAGGCAAAACAGCTGGTATCGTCGCTTAAGAGCATCGCGGCCAGATTGCCGTGGCCGAGCCCGACCTGGCGCTGGTGGGCCACCGAACCGGGAATGCAGAAGGCCTGCAAGCCCTCGCCCAGGGTGGCGGCGATCTCGGCGGCAACCTTCTGGCCCTTTTTGATCGCGATGGCCGCCCCCAGGATATAGGCCCAGCAGGCGTTTTCGAAACAGATCGGCTGGATCTCCTTGACCAGTTTATAGACATCGACCCCGGCCGCCTCGCAGACCTCGCGGGCTTCCTCCAGGGACTTCATTCCGTATTTTTCGAGGACCGGGCTGATCTGGCCGATCCTTCTTTCGTAACTTTCAAACAGTGCCATCTCTCTTCTCCCCCTTATTCCCGGCGCGGGTCGACGGTTTTCACCGCGTCCGCGAAACGGCCGTAGGTGCCGGAAGCCTTGGCCATGGCCTCGGCCGGATCGACGCCTTTCTTGATGGCGTCCATCATCACCCCGATATTGATAAAACTGTAGCCGATCACCTCGTCATCCTCGTCCAGGGCCAGTTCCTTGACGTAGCCCTCGACCATCTCCAGATAGCGCGGCCCCTTTTTGGCGGTGCCGTACATGGTGCCGGTAACGCTGCGCAAGCCCTTGCCGAGATCTTCCAGGCCGGCCCCGACCTGCAAGCCCCCCTCGGAAAAAGCGGTCTGGCTGCGGCCGTAGACGAGCTGCAGAAAGATCTTCTTCATGGCGTCGTTGATCGCGTCGCAGACCAGGTCGGTATTCAGGGCTTCGAGGATGGTCCGGCCGGGCAGGATTTCGGAGGCCATCGCCGCCGAATGGGTCATGCCGGTGCAGCCGACCGTCTCGATCAGGGCCTCGGCGATGATCCCCTCCTTGACGTTCAGCGACAGCTTGCAGGCTCCCTGGTGGGGGGCGCAGGTCCCGACTCCGTGGCTGAAGCCGCTGATATCGGTTACTTCCCTGGACCGCACCCAGTTGCCCTCCTGGGGAATCGGCGACGACTCATGCCGGGCGCCCTGAGCGATGGGGCACATCCCTTCAACTTCTGGAGAATAAATCATCATTCACTCCGTTAAATGTTATTCAAAAAAAGCGAACCGGAACCGCTCCGGTTTATTTATTTCGAGTGAGGAGTGAGGGGTAAGGGGTAAGGGACAAGCCTCACCCCTAACTTCTGACTCCTGACTCCTGGCTCCTGGCTCCTGACTCCTGACTCATCAAGTGGATGAGTAGATGAGTGAATGAGTGGATGGGGGAATAAGTGAATGGGTGCAAAAGTGAATGAGTGAATGAGTCAATGGGTGGATGAGT
>JARGFN010000284.1 GCA_029210665.1 Desulfobulbales bacterium
ATACTGACTTGCTTCGCCGCAGCGCTCCTCGCAAAGTTCCGGGGACATGAAATCATGGGGTCAGGCTTGCAAACTTGCAAAACTTACAAGATTGCAAAACCGGGTGCCATGACTTCCACTGAAATTTTTTTGAGCTTTTCGGATGTTTCCTGACTTAAGTCAATGTTCATTTAGTGTTTAAGCTTTATAATCCAGGCTGAATATTTTAAAATGGCAGGAATATGCGATGCCTTCTCTAAAAAAACATATCCCCCCCATTTTCCGGCGGCGGAAAAATCTGCACCACCTCCGGTTCTCGGTCCAGGCCGGTTTCGCCCTGTTCTGCCTCTACTGCGGTTATCTGTTTTACCTGTTTTACCGCTGGGCGATGGGTGGGTCCGAGAGCTATGTGGCCCGGCCCCCTTCGGTCGAGGCCTTTCTGCCGATCAGCGCCCTGGTCAGCCTGAAGCGCCTGGTCCTGACGGGGGTCTACGATCCGATCCACCCGGCCGGGCTGACCATCTTTATAGCCGCAATCCTGATCGGCCTTTTTTTCCGCAAGGGGCTCTGCGGCTGGATCTGCCCGGTCGGCTTCACCTCGAATCTGATCGAAAAGCTGGGCCTGAAGATGAAGACCCTCCGCCGCGCTCCGAAATGGTTGGACTGGCCGCTGCTCTCCCTGAAATATCTGCTTCTCGGCTTCTTCCTCTACCTGATCGTCCTGAAAATGGATCTCGCCGCCATTGAGGCCTTCAACCGCACCCCCTACAACCTGGTGGTCGACGCCAAGATGCTGCTCTTCTTTATCGAGCCGGGCCGCCTGACCCTCTGGGTGATGGGCTTTCTGGTGGCAATCTCCTTTGTTTCGAGAAATTTCTGGTGCCGCTATCTCTGCCCCTACGGCGCCCTGCTCGGCCTCCTCGCCCTGGTCGGCCCCACCCGGATCCGGCGGGATAAAGAGCTTTGCATCGACTGCCATAAGTGCGAGAAGGTCTGCCCCGGTGCGATCCGGGTGGCCGCCAAGGAATCGGTCAACAGCCCCGAATGCCTGGGCTGCCTGGAATGCGTCTCGGCCTGCCCGGTCGATGACTGCCTGACCGTATCGGCTTACGGCAGGAAACGTTTGCCGACCTTGACCCTGCCCCTCGGGGTATTGGCGCTCTTCTTTCTCCTCTGGGGCTGGGCGCAGTGGAGCGGCCACTGGCATTCCGAGGTTCCACTGGATCTCTTGAAAAACCACTACCGGGAGAGCAGATTTCTGGAACATCCCTGAAAGCTTATAAACTCAATTTTATGAGTTTGGTTAATCTC
>JARGFN010000285.1 GCA_029210665.1 Desulfobulbales bacterium
ATCCCGACTTTTTGCGACGTCATCAATCATGCTCGATCCGCTGGAGAGGATTAATCCGTGCTTGACAAACCCTGCCGGAAATTAATCTAATGAAGTGAGCCGGCCGGGAGTTATCCGCATAAACCTCGCCGGCCTTCCGGAAGAATTGTTACCCCGGCGGGCAATTAAAAAAAATGAGGAGAGGGGCATGACAAAAGATTTATTATTCGAACCGGTTTCTTTAGGCGATCTTGAACTGAAAAACAGAATTGCCCTGGCGCCGATGACCAGGGGCCGGGCCGGTGAGGAGCGGGTGGCCAATGATCTGATGGCCGAATACTATTACCAGCGGTCCGGGGCGGGGCTTTTGATCAGCGAGGCGACGGTGGTATCGGAAGAGGGGATCGGCTGGGTCGGCTCGCCGGGAATCTATACCGCCGGGATGGTGGCAGGCTGGAAGAAGGTTACCGGAAAAGTAAAGCCGACCGGGAGCCAGATGTTTTTGCAGTTATGGCATTGCGGCAGGGCCTCGCATAGTGATTTTCATAACGGCGAGCCGCCCGTTTCCGCTTCCGCCGTAAAGCTTAACGGCGACGGGATCCGCACCCCGCTCGGCAAAAAACCCTATGAGACCCCCCGGCCGATGACCGTGGCTGAGATCAAGAGCACCGTGGCCGATTTCCGCAGGGCGGCCGAAAACGCCCGGGCTGCCGGTTTTTCCGGGGTCGAAGTCCACGGCGCCAACGGTTATCTGATCAACCAGTTTCTCGACGGCTCAACCAACCGGCGAGACGATCAATATGGCGGCAGCATCGAGAACAGGTTCCGTTTTTTCCGGGAGGTTCTGGAGGCGGTTCTTGAGGTGTGGCCGAAGGAAAGGGTTGGGGCGCGGATCTCTCCGAACGGGGTGTTCAACGACATGGGTTGCGACGATTTCCGGGAACTCTATCTCCATGTCGCCGGTGAGATCGATAAGCTCGACCTCGGCTATCTGCATATCATGGACGGTCTGGCCTTTGGTTTCCACCAGAAAGGCGAGCCGATGACCCTGGCCGAATTCAAACCGGTTTACCAGGGCGCCATCATCGGCAACTGCGGCTATGACCGGGAGAGCGCCGAAAAGAGAGTCGCGGAGGGCACCGCCGATATCATCGCTTTCGGCCGCCCCTTCATCACCAACCCCGATCTGCCCGAACGGTTCAGGAACGGCTGGCCCCTGAATCCG
>JARGFN010000281.1 GCA_029210665.1 Desulfobulbales bacterium
AATCTAAAGGCGAGGGTTGAGGAGGAATTCCAAAGTCAGGCCGGTCTTGTCTCTTGAGACGCAACCTGCCGTAATTTAACTGACGGTAGGTTGTATATGGAAGAGCCAGGGTGTCAACAATGAAACTTAGCGCAATATCGGCCAGATAGCCATAAAAGACGCCTAAATCGTGTTCATCGTATTTTGCCTGCATTGGCGCGGGCGGGCCGATAAAGGCCAGGCAGACATCCAAACTCACACCGCTGTACATTCTGGGTATTGAATCGCAATATGTTTTCTCATACCGTTCATTGTGTTTCAACTTGTATTCGCTACCCGGCGGTAAGGTTTGTAACGATCCACATCCGGAGCAGACAATCGCAATCCAAACCATGATCGACTTGAGGTGAAGATTTCTCGTCAGCTTAACCAAATTTCTTTTATGGACAAACACCGGTTAACCCAGGAAATTGATTTTTACAAAAAAGAGCGGCGGCTTGCGGCCCGCTCTTTTTTTTAAAAAAATTTTACCGAATACCGGGATCAGGGCGTAATTCCCATCTCCTTTTCCTTCGCGGCTACCGCCAGGCGGGTCTTGATGACCGTATCCGGAATGAGGCTCATGGAATCGATGCCCAGCTCGACCAGGAAGGTGGCGAACTCGGGAAAATCGGACGGGCCCTGCCCGCAGATCCCGATCTTTTTACCGCGACGCTTGGCGGTTGCGATAACCATGCGGATCATATCCTTGACCGCCGGGTCGCGCTCGTCGGCGATCCCGGCAATAATGCCGGAATCGCGGTCAAGGCCGTAGGTGAGCTGGGTGAGATCATTGGAACCGATGGAGAAGCCGTCGAAGATATCGGCAAAGGCGTCGGCGGAAATCACGTTACTCGGAATCTCGCACATAACGTAAAGTTCCAGGCCGTTTTCGCCCTGGACCAGACCGCAATCCCTCATCACTTCGATTACCTTCTTGCCCTCCTCTGGGGTCCGGCAGAAAGGCACCATCAGCTTGATGTTGGTGAGGCCCATCTCGTTTCTGGCCTTCAGGAGCCCCTGGCATTCAAGTTCGAAGGCCGGCCGGTATTTGGGGTCGTAGTAGCGTGAAGCGCCGCGCCAGCCGATCATCGGGTTTTCCTCTTCCGGTTCGTAAAAGGTTCCGCCGACCAGGTTGGCATATTCGTTACTCTTGAAATCGGAAAGTCGGACGATCACGTCTTTCGGATAAAAACCGGCGGCGATCCGGCCGACACCCTCGGCGACCTTGTCGATGAAAAACTGTTTTTTATCGCTATAGGCGCCGGTCTTGGCATCGATCTTTCTGACCACTTCCTGTTTCTCGGGATCGGCGGATTTTTTCAGTTCTTCGTAATTATAGAGGGCGAGGGGATGGAGACCGATATGGGAGTTAATGATAAACTCCTCGCGGGCCAACCCCACCCCGTCGTTGGGAATCTGGCATTCAGTGAAGGCCTTCTCGGGAATGGCCAGGTTCATCATGATCTTGGTCTTGGTTTTCGGCATGTCACCGAG
>JARGFN010000286.1 GCA_029210665.1 Desulfobulbales bacterium
CCACCGTTTGGCGCGCCTGCCGCGAAAGCAGTTCGCGGCGCTCTCTGTTTTCGATTACCCGGATTATGCCCTCGGCCAGATCGTCCGATTCGAAGGGGGCGGCCAGATAGCCGGTTTTTTGATGATCAATCATATCAGGCATGCCGCCAATATTAAAGGCGACCACCGGGGTCCCGCAGGCCAGGGATTCCATTACGGTATTGGAAAGATTCTCCTGCATGGAAGGGGCGACCACGACATCGGCCGCCGAATAAAGCAGGACCTGGCTTATTTCATCATGCAGGGAGCCCATATAATGCACCTTCATGCCCATATCTGGTGGATTCTCCGGCCGGGAGGCGCCGATGATCACCAGTTCGGCCTTCGCTCCCCAACCTTCTTGGGCTATTTTATCCAGGGCCTGAACAAGGTATTGGTGGCCTTTGCGTTTGTCGGAAGTCGCGCTGAAGGCGGAAAACAAAATGAGCCGCTTGTCCCGCGGCAGGTTGTAGGCGGCGCGCGCCGCTTCTTTATCAATCGGCTTATAGCGCTCCGTATCTATGCCGTTGGGGATCACCTCGATCCGTTTATCCTTAAATAACGAACTTGCCCGCGCCATCTCGGCGAGCCAGTGGCTGGTGGCCACAACGACCATCGGCAGACCCGCCCAGGCCCTTTGTTTCCGCTGCCAGACACGTCTGGATAAATCCCGCTCCCGTCCCGAATGCAACACCGGGCAATCACCGCAGGACTGCCGGAACTTCCCGCACTCATCGTCATAATGACAGCCTCCGGTAAATGGCCACATGTCATGCAGGGTCCATATAACCGGCTTGTTAAATTTCTTTATGGATTCAATTCGAAGAAATCCATGGTTTATCCAGAAAAGATGAACCATATCGGGATCAAATTCAATAACATTGGATGACAATTTATCCGGAAACCAGGCAGTTGAAAAAAGTGTTTCAGGCGGTTTTTTATTTAAAAAGGTGGCAGCGTTCTCAATATTGGGACGGAGGACAGCCTGAATCTTCTGCCATTGAGTGCGCGGACCGATAACGCTGGGGTCGTCGGTTTTCTTGCCCTGCACCAGCAGATGCGAATCGATGCCCGTCGCCCGCAACCCCCGATGGAGCCGATAGGTAGCTATTGCC
>JARGFN010000282.1 GCA_029210665.1 Desulfobulbales bacterium
CTCGCCCTGACCGGCGGAATCTACTTCTACCGCGCCGCCAAAACCTCCGCCATTCAACACAATCACATTATGGCCGCCAACCTCGTTACCGAGGCGGCGAACGAAATCGACTCCTATCTCCTTGAAAAAAAGAAGACGGCGGCCCGGCTGGCCGCCGTCAAACCCCTCGGGGAAGCCCTGAAAAATCCGGACCCGGCGAGCCTCGAAGCGGCCAACCAGGCCCTGGACAATTTCCGCGGCGCGGTAGGCGAGGGCATCGTCTATCTGCTCGACCGACAAGGGATCACCCTGGCCTCGTCCAACCGTCACGCCGCCGAGAGCTTCGTCGGCAAGAATTACGGCTTTCGCCCCTATTTCAAGGAGGCGATCCAGGGGCGGACCGCCCTGTTTATCGGAATCGGCGTAACCTCGGCCCAGCCGGGGCTCTACTTGAGCACCCCGGTCGCCGATTCCGGGACCGGCCGGATTCTCGGCGCGGCAACCCTCAAGCTGCCCCTCGACTAAATCGCCGACCGGATCACCCACCCGCAATATCACGGCATCACGACCCTCACCGGCCCCCACGGCATCATCATGTTAAGCAATGATCGGGGGCTGATCGGCAAGTTTCTCGGGGAAACTTCCGCGAGCACCCGCGAAAAAATCGCGGCGGAGCGGCAGTTCGGGCCGGGCCCGTTCGGTTCGACCGACTTGACCAGAATCGACGCCGGCCACGCCATGGACCGCCGGGGCCACCAGTACACGATCCACCGGCACAACCTCGAAACGCTGCCCGGCTGGGATCTGACCTACCTGCACGACTACACCCTTTTCGTCGCCGACCTGTCGGTGACCCTGGCCCGAAAGATCGGCGGCGCGGTCGTAATCGCCCTGGCCGGCCTCACCCTGCTGGTCTCCGTGCTTTATTGGCTGGCAAGCCGGGAGATCAAGCGGCGCAAGGAGGCCGAGGAGGAGCTGTTCGACAACCAGAAAAATCTCGAAAACCAGGTCAGGGAGCGGACCATTGAGCTGCGCAAGACAAACGAGGCGCTGCAGCGGGAAGGAGAAGAGCACAGAAGAGCCTTCCGCCAACTTGAGTACAGCAACCAAACCCTGGAAATCCTCAACCAGGTCCTGCGGATCTCCCAGGAGACCATCACCCTCCAGGAGTTCATGAATGAATTCATCCGGCTCACCAGTGCTTTCGGGCAATTCGGTCTGCTGCCGAAAGGGGCGCTTTTGCTGGTCGATGACGACCGGCCGGACGTTCTCCGGATGAAGGCCCATTACAACCTCGACGACTCCCTGCTCAAGAAGTGCGATCAGGTCGAGTTCGGCCGCTGCCTCTGCGGCC
>JARGFN010000287.1 GCA_029210665.1 Desulfobulbales bacterium
GTTGCGATCAGGGAGATGTCATGCTCGAACCACTGAAATTCAAGGATATCCTGCTTGAAAGACCACTGCCACGAGGTTTCGATGTTTTCTGCAGACCCAGCCATCTGGCGATCATCACCTATGCGGTCGAGCCTAAACGGTTGGCGCACCTGATTCCGACACGGTTTCATTTGACGATCGTATCGATAGAGGGTCGTGAACGAGCGCTGGTTTCGGTGGTCCCTTTTATTAACGAAGATTTTACCATTGCCGCGTATCCTTTTCCCAGGCTCAGGATGGCCCAGGTCAATTACCGTGCATACATTACGGACCGAACGACAGGGGGAAGGTGCGCCTGGTTTCTGGAGACCGTTCTCGACTCCTGGTCCGTCATCTTTCCCCGTCATCTCTGGCAGCTTCCCTGGCATAAGGGTGTAATTGAATTCGACTTCGACTTTGACCACGGTACCGGGCTGTACCGAAGATACGCGATGCGGACAAAGTCTGAACGGGCCGCCGCCGCAGTCGAGTTATACCAGGATCAAGACGACTCGGTTATCCCGCCGGGCTTCCCCGACCGGGAGACCGCCCTGGTCTATCTGAGCCACCCCCTGTGCGGCTATTTCCGCCGCCGGGACGGCAGGTTGAGCCGCTTTTCGATCTGGCATCCCGAAATAATCTTAAGGGAGGCCAAACTTAAGCATGCCTCGTTTGCTTTTCTGGACGGAATGAATTTGGTTCCCGAGCAGGAGCAGCAACGGCCGCACAGTGTAATACTCGGGCCGACCAGCGAGTTCACCATCTATCTCCCGCCCGCAGTGATTGATTAGAATGTCGTCAGGCTGAAAAATCCGGAAACTTGTAGTAGCCGGGGCCCATCGGATATAATATAAATAATGGACCGAAAAGCCTTTGCCCCGACGGAAATCTCCGCAAAATTTAACAGAGTCAAGCAATGGCGCCGCGCAAACTGAAAGCGGCCTGGATCGCGGCCACTATTATCGTTCTGCTCCTCGGGGCAATTGTAGCCGGCCGCCTTCTTAAGGGTGTTGAAAAGTA
>JARGFN010000223.1 GCA_029210665.1 Desulfobulbales bacterium
CGATACCAGCGGCTGCTTTTCAGTCCGCGCGGTCGAGACCGGCTGAAAGCTGGTTTTCCCTTCTGTAATGTTCAAAAAAACTCCTGTCGGTCCGCTTGATTTGACTCACCCGGACATCCGTTTCACTTAAAGGATGAAGTGGTCATTTGCCAGGTTTCTCCGTGCTCGGTTGCCGCCCTGGCAATGTTGGTTCCGGTATAGGGTTTGGTCTGGAATCTATTGGCCAGGGAGGCCAGCTCACGGAATATCGGGACTTTCTTAATAAAATCCGCGAAAATCGGTGGACGGGTCTTCCCGGTCCAGTGCAGATTTGCCCGCATTTCCAGAAGGGCCTGTTCCGCCTCTAAGATATAGTTATTGTTTTGGCGGCTGCGATTTTCGTCGTGTACCCGAAACCCCCCCAGACGGTGATCAACGCCATACAGATCCGCATGGCTGAAGAAACGGGCCCAGAGATCGAAATCGCCGGCCAGCTTGATCTCTGTCCTGATCCCGCCAACCTTCTCCCATAACTCGCGGCGCCAGAAGGTTGATTCCTGCTGAATAAAGCCGAGTCCGGAAAATCCGCGGATTATGTAGCGGCCGTCAAGAAAGGCCTCTCTTGAATAACCGGGGATGTACTTAACAAGCTTGCAATGGCCCCGGCTATCCCAAACCAGTAGTCGCATGGTGGTCAGCCAGGAAACTTCGGGGAACTGTGAAAAAATAGCCCCCACGGTCCTGAAGGCGTCCGGGCAATACATGTCGTCACTGTTGAGCCAGGCAAAAATATCGCCGCCGGCTTTGGTAAATCCTTTATTGACCGCGGCATAATGGCCGGCATCGGCTTCACTGCACCAGAAGTGGAGATGATGGGCATATTTTTTGATGATTTCCACGGAATTGTCCGTGGAGCCGCCGTCGATAATGATGTATTCCAGGTCCGGGTAGCCCTGGGCAAGCACAGAGTCGATGGCCGCCTCCAGGTATTCTCCCTGGTTAAAGGATGGTGTAACTATGCTGATTTTAGGGGCTCTGCTGTTACTCATCATCTGCCAACCTGGAAAATCTAATCACCAAAACCGCTCAACATCATACAAATCAAGGTGAGGGTCGGCAGAAACCAGCACCATTTTTTCTTCAATGGCTTGAGCAACAATCAGACGATCAAAGGGGTCGCGATGGTGCCACTTCAATGACTCTACCCTGGCAACGTGACGAAAAGAAATACTCAACTGTTTAAAATCATTTGCTGCCATATGTTGAGGTACATATTCCCGGATGGGAAGAGTTAATTTAAGCTTACCAATGCTTGATTTGATCGCCATTTCCCAACTACTAGCCAAACTTAAAAAACATTCATTTTCAATATTTCCCAGTATTTTTTTGACTTTGCCAGTAAGCTGAGGAGCATCTTCAACCCACCAGATAAATGCATGAGTATCGAGAAGTATTTTTTTCACATGTATTCCTCAAAATCTTCCAGGGGAGCATCAAAGTCTTCCGCCATATATTTAAGTTGGCCGGCACCAGACCCAGGATTCCGTTGTTTTTGCGATTGCGGCAACGGAACAATTTTCACAAGTGGTCGGTGATCCTTTGCAATAATTACTTCCTCCCCCAGCATTGCTTTTTGAATCAACTCCGAGAAATGTGCTTTTGCTTGAGCAATATTTAATTGTGTCATAAATTCAACCTCCCATGACCACACTATATGGTCATCCTGTCTGTTGCAAGAAAAATCAGGCCCCACTAAAACGATTAACCTCGGTCCCGCGCCGCCAAGATTCACAACACGGAAATAGTTGAACTCATTTTGCTACGCGGATTATAATTCTTTTTTAAGTGAAAATAATTTTTCATTACCGGTATTGGGAATATGCAAACATCTTTGCATCGTCCCGACCAAAGAACAGGTCCATCTGCCAGAAGGATTTATCGTGTTCCCGGAGCATGAGGCCGGCAATGTCGTAGCAGCGAAAACCCAGGCTCTCAAGATGGGCGCACATCTGGGGAAAGCGCAGGGAATTATCGGTTATGGGGAAATTGTAGACCTCCATGACGATTACCGAGGTTTTCTCAAGGGTCTCGGCGGCCCCTTTGAGGATGGGAATCTCGTAACCATGGGTATCGAATTTCAATAAAAATGGTCCGGGCAGATTCCGTTCGGCAACAATGGCATCGATGGTCTTTACCGGGACTTGCCGCGGCTTGCCGCCACTGCCGTTTACCGTGCTACCGTCCAGGTCATCGGCGATGTTAAGCGTGGTTTGGCCGCCGTGGTTTTCCCCGGCGACACAGAGCTCATAATCAAAGTTGGGATTCCGCCGCTTGAGGTCCCGCAAGGCTTCCTCTCTTTCTTGAAGCGGTTCAATGGCGACGAAGGCGGCCCGGGGGAAGAACTTGAAGGCCTTACGGCTCCAGATGCCGTTCGAGCCGCCGATATCAATCACGGTGTTGATGTCGATAGCATGATCGTTAACGCGTTTCAGGGCGGAAGACATCTCGAAACAATCAGATTCGGAACTGACCAGTTTGGCGCCGACCGGTTTCAGCAGTGAATTGATAATTTTGACTGTCGTTAAGATAATGTTTTTCATCAAATTAACCTTTGAGGCTGCCTATTCCGGTTCAAAAAAATACCATTGCCAGACTTGATCAGCAGCCATGCTCGTTATTTAAGTAGATCCCGATAAAGATCCGAATACCGCTCGGCTACCGTTTTAAGCGCATA
>JARGFN010000278.1 GCA_029210665.1 Desulfobulbales bacterium
GGATATTCTCTATAAATGACCGGCCCGCCACAAGTAGGGTTTACCCTTATTTGTCCCGGAGGCGCATTCGGCTGTATCGGGGTTTGCCGACAGCCAGAGAACCGGTTTGGCCTTAACCCGGTACTTCGAACGCGCATCGGTTCAGGTTATGGCAAGTTGGGGCCGCTTATGCCGTTTCGGGCAAAAGTTGCCGGGTATGCTGGAAACAATTCTTCCCCGGCCGGGCTGTTGATTCTTCCCCGGGGACCGTATTCATACTGTTTTGCCGGATTTAAATACTTGAGATTGCTTGCGCCGCCAAACTTTACCAGGGAACCGTCCGACTGAATAGCGAGAAAGCCCGCGCACACAAGACCGCCCAATGCCAGTAACAAGAGCTGTTTCATCGTCCTCTCCTCCCATAAAAAATTTCTCTCTCGTTTAACAGGTTAGATTGAAAACCGGGCCGAAGTCAAATTTATTATGAGTAGGGTTTCCACTTATTTTGCAAATTGTAGCTTTAAGCATCTTGCGGCCAGTCGGAAAAATTCGGAATAATCTCCGGTACAAGGCCGCAACCATGGCGATGCCGGTTCGGGGCTGGATCTCGCCGGGCAATAAAAAAGCACTTAACCCAAAATGAGCTAAGTGCTTGATTGTACTGGTGGGCCATCGGCGACTCGAACGCCGAACCTGCTGATTAAGAGTCAGATGCTCTACCAATTGAGCTAATGGCCCTGAATTTGTAGGGCGAAACTATCATAACGGGATTTCCCCGTCAAGGATTAACTCCTCGTTATTTAAAACGGTTGCAAGACCCAGATCCCGCACGGACAGGTATCGGCGCAAAAGCCGCAGGCGATGCACTTGTCGTCGTCCGATACGTAACGGTATGAATCGTCTTCCCGTTTCTCGCGGGAGATCGCCTGGGTCGGGCAGATCGTCTCGCATAGATGGCAGTCGCGGCAGGTGCCGCAGCTCAGGCAGCGCTCGGCCACTTCCTCGGGAGAGGCGGCCGCGAACGGCAGCGGTTCGTAATGGGCATGGGTCAGGTCGCTTTGGGAGATCACATCCTTGGTAAAGGGGGTGTACTCCTCGCCCTTGAAGTGCGCGATCAGGGCGTCGGCGGTGTTCTTGCCGGCGCCTAAGGCGTTGGTGGCCAGACCGGGCCGCTCGACGTCGCCGACGGCGGAGACCTTGGGGTCGGAGGTGCGCCCTTCGGCATCGCATTTGATCCAGCCGGCGCCGCCCACCGTCATTACCTCGACGGCATCGGGCAGAAACTTCAGGGCCGGCACGTCGCCGATCGAGATGATTACGGTCTGGGCCGGAATCAGGTGACCGGCCGCGTCGACCAGCCCTTCCTCGGTAACTTCCCTGGTCTGGACCGGCCACTGGAAGGTGGCGCCCAGGGCCTCGGCCGCGGCTTTTTCCTTGCCGAAGGCGAGCGGCTTCTGGATATCGACCAGGGTCACTTCCTCGGCCCCGAGCCGGTAAGCCTCGCAGGCCACGTCGCAGCCGACGTTGCCTGCCCCGATGATTACCACCTGCTTGCCCACCTTGGGCGGCTTGGCGGTTTTGGCCC